>NZ_JBMGQS010000005.1:0-160707 GCF_049060005.1 Flavobacterium sp. PLA-1-15 | reverse complement strand
TTTATTTTTAATTCATTTCGCTATAACCCACAACTTCCCCAATCAAGGTTCCGCTGGTGCAAGTATTGATTTTTACATTCACGAAATCTCCAATTTTATAATTTTCTCTTGGGAAAACCACCGTAATACTTTGCGAATTTCTTCCTGAAAATTGTTCCTTTGATTTTTTAGAAGTTTTCTCGATTAGAACTTCAACGGTTTTTCCGATGAATTCCTCGCTTCTGAACCAGCTGTGTTTTTGCTGTAAATCCACAATTTCTTGTAATCTTCGAGCTTTTGTTTCTTCTGGAACATCGTCTTCCATTTTTCTTCCTGCCAAGGTTCCTGGTCGTTCTGAATACGAATACATGTAACCAAAATTATATTTTACAAATTCCATCAAACTCAATGTGTCTTGATGATCTCGTTCGGTTTCGGTTGGAAAACCGGCAATCATATCTTGCGAAATACTACATTCGGGAATGATTGTTCGAATTTTCGTTATCAAGTCAAAATATTCCGCACGTGTGTGCAAACGGTTCATTTCTTTCAAAATTCTATCACTTCCCGATTGAACCGGAAGGTGAATGTGTTTACAGATATTTGGATACTTTGCAATAATGTGCAAAACACTTTCGTGCATATCTTGCGGATTTGAGGTTGAAAAGCGAATGCGCATTTTTGGGAAAGTAGTTGCCACCATTTCCAATAAGTTGTCGAAATTCACGGCAGTTGCTTTTTGCATATCCGATGCTTTTTCGAAATCTTTTTTCAAGCCACCACCGTACCATAAATAGCTGTCCACATTTTGCCCCAAAAGTGTAATTTCCTTATAACCTTGATTCCAAAGATTGGTGATTTCGGTCATAATGCTTTGCGGTTCACGGCTTCGTTCGCGACCACGCGTGAACGGAACTACGCAAAACGTGCACATATTATCGCAACCTCTGGTGATAGAAACTAAAGCTGTAATTCCGTTACTGTTGATTCTTACAGGAGAAATATCTCCATACGTTTCGTCTTTTGATAAGATTACGTTGATTGCGTCGTTACCTGATTCTACTTCTGCAAGAAGATTTGGCAAATCTTTGTAAGCATCTGGACCTACGACCAAATCGACGATTTTTTCTTCTTCCAGGAATTGGCTTTTCAAACGTTCGGCCATACAGCCCAAAACGCCAACCTTCATTTTCGGGTTGATGCGTTTTACGGCGTTGTATTTTTCCAGACGCTTACGGATAGTCTGTTCTGCCTTGTCTCTAATCGAGCAGGTGTTTACCAAAACTAAATCAGCTTCTTCTAGGATTTGGGTCGTATTGAAACCATTTTCAGATAGGATGGAAGCGACGACTTCGCTGTCTGAAAAATTCATCGCACAGCCGTAACTCTCGATAAAAAGTTTTTTGGTATTCCCCGTTTTATGTTCTAAAACCAAGCTTTCGCCTTGTTTGTTCTCTTCAATAATCTTTTCCATACGTCTTCCTTCAGCGGAATTTATTCGATTTGCAAAGATAGGATAAATTTAAGGAATGTGACAAGTTGGCAGGAAAATTTTAAGAGTTGCTAAGTAGTTGAAAAAGCAAATTTTTAAGTTTTGGCTTCTGTGTGATTTTATTTGGAAAATTGTTTTTGAAAGAATACTTATACCTTAATATATATCATTTGAAATTTTTAAAGATTTCAATTGTCGACAATATTGGTCCAGAAGATTCCAAAAACTAAAATAGATTTTCAACTAGCCCCGATGGGAGGGAAAAGCCTTTTTGTTCCGCTTCTTTAGCGGACAAAAAGCTTTGGAAGGACAGCGGGAAAATGGATTCCCAAAATACCTTTTGTTCCGCTTCTAAAAAGATAAATTTTATGCGCTGAAAATCAGCTAATTTGAATTTAAAAAAATCTAAAAACGCAATATTTAAAAAATTCACATACTTTTGCGACAGAAATTAAAGCATTATGGCAAAGAATTTAGTGATAGTTGAGTCGCCTGCGAAGGCAAAAACCATAGAAAAATTTTTGGGAAGCGATTACCAGGTGGAGTCCAGTTATGGGCACATTGCGGATTTGCCTTCCAAGGAAATTGGGGTGGATGTATTGAACGGATTTACACCAAAATATGAAGTTTCCCCTGATAAAAAAGCGTTGGTGACGAAACTAAAAGGACTAGCGAAAAAAGCCGAAATGGTTTGGTTGGCGAGTGATGAGGACCGCGAGGGAGAGGCCATTTCTTGGCACTTGGCGGAAGAATTGAATTTGAAACCAGAAAACACAAAAAGAATCGTTTTTCATGAGATTACCAAAACGGCGATTTTGAAAGCGATTGACAATCCGAGAGGAATCAATTATGATTTGGTAAACGCACAACAGGCGAGAAGAGTCTTGGACAGATTGGTAGGTTATGAACTTTCTCCGGTCTTGTGGAGAAAAATCAAAGGCGGTTTGTCGGCAGGAAGAGTACAATCTGTTTCGGTTCGATTGATTGTGGAAAGAGAGAGAGAAATCCAGAATTTTAATGCCGTTGCAAGTTATTCGGTTGTGGCTGAATTTGCTAACGAAGCTGGAAAAACATTCAAGGCGAAGTTGCCAAAGAATTTCAATACTAAAAAAGAAGCCGAAGATTTTTTAAATAAAAATATCGGGTCTATATATAAGGTAGCGGATTTGGAAACAAAACCTACCAAAAAATCTCCTGCGGCGCCATTTACAACTTCGACTTTGCAACAGGAAGCGGCCCGTAAATTGTATCTTCCGGTTGGAATCACGATGCAGTTGGCACAACGTTTATACGAAGCCGGTTTGATTACCTACATGAGAACGGACAGCGTGAATCTTTCTGCGGATGCGATGAATGCGGCGGAAGCGGAAATCATCAAATCGTATGGCAAAGAGTTTTCAAAACCTAGAAGTTTTGTAACGAAAAGCAAAGGTGCTCAAGAAGCACACGAGGCAATTCGTCCAACGGATATGTCGCGTCACACAGTGAATATCGACAGAGACCAAGCGCGTTTGTATGATTTGATTTGGAAGAGAACGTTGGCTTCTCAAATGAGTGATGCGCAATTGGAACGAACCAACGTGAAAATTGAAGCGAATAATCACAGCGAATTATTTTCTGCAACTGGAGAAGTTTTGCTTTTTGAAGGTTTCTTAAAAGTGTATCTGGAAGGAAATGATGACGATGATGAAGAGCAAGAAGGAATGTTGCCTGCGATGAAAGTCAATGAAAAATTGCAAAACAATTATATTACAGCGACTGAAAGATATTCAAGACCGCCAGCGAGATATACCGAAGCTTCTTTAGTTAAGAAATTAGAGGAACTTGGAATTGGCCGTCCGTCGACTTATGCTCCGACAATTTCTACGATTATCAACAGAAATTATGTTGAGAAAGGAAATTTAGAAGGAAACGAAAGAAACTATACGCAGTTGACTTTGGTATCTGGAAAGCTTGGAGAGAAATTGCTCAAAGAAACGACAGGTTCTGATAAAGGAAAATTGGTTCCGACAGATATTGGTACAATCGTTACTGATTTCTTGGTGAAGAATTTCGAAAGAATCTTGGATTATAATTTCACGGCAAAAGTAGAACAGGATTTTGATGAAATTGCAGAAGGAAATGTGAACTGGGCAAAAATGATGCAGGAATTCTACGACCAATTTCACCCGAATGTAAAAGATGTGGAAGCGAATGCTGAAAGAGAAAGTGGTGAAAGAATTTTAGGGAAAGATCCAAAAACTGGAAAACCTGTTAGCGTTCGTTTGGGGAAATTTGGTCCGATGGCTCAGATTGGGGATGCGGAAGATGAGGAAAAGCAGTTTGCCAGTTTGATGAATGATCAGAATATCGGAAATATTACTTTGGAAGAAGCTTTAAAATTATTCTTGCTTCCGAAAAATTTGGGTACACATAAAGGAGAAGAAGTGGAAGTGAACAATGGTCGTTTTGGTCCGTATGTTCGTTTTGGAAAAATGTTTATTTCGCTTCCAAAAGGTGAAGATCCGCTGGATGTGACTTTTGACAGGGCCAAAGAATTGATTGCTGAAAAAGAGGAAGCGGATGCTCCGATTGCAACTTATAAAAGTGAGCCGGTTCAAAAAGGTGTTGGTCGTTTCGGTCCGTTTATCAAATGGAACGGAATGTTTATCAACGTGAGCAAGAAATATAATTTTGACAATCTTTCGCAATCAGATATCGTGGAATTGATTGAAGATAAATTACAGAAGGAAATCGATAAAGTTTTGCATCATTGGGAAGACGAAGGTATCAAGGTTGAAAAAGCGCGTTGGGGACGTTCGGTAATTACCAAAGGAAAAATCAAAATCGAACTAAGCAAAGATGTTGACGCAACGAAATTGACGTTGGCAGAAGTTCAAGAAATGATCGAGAAGAAATCGCCTGCAAAGAAAACGGCGGCGAAAAAAACTACAGCAACTAAAAAACCGGCTGCAAAAAAAGCAGTTGCCAAAAAGAAATAATATATGGAGTTTGATTTCCTGTCGCCCTTAGATGATGAGATCTTAGAATTTATCAACGGCCTTTCTTCTCAGAATCTGGGAAGCAAGGTTGTTTTGCATACAAGCGAAGATTTTCCGGATTTGAGTAAAATTAAATTGGTGATTATAGGCGTGAAGGAAAACCGAGGTGCGCACATTGAAGTTGAAAATACCAAGCTGAGTCATATAAGAAAAGAATTGTATGGATTGTTTCCGGGTAACTGGGAAGCATCGATCGCCGATTTGGGAAATATTTTAGCAGGAAATGATATCGAAGATACTTATTTTGCTTTGCGTAAGGTGGTGTCGTCGTTATTAAGAATGAGAATCATTCCGATAGTCATTGGTGGTTCGCAAGATTTGACCTACTCCTTATATAGGGCATACGACGAATTGGAGCAAATGGTAAACCTAGTTTCGATTGACAATAAATTCGATTTTGGTGATGCGAATAAACCTTTGTCTGCAGGTTCTTACTTAACAAAGATGATTGTTGAAGAGCCGAACAATCTTTTTAATTTTAGCAATATAGGTTATCAAACCTATTATAATTCGCAGGAAGAGATTGATTTAATAGATAAATTGTTTTTTGAAGGATATCGCTTGGGAGAAATATCGAATAATATATCGATTTCGGAACCGGTTTTTAGAGATGCTGATATAATATCATTAGATTTAACATCTGTAAAGTCTTGCGATTCGGGTAATTTTATTACTTTTACCCCCAACGGATTTAACGGTAAGGAAATATGTTCTTTGTCAAGATATGCAGGAATTAGTGATAAAGTGTCGTTATTTGGCATTTTTAATCATAATAATTCAAAACAAGAGTCCGTTTTGATTGCTCAAATCATCTGGTACTTTATAGAAGGCTATCATTATCGCTCAAATGAATATCCATTTGGAAGCAGGGAAAGCTATTTAAAGTACATAGTACCATTGGACGACGAGCAATTAGTGTTTTATAAAAGCGACAAAACTGAGAGATGGTGGATAGAAATACCATTTATTTCAAATGTTAATAATAAATTAAAAAGAAATACGTTATTACCGTGTTCCTATGATGATTATCTAGGAGCAATCAATCAGGAAATACCTGAGAGGTGGTGGAAAGCCCAGAGAAGAAATATTCTCTAGCAAAAATTCATAGTTGAGTGTAAATTAGAATTGTATATTTAATTTCACATAATTTTAAGTTTTTGTTTGTAAAAAAATTGTTTTTTAGAAAAATAATAAATAGGTTTACGCCCTTAAATTTACGAATATATCATAACCCAATTTATATGAAGAAGTTCATTGCATTTGCAGCATTATCATCATTATTATTTAGCTGTGGCTCTAGCGACAAAGGGGAACTAGTAGGTGTGAAAGGAAAGAAATGGCATCCTGAAAAACCATACGGTATGACTTTAGTTCCAGGTGGGTCCTATATTATGGGTAAGTCAGACGACGATTTAGCCAATATTGGAGATGCTCCAACTAAGACCGTTACAGTACGTTCTTTTTATATGGATGAAACGGAAATTACCAATAGTGAATACCGTCAATTCGTAGAATGGGTAAAGGATTCAACAATCAGAGTTCGTTTGGCTATCATGGCCGACGAGCAAGGTCAAACTGCAGGTACAGGTGGTGGTAAAAACGCTTCAGGTATTGGGGATTTTGCTTTCGCTGATGCTGATCCGGCTAAAATGACTCCTTATGACAAATATATGTATGAAAACTACTATAGTGTTGGTACGGAAGATGATATGTATGCTGGTAGAAAATTGAATAAAAAAGTAAAATTGATTACCGATACTTCAAAGTATCCAGATGAATTTTATTCTGAGGTAATGGATTCTATGTATCTTCCTCTTGAAGAGTCATACAATGGTTTGAGAACTATTGACAATAGCAAATTGAAATTCAGATATACTGAAGTAGATTTGAATGAGGCTGTTAAGAAAAAAGGAAGAAAAGGGTTTATTAAAAAATCTGAGCCGGTAGAGATTTATCCTGATACAACTTCTTGGATTAAAGATTTCTCTTATTCTTATAATGAGCCAATGCATAATGATTATTTCTGGCACCAAGCATACAGTGATTATCCTGTAGTAGGAGTTTCATGGAAGCAATCTAAAGCATTCTGTGCTTGGAGAACTTTGCATAAAAATGCTTACATCAAATCAAAAAAGAAAAAAGGACGCAACTTGATCAATTCATTCAGATTGCCTACTGAGGCTGAATGGGAGTATGCTGCTCGTGGAGGTCTGCAATCTGCAACTTACCCATGGGGAGGTCCTTATACAAAAAATGACAGAGCTTGTTTCTTGGCTAACTTTAAACCAAACAGAGGAGATTATGCTGCTGATGGGGCTTTGTATACAGTAGAAGCTAAGTCGTTTGATCCAAATGGATATAACTTGTATAATATGGCAGGAAACGTTGCAGAATGGACTGATTCATCTTACGATGCTGGTTCTTATGAATTCGTTTCAACAATGAATCCAAATGTTCCTGATGCTAAAAATCAGCGTAAAGTTGTAAGAGGCGGATCTTGGAAAGATGTAGCCTATATGTTGCAAGTAAGTACTCGTGATTTTGAATATGCCGATACTGCTAGAAGTTACATTGGCTTCAGAACGGTTCAAGATTACATGGGAACTCAAACAACAGGTAACGCACCTCGATAATTGAATTATTTAAACCAAACTTTATAAACTATCTAAATTAACTAAAAAAAATTATTATTATGGCATTATTAAGCAAAAAAGCTATGAATTTCGCTTACGGTATGGGAGCAGCAGTTGTAATCCTTGGAGCATTATTTAAAATTGCTCACTTCGAGATTGGATTTTTGACAGGAACCGTAATGCTTTCAGTAGGTCTTATCACTGAGGCGGCCATCTTTGCATTATCTGCATTTGAACCAGTTGACAATGAATTGGATTGGACATTAGTATATCCGGAATTAGCTGGAGGTCAGGCAACAAAAAAAGAAGCTAAAAAAGAAAATCCAGCTGAAGCACAAGGTTTATTGTCTCAAAAATTAGACAACTTATTGAAAGAAGCTAAAATTGACGGTGAGTTAATGTCAAGCTTAGGAAACAGTATTAAAAATTTCGAATCTGCTGCTAAAGGAATTTCTCCAGCTGCTGACGGAATTGCTGCTACAAAAAAATACAGCGAAGAATTATCTATGGCTGCTGCACAAATGGAATCATTGAACAGCTTGTACAAAGTACAATTGGAAAGCGCTTCTAGAAATGCTGAAGCTAACAAAGAAATCGCTGACAACGCATCTAAATTAAAAGATCAAATGCAATCTATGACTGCAAACATCGCTTCATTGAACAATGTTTACGGTGGTATGCTTTCTGCAATGAGTAACAAAGGATAATTAGTTTTATTACTATATTTCATAAACAAAATAAACTAAACTAATTAGAAAAAATGGCAGGAGGAAAATTAACCCCTAGACAGAAGATGATTAACCTGATGTACTTGGTTTTCATCGCTATGTTGGCAATGAACATGTCAAAAGAAGTACTTTCGGCTTTCGGATTAATGAACGAAAAATTTGAAGCCGCTAATGCATCTGCTAAACTAACTAACGAGCAAATGATGCAAGCTTTAGACGCTAAAGCAGCTGAGGCTGGTGGAGAGTTTGCTGGTGCTTCTGCAACTGCTCATAAAGTAGAGGCTGCAACAAAAAAATTCTACGATTTTGTAGGGACTTTGAAGGAAGAAGCTGTAAAGGGTGTTGAAGTAGAAGACGGAAAAATGTCTTATGAAGCAATGGATAAGGCAGATAATCTTGATCACAGCTGGTTTACTGGAGACGGTTATACAAAAAGAGGAAATGAAGTTATTGCTGGAATTGAAGCTTATAAAGCTGAAATGAAAGCTGCTTTAGGGAACGAGAAGAAATATGCAGCAATACTTAATCAAGTAAATAAAGCATTTGATCTTTCTGATGTTGCTAATAAAGAAGGTGTTAAAATTAAATATTTAGATTACCACTTTAAAGGTTTCCCGCAAATCGCTTCTTTGGCTAAATTGTCTGCTTGGCAAAATGATGCTAAAAAAGCAGAATCTGATGTAATCAGCGCTGCTTTAGGTAAAGCTGCGGTACAAGCTGCTTCTTACAGCAACTATCAAGCGATTGTAGTTTTGGAAAAAAATGCTTATTTCCAAGGTGAAAATGTAAAAGGTAAAGTGGTTTTAGGTCGTTATGATGAAAATACAAAACCAACTTCATTCAAAGGACCAGGAAAATTAGAAAACGGTCAAGCTGTTATCTCTTTAACTGCTGGTTCTGTAGGTGAACAATCTATCAATGGAGAATTTACTTTCTTGGAAGATGGAAAAACAATTCCTTTGAAATTTGCTGGAAACTATGTTGTAGTACCTCGTCCAAACTCAGCTACTATTTCTGCTGATAAAATGAACGTTGTTTACCGTGGTGTAGTAAACCCAATCACAATTTCATTTGCTGGAGTTTCTGATAACAATGTTACTGCTTCAGCTCCTGGAATGACTAAAGGTTCTGGAACTGGTAAATACAACATCAGCCCTGGACAAGGTAATGAATTGACTATTAATGTGAATGCTAAATTGCCAGACGGAAAAACTGTTTCTGACAAAAAAGTTTTCAGAATTAAAAGTATTCCTGCTCCAGCCGGTGCTATCGGTGGTGTAGTAGGTTCTACAAAAGGTCAAAAATCTAGATTAGAAGTTTCTCAAGTTTCTGCAGTATTGCAAGATTTTGATTTTGCTGTAAATCTTAAAGTAGTTCAATTTAGCTTCAAAGTTCAAGGACAGCCTACAGTTGTTGTGAATGGAGACAGAGTAAATGCTCAATGTAAAGCTGCATTGGCGAGAGCTACTAGAGGTGACGTAGTTATCATTTCTGAAATCAAAACAAAACTTGAAGGTTCTGAAATTAACTTGAAGCAAACTGCTCCAGTTACTTACGAAATACAATAAAATTATTACATTAGCGTTATTCTTTCAATAACTTGAATATAGATACCATGAATTTAAAGAAAATTTTAATAGCCGTTTTTGCATTAGGAAGTTTGACTTCTTTTGCTCAATCTAATTTGTTGAACGCAAGAACACCAGATGAGATTGGTAAGAAAACTGCGGCTCAATTGATTTCTGATAACGACAAACCACTACCTTACGGATTTGTTGATGATAGAGATGTATTAATGGGTAAAGCTGTATGGGAGATTATTGATTTGGATGAAAAAATCAATTTTCCTTTATATTTTCCTGTAGACACTGCTAACATCGGTACTGATAGAAGATCTTTGTACGACGTTATTATCAAAGGTATCAAAGCTGGTAAAATTACTGAAGTATATGCGGATAGTTATTTTACAACCAAGAGATCTTTAGGAGATTTAGAGAATACTTTCAAATTTAGAGATACTCTTGATGCAGGTAGAGAAGAATTAAACGCTAATCGTGATCTTTATTACGGTACCAAAGTAGCGGCTAAACCAGCTAAAAAGAACAAGAAAGGCGTAATCATTTCACCAGCAACTGAAGCTAAAGAATTACCAGCTCAAAAGCAATTGGATCCTCAATTTATTGACGAAAGAGTTTTAACTGGTTATAATGTTTCTGGTTATAAGCTAAAAGGATACTGGTATTTTGACAAACGTCAAGGTGAATTGAAATACAGACTTTTGGGAATTTGCCCATTGGCTCCTGAAGCAAAAGAATCTACTTCAGATAATCCTGATGTTATCGAATTATTCTGGGTATATTTCCCTTCTGCTAGAGATGTCCTCAATGCATCTTATGCTTTCAACGATAAAAACTCAGCAATGCCTATCTCTTTTGATAGATTGTTGAACTCAAGACGTTTCAATTCTACAATTTATCAAGAAGAGAACGTTTACGGAGATCGATTGATTGAAGATTACATGAAAGACAACTCACAATTGCAGTTGTTGGAATCTGAAAGAGTAAAAAGCAAAATCAGAGATTTCGAACAAGATATGTGGAACTACTAATCAGTTTCCATTTAAACATAAAAACTCTTACCATATCGGTAAGAGTTTTTTTATTTTTGTGCCATGATAGAGTATTTAATTATTGGTTCGGGGATTGCTGGGATTTCCTTTGCGGAAACTTGTATTCAGAACGGGAAAAGCTTTTTTGTTTTGGAGAACAATTCGCAGAATTCTTCCTATGTTGCAGGAGGGTTGTACAATCCTGTTATCCTTAAAAGATTCAGCAAGGTTGAAGGCGCCCAAGAGCAATTGGCTTTGCTTAATTCTTTTTATGGTTCTATTGAAGAACGTATCCATGCTAAGGTGAATTTTCCTCTTCCAATCCTAAGGAAATTCTTTTCGATAGAAGAACAGAATAATTGGTTTATCGCTTCTGATAAAATTGGACTATCACCTTTCCTTTCTACGGATTTATTGTTCAAACAGTATGAAGGTATTGATGCGCCTTATGGTTATGGAGAAGTATTGCAAACGGGTTATTTAGATACGACTGTCTTGTTGGATGGTTATAGAAATTATCTAAAGGAGAATGGCTTGATTGGCTATGAAACTTTTGAGTACGATCAGCTAGCAATTACTCCTGATTTTATTCAGTATAAGGATATAAAAGCGAGGCATATTGTCTTTGCTGAAGGATTTGGGATGCACGCAAACCCTTATTTTAGGCACCTTCCGCTTGACGGAACCAAAGGCGAACTCTTTATCATCAAAGCACCGGGATTGAAGATTGATGTAATCGTGAATACGAGTGTGTTTATTTTGCCCTTGGGTAATGATTTGTTTAAAGTTGGGGCTACTTATAATTGGGCAGACAAAACCGACTTGCCAACTGAGGAAGGAAAGCAGGAACTGGTTTCGAGAATCAAGGAGATTTTAAATTGCGAGTTTGAAATCGTAAAACATTTTGGTGGCGTTCGTCCGACGGTGAAGGATCGGAAGCCTTTGGTTGGGACGCATCCTGATTATGCAAATGTCCATATTCTGAACGGTTTAGGGACTCGGGGTGTAATGCTCGGACCGGCGATGGCTCAGGTATTATACGAAAATATTGAAAATGGAGTACCTCTGGATAGGTCTTGTGATATCAAACGATTTGATAAGAAAAAATAATTATTTCTTGAAATCCTTATCGTAGGAAACAAACATATTGATGTAGATGTTTCGGGAGAGTCGCATGACCAGAGGAAACGATAGGATGATGGCTCCAATGATTACACCAAAATTGATGAGCATGCTCTTGGTGAAATAAAAGCAGATGATGAAAGCAATAATCCCAACCCCTACATTCAAACCGTAGCTCACATACATCGCACCATAAAAAAAGGAAGGTTCAATCTGGTATTTCAATCCGCAGTGGCTGCAGTTTTCCTTCATCTTGATGATTTTGCTCAAATGCAACAGGTTTTGATCCTCGTACATGCTCTCATTCTGACATTTAGGACAAGTTCCTGTTAAAATGCTATATAATTTGGATCCTTTTTTTAACATTTGCAAAAAATTTGTGTGGGCTTCATTTTAGTGCTACAAATTTACAATTTAATTGAGGTTTAAATCCTTAAATCTCGCAATCTTAATAATTTTTTTAAATGCTTAATATACACAATTTGTCGGTTTCCTTTGGAGGAACTTATTTGTTCGAAGAAGTTACCTTTCGTTTAGGAGCCGGCGACAGGGTTGGTCTTGTTGGAAAGAATGGTGCGGGAAAATCTACTATGCTCAAGATGCTGGCTAGAGATTTTGCTCCTGATTCGGGCACCATTTCCCAAGAAAAGGAAATCCGAATGGGGTTTCTTCGTCAGGATATTGATTTTGAACAGGGGAGAACTGTTTTGGAGGAGGCCTATCAAGCATTTACCGAAATAAAAGAAGTAGAAAAGAAACTCGAGGAAATCAACCATCAATTGGTGACGAGAACCGATTATGAAAGTGAGGAATACAGCCAGATTATCGAGGATTTATCGGACTATACGCATCGTTTTGAATTGCTGGGCGGTTACAATTATGTAGGCGATACGGAGAAAATTCTGCTTGGATTGGGTTTCAAGAGGGATGTTTTCAACAACCAAACGGAGACTTTTTCGGGAGGATGGAGAATGCGTATTGAATTGGCAAAACTGCTTTTACAATCGAACGACATCCTGCTTCTGGATGAGCCAACGAACCACTTGGATATTGAGAGTATCATTTGGTTGGAGAGCTTTTTGAGAAATTTCCCTGGGGTGGTGGTGATTGTTTCGCACGACAAGATGTTCTTGGACAACGTGACGAACCGTACCATCGAAATCTCATTGGGTAAGGCTTATGACTTTAATAAACCCTATTCGCAATATTTAGAATTGCGTCATGAAATTCGCGAAAAGCAATTGGCTACGCAGAAAAATCAGGCGAAGAAGATTGAGGAAACCGAGAAGCTGATTGAGAAATTTAGAGCGAAGGCTTCGAAGGCTTCGATGGCACAATCGCTGATCAAGAAGCTGGACAAGGTGGAGCGTATTGAGGTGGATGAAGATGACAATTCGGTGATGAACATCTCGTTTCCAGTTTCGAAAGTACCGGGAAGAGTGGTGATCGAGGCGGAGAATGTTACGAAAAGCTATGGCGATAAAACCATCTTGAAGGACATTTCGCTTTTGGTGGAAAGAGGCAGCAAGATTGCGTTTGTGGGGCAGAATGGCCAGGGAAAATCGACTTTTATCAAGGCGATTGTAAACGAATTTGAATACGAAGGGAATATCAAACTGGGACACAACGTTCAGGTGGGGTATTTTGCGCAGAACCAGGCGGAGTATTTGGATGGCGAGATTACATTGTTAAGAACGATGGAGGATGCGGCAACGGACACGAACCGTTCAAAAGTGCGTGATATGCTGGGGTCGTTTTTGTTTAGGGGAGATGATGTGGAGAAGAAGGTGAAGGTGCTTTCGGGGGGCGAGCGTAACCGTTTGGCGCTTTGTAAATTGCTTTTGCAACCGATAAACGTCTTGGTGATGGATGAGCCTACGAACCACTTGGATATCAAGTCGAAGAATGTCTTGAAGGCCGCCTTGCAGAAATATGAGGGGACGCTGCTTTTGGTTTCACACGACAGGGATTTCCTTCAGGGGATGTCGAACCTGGTGTATGAGTTCAGGGACCAGAAGATCAAGGAATATTTGGGGGACATCAACTTTTTCTTGGAACAGCGCAATTTGGAAAACATGCGTGAGGTGGAGAAAAAGGATGTAGCGAAGAAGGAAGCACCGAAGGACAACAAGGCTTCGTATGAAGACCAGAAGAAAAACAAGGCGCTGCAGAACAGGCTGAGCAAGGTGGAAAGCCAAATCAAGCAACTTGAGAACGACATCCAGAAGGATGATAAGGCCTTGGCGGCCAATTACGACAAGCATATTGAGGATGCATCGTTTTTTATGGCCTATAATAAAAAGAAAAAGGATCTGGATCGATTGCTGGAGGAATGGGAAGCCGTTCAATTGGAAATTGAGAATGCATGATACTAGAAACCGAGGCTTTGTCCTCGGTTTTTTTGTTTCCATAAGCTGGGAACTCTTTCCATAGGCTGGGAGTTTCTTCCCTAGGCTGGGAACTTTTTCCCTAAGTTGGGATACTCTTTCCATAGGCTGGGGCAAACCTTCCCTAAGCTGGGATGGAGTTTCCCTAGGCTGGGATATACCTTCCCTAAGCCGGGGTACACTTTCCCTAGGCTGTGATACTCCTTCCCTAAGCTGGGATGCACCTTCCATGGGCTGGGATAGAGCTTGCCTAGGCTGGGATGCTCCTTCCATAAGCTGGGACAAAGTTTCCCGCACACATTAGCAAACAGCAAACGGCAAAAAAAAAAAACTTCCCTAATCAGGGAAGTTTCGCCAGCATACCGCCTATAAAGTTACACCACCTTTTTAACAGGTTTCATATTCAGGGCTTTAGATACCTTCGAAAAGCTAAACTGATCCCTCAGTGCAGGATTATTTTTATAAAAGTTAGACGCTATTTTACAAATACTAATCACCCTATCGTACATGCCATTAAACACCTTCACACCCTCGGCCGTAATTTCCTTGCGCTGTCCCTTACTGCCTTCTTGCGCTACATTTGCGTTCTTCAATTTTTCCGCACTTTCAACAATACCTTTAATCGTTTTGTCCGAAATTCCCTTCTGCATCATCAGCGCTCTATGAGTGCCAATGTTAGTTCTAAAGGCATACAGCAAATTAACCATCGATTCCTGATCATCGTTTTGAACCCCTTTATGATATGCCTCAAACCCCAATGTAGTCAGGATTTCTTTTTGCAATTTAGGCTCATATTTAAAATCCTCAATAATTTGAACCTTTATTTCAGACAATAAAGGCTCTACAAAAAGCATAACCTCTAGGAGCAACTTGGTTTGAGCACGCATATTTTTAGCACTATCAACACCCAGATAATTATTAAAAATGCTATCAATTTCAATCGACAAGTTTTTAAAATACGGAGGAGCCCAAGTAGATCGTTTTTCAGCCAAAAAAGTCTCGTTCTTCAACGCACTTTCAACAATTGCCGCACTCACAACAAGCATGTCCACATCCTTAATTCTGTAATTTCTAGTTTCCTTTTCCATAACGTTTTGGTTTAATTGGTTAATTTATTTTCTATTGTTTACTTCTATAACTTTCTGAAAGGGTTCCGACTGGAAACTGCCTGTGAGATAAAGCTCATAGACGATTTCCTCAAAAAGTTGCGTTGGATTGATGTTGAAAATTTCGGAAAGTTGAACGAGCCTGACGACCGAGAGTTCGTTATGGACGTTTTCGATCTTGGCATATTGGCTTTGGGAGAGTTGTAGCCTAAGCCCCATATAGTCTTGAGAGAATTTTTTCTCCTGACGAATTTGTTTTATTTTACTGCATACCCCATTTTTCATACTTATCGTATTTAATTAAAAATTCTTGTTGCAACCGAAATTTCTGGCTGCGTAATTTTAGGGGGTATTTCGTGAGGCAATTATAGCAATTATTTTATTTGGTTAAAAATTTATAGGCTAGAACTTTAGTTGTTTTATAACTAAAGTGGAATATTTTTTTTGTAAGGGGTGTTTTGTAGGGGATTTTGGGTATTTTTGGGGGAAGGGATAATTAGAAAGACGTTTAAGTGCAATCAAAATTTAACATATGATAAATTATACAATTGATGATTCTCATGAAGTAAAGTTCAATACAGCTAGCGGAAAGCATGAAATATTGAAAAATGGAAAAGCACTAGAAGAAAAACTCCCTATCTTGTTTAAATATCTACCCTTCAATAATAATACAATAGCTTCTCTGATGCAAGGTTATTTTTCGTTAACAAATCCTGCTGACTTTAATGATCCTTTTGATTGCAATAAAACTATGATTGTAGATTATGAACATCCCATACATTTGAAGGATAAAGTGCGAAACTATTTTGAAGATGTTGGTATTTGTTCTTTTTCAGAGAAACAAAATAATCCGCTGATGTGGGCGCATTACACAAATAATTATAATGGAGTAATGCTTGAATTTCAATTTAATGATTTTGAAGGTTTTTTATATCCCGAAAGATTTAAAAGTTTAGAATGGAGAAAAGTAATTTATACTAATTATGTAAATGGACTTCATAAAGGTTTCCCTCTGTCCGAAGCAATACTTTTGACTTCAAAAATAAAACATTGGGAGTACGAAAACGAGTGGCGAATTATCGGAAAACTTGGTGATAGTGAAAATAGATATTTGCCCTTTCCAAGAGATGCCCTAAAAAATATTTATATCGGTCATAACTTGTTTGACAACCATTCCAGCGAAATTCATATTTTATATACTATTCAACAAACTTATTATCCAAATGCAAAAATATTTCGAGTAATTCCTGACCAAACAAGAAATTTTGCATATCGAGTTCAGAGGGTTTTTGATTTTCCTAAGTAAAAAAACCTTAAGTACCTTTGTGTAACTATTGCTAATAAAAATTGACAATTTTCAGTAACCAAAGTTTCATTTTAAGAACTTTATCTTGGTGTAGAAATCCATTTGCTTTGTAACTACAATTACTGGTAAAACGTTAAGAGCAACCCTTAATGAAAAAATATAATGAAAGAATTTTTCCAAACTTTTACATTGAACGAAGGACTTACAATAACAATTGCAATTTTAGCTCTTGCAATTTCCGTTATTAGTTATTTTAATACATCCAATCGAGATAAAAGGCAATTGCGAATAGGTCGAATTGAGGAGATTATTGAAATAATTCATGTTTTAATAGGTAACTATAGATACTTTGATGATACTTTCTTTCTTCAAGAAAAAATTAGAAAAGGAATTGAAATAGAAAGTAAAAAAATAGAATTGATAAATTTAGAGAAACGACAGGTTGATTTGTTGCAAAACATCTCTAATGAAATAAACCTCCAAGAAAAGCTTATAAGAATGACTGTTATTGTAAATGCGTATCTTCCTGAAAACAAATTGCGAAACAAACTTCGGACTTTAGTTACTCTTTATACAAGTCTTGCCGAAGCCACGTTAAACAGAAAATATGATGATACAAAAGTGATTTTTTCAGTATATCCTCGGCCTTGGATTATCTTACCCTTTATAGAAGAGATTCAAACAGAATTAATTAAAGAAATGAAACTAGGCTACGACAATAACATATATGGAGAAAATCCGTTTGATGAAGAGTTCAAGAAGAAAATGAATTTATTATAATTTAATGTATTAGTGAATAACAGGTTAGAGCCTATCGTCCACGATCGATATCGACAATAGATTAGAGTGTGTTTTATTTTATGATAACAATGAAAGAAAATAAATATATTTGGTATGCAAGTTACGGTTCAAACATTTTAGAAGAAAGATTCCATTGTTATATCAGAGGAGGTATGCCGAAAGGATCTTCAACAATCTATAATGGCTGTAAAGACAAAACGTTGCCAATTGACAACGAGGATTTCTATATACCATACGAATTGTATTTTGCTAAAAAATCTATAAAAACATGGAATGGAGGCGGTGTTGCTTTTATTGCAAATACATTGAGCAATGAACGCACTCTTGGTAGATTGTATTTAATTACCATGGAACAATTTATTGATGTTTTAAAGCAGGAATGTAGTATCAAACAAGAAATCAAAATTGCTTTTGACTCCATTATCTCACACGGAAGTTATGTGATTAAAGAAACTAATTGGTACAATAAAATCATTTATTTGGGTAACCAATCTGGAAAGCCTATATTTACTTTTACGCATGATGGGGATTATTTTGATGAAATCAATAAGCCAAATGATAATTATCTTAAAACAATCATGGAAGGCATTAAAGAAATTACCAATTTCAATGAGCATGATTTGGCTTTTTATTTTAGTAATCTAAAAGGTATTACAGGAGCATATTCAACTGAGGAATTGATTGCGCTTGCGAATAAATAAGTTGCTTTCTACTGCGCAAATCTCTTCGGGTGGCGCAAACAAAAAAACTGCAAGCTTCAAACCTTGTAGTTTTTTTATAGAAGTTGATTCTGATAGTGCTTTCGCCTCGGCGAAAACGATCCTTCCTCGTAATGACTTTGCGGAAATTTGCTGTGGTCCCTCGACTGCGCTCGGGATGACAATACTCATGATGGAAGTTGATTGTGGACATGAATGGAGGAATGCATTTTAACTTAGCTTTAAAAATAATTGAAATTTTAAATTGTAACTTAACTTGTATTAACAACTTAAGTTATGATTATGAGAATTTTACTTTTTATATTCCTTGTTGTCACGATGCAATCGTGTGCGACAAAAAAGGATACCAAGAAACGAATGCTTCCTGAGGGAATAAAATCGGCTACGGAAGAACGATATGAAGTGGTGGGCAATCAGAAGAAACTCGTATCGAAGACGGAAATGGTTTTTACCAAGAACGGCAGAATCAAATCGTCTAAAACGGTTGATGGTTCGGGCAAGGTGTTGCAGGAAACCAAAAAGAAGTTATGGTTTGTAGAGGAAACCTCACCCGGTAAAGAAAAGCTGTACCGCAAGACACGCTGGAAACCGAATCAGCGCGAACGCATCAGCACGTATGCGAAAAAGCGGGACAAGGCAAGCGAGAGTATCTATCATTATAACAAAGACGGAACGATTGATAAAATTGTAGATAATTTTAAGACCTTCAACACGCAGTACTTTCATTACTCAAACAATGAGCTGACTAAAATTGTAACGAAAGACAAGAATGATAAGGTTATTGATGAGGTGGTGGTGAAGTGTTTCAAAAAAGACGAGAAGGGGGCTTGCTTGAGTGAAAGCAGGACTTCTGCTAAGAAGCAGGAAGAGATTGTTTTTACTCCGGTTTATGAGTGATAATTTAGACGGCAAGTTGAAAAGCTTGCCGTTTTTTTGTGGGGTGCTTTGAGAATTTTGGTAGATTTGATGAAGATTATTCATTCAATTTAAAACTAAAAATAAAACAGATGTATATCACTTACGTGCAGGATATTCTTCCGATGAAAAAAGTGCTCTCATTAGTACTTATAGTAGCAAGTCCATTTATTTTTCTTCAGAATATTTTTATAGGAGTATTTGCTTTTGGAATTGGAATCAACATGATTGCCAGAGATGGTTCTCAAATAGATTTGGATAACAAAAAATACAGAAACATTAAGCATATTTTAGGTTTGAAAATTGGCACATGGAAACCACTACCTGCTTTTGAGTATGTTTCGGTTTTTAAGACTAAAGAAAGTACCGACGTAAATGCTTTCGGAGCAACGATGGGTATTTTTAAAAGTGATATTATACTATTGAATCTGTTTTATCCGGGGAATAAATACATTACGTTTTACAAGACAGACAACAAAGAAGATGCGTTTAAAGTGGCTGACCATTTCAAATTGGCATTAGATGTTGATGTTTTGGATGCTACTGGTGAAGAGAAAAAATGGTTGTGAGTCAGAAGCAAGAACTTTATTTTATCAGTCCAATCCTTTTTGAATGCTCAATCGCTTCGTTGCTGTCTTGGAAATAGCAAACTTCAACTCCAAGGCTTTCGATGTTTTTCATAGTAGCCACGGCTTTTGATTTCTTACTTTTTCCCGTCTGGCGGATGTAAACAGCCTTGACGTTGATGGGGAAAATCTTGCAGATGTTTTCGTATAGATAAGGGTCTTCCTGAGAATCATCGCCCAAAAGGGTATAACAGAGATTTGGGTAGAATTCAAGAATGTGCTTTATCTTTTCGAATTTGTGATTATGGTCGCCCCGACCGGTAATGAAGAAATCGGTTAGGCTGGTTTTGATGTCCTTCAGCAACATTACAGCTCTCGGAAGCTGGTGCAATTCGGTAAACTGAACAATGAATCGATAAAGGTTCCATTCGCTACTGGAAACGTAGAAAAAAGCATTCTTTTCGTCCTTCTTGTTTCTGCCAGAAGAACTCAGTGCTTGGTAATGGGGTACAACACCGTCGAAAATCTTGCGGTCGTTTACATTTCTGAACAATAAAATATAGAGTTTCTTGAAAGGATTCCGCGTATGCGATACTAGAAATGTATCATCAATATCGGATATAAAGCCCAGTGTTCCGGTGTGAGGGCGAACGTAACTTCCCTTGACGCTTATTTCTTCGCCTTCGTGAAAAATACTCACACGGTAATCCATCCATCCATAGCCTAAAACTTCTTTTATGGGAATGCAGAATTTAAAATAGCCATCGTCCAACGTCTTGGTGTGTATCTTTATGCCTTCACGCTCCAGATATACATCGGCATTGCCCTGCGTCTTGACACGGAACATCCTGATAACCGACTTTGCATTCCTGAATTTCTTCTTTTGAAAGTCATAATCTTCTTTTGTGGTAGGCTTAAATACATGACCCATTACGATCAATTCTTCTTCGTTGGCATATCCGCGGTATAATTTTAAGACAGGCTTCATTTTTAGGATTTTTTTATACTACAAATTAGCTAAATTTACTCAATAAAAGAAATAAAAAGCGTGAAAAAGAATGTGTTGATGGTCGTAAACCCAATATCGGGGGATATGAACAAGTCGGAGTTTACCGAAACGGCGAAAGTTTTTGCCGAAAAAGAAGGGATGGATTTCTTTGTGTATGAAACCACAGGGGAAGGAGATGTTGTGAAGATCCGGGAAGCTTGTGAGAAGCACAATCCGCATCGTGTGTTGATTGCAGGAGGTGACGGAACCATAAAGATGGTGGCCGATGCCTTGCATGATATAGATGTTGTGATGGGAATTTTGCCGGCGGGTTCAGCAAATGGCCTGTCGGTTGATTTGAATCTGCCTGATTCGCTTGAGGAAAACCTGCATATCGCTTTCAATAATAATTTTATGGAAATGGATATGGTGTGCATCAATGATGTGAAAAGTTTGCACTTGAGCGACCTTGGACTCAATGCGCAGTTGGTAAAGAACTACGAAGAGAGCTCGACAAGAGGTATGATGGGCTATGCCCTGCAAGCGATTACAACCTTGAGCGAACAAGAAGAACCTTTTACAGCAACAATTACAACCAACAACCGAACGATTGAAACCGTTGCAAGAATGATTGTGATTGCCAATTCTCAGAAGTATGGAACAGGTGTGACCATCAATCCGAATGGGAAGATGAACGATGGAAAGTTTGAGATTGTGATCTTAAAGAACTTGGACTTGATTGTTTTTGGGAAAATCATAACCGGAAACATGCCTTTGGATTCTGATGATGTCGAGATAATTTCTACAGATAAGGCTACGATTACGACTACAACGCCTGTAAGTTTCCAGATAGACGGTGAGTATATCGGGAAGGAAAACAAGCTTGATATTCATATTTTGCACAAGCAGATGAAAGTGGCGGTGCCTTAGTCGGTTTTTTCAGATTCCCCTCCTTTGGAGGGGTGCCCAAAGGGCGGGGTGGTTATAAACTCAAAAATAGAAGTAAATGCACACAATTCTAACCCATATTAATCAAATCCCCATTAAACGAAATTTCATAGAAAATCTTCCTTATAATTACAAACTCCAATAAAGAGCACGAGCATTAAGAAAAGCAGGTAATTTTTCTGAGGTTGTATTTTGGAAACAAGTACATAAAGGAAATTTCTGGAGGATAGATTTTGATAGACAGCGAATAATAGGAAATTATATTGTTGATTTTTATGTAAAAACGCTTGGTTTGATTATAGAAATTGATGGTGAAAGCCATAATCATAAAGACCAATATGATAAAATTAGAGAAGATTACCTAATGTCATTACATCTTAAGATTTTCAAGGTTAGTAATTTTAGAATCTTGAATGATTTAGATAATGTGATGAAAGAGTTGGAAGAGTTTATTATTAAGGAATATTCTATGTAATCTTTTGCCACCCCGCCCTTCGGGCACCCCTCCAAAGGAGGGGAAGTATTGCGGTACTTTGCTGGTGCTTATTCCTTATTCAATCCCGTAAACGGCCTATACTCTTTTCCTAGCGGTACCATGCATTTTACATCCCGATCTATGTACCATTCAAGGCAATAGCCATTAGGGTCTACTTCGTGCTGTTCCAATAGTAAATCGAAAGCACGTTTAATGCCGTCGAGATTCTCGGCATAATTAGCTATGAATAGTGTATTGTAGGGGCCGTTTTTGATGGTAAACGTTTCGAGGTGGGATAATTCGTTTCCATCGGTTTCCATACTATCGGCGGCAGCTTTATAGATAATTGATCCGTCTTCTTTTTGCCAAGATATACCGTAATAATTTCGGCGATCATTTTGCGGAAGCAAGGCATGTAGTTGTTCGTGTGCGGCTTGGATGCCTTCAGGAAAACTGCTGGCGGTTACGCAATAGGTTTTTACGTCGTGCTGAAAGGTAAAACTTTCCATAGGATTGAGGTTTTGGTTTTCTCAAATTTAATCAATTTTAGGGACGCTGTGTATTAAAATTAAATTAAAAAAGCCATCCGAAGACAGCTTTTGAAGTATTAGTTTACGCTTTTAAAGAATGCGGGCGCATTGCCGTAAATTGGTGTTTTTCCGTCCCATTTTTCTATGAATTGCTGTTGGATCAGGAGTGCATTCAGCGAAAGTTTCCTTAACTCATTTGCTTTTGCTTCAGATTCTGCCAAGACGATGAGTTTTCTTGCTTCGGCCTGGGCAATTTTAAGTTCGTTTTCTACTCGCATTGCCTGTTGTACTGCCGCATTTTTGGCATTAATAGCCTGAGTGATGGTTTCCGGATATTGGATGCCGCTGGTCATCTGCTCAAGATTGAAACCTTCCTTATTGAGGAGTGCTCCCATATTGGTTTGTATGGCAAACTCAAACTTTTCACGATTGCTGATGATGCTGTCGGTAGTGTACTTGTTGAACTCTATCCTGAAAGCGTCCTTGATGTAATTGAACAGCGTAGTCTCAGTAATCTCAGCGATATCTTTTCTGTATTTTTTGAAGATGATAGGACTATGTCCGTCTTTTACTTTGAAGGAAAGGGTAGGATCAACAGTGAAAACCGAACCGTCCTTTGCATTTACGGTGAAGGAAGAATAGTTGATGGTTTGCACATACGTTGGAAATTCGTAAACACTTTCGGTTAAAGGATTGTACCATACGCGACCGGTAACCAAGCTAACATCCTGAACTCCCTTGTCTGTTCCGTAAAGTTTTACGAGGATACCTTCATAACCTGCATCAATGCGTTCGTTGCAGGAAACAAAGGCGATGGAAAAGAAAATAAAGAGGATGACAGCCGAAATGATTAAGGTAAATTTTGATCTCATAGATAAGGTTTTAAAGGTTTAGAAATATTTGTTTTTGATGTATAGTATTAGAAATATGACTGCCGAAAACGTGCAACCCATAAGCAGAAACCCAAAGAACACAGAAGTGTCAGACGGTGCACTTATGAGGTTGAATGCTATCGTTAGAAGGTACAGTATTGCCAACAACAGTAATGGAATTAAAGCAAGTATATAGTATCTGGATTTTTTCATTTGTGTTGTTCTTGTTTGGACAATATAATAATTATTTTTAAATGAAAAAAAGAAAAAAGAATTATGGCTTTGTCTTGGCAATCTTCTGTAGAATTTCCTTTGAAGCCGATTGATAGGCCGGAGAATGATGGGCGAAATCCTTGGACAGTATTTCTTGTAGTTCCGGATAGATCCAATCGTGCAGCTTTCCGAATTCAAAAAGCGCTCTCATGGCATAAGCTTTTGAAGCAACCTTGGTATCGCTTATCAGCCAATCGAATGATGTTTCTATGATCTGCTGTGCTTGTTTTTCGGTAAGAAAAGTGTTGTTGGTTTTTAAACTTTTGAGATGATACTTGGCGACAAACATACAAATCTTGGAGATGGAACGTATGGCACCGACGTGTGAGAAACTCGGGAGCGTGTTACAGAATTGGTCCACATAGTCTGTGAGCCAATTGATGTTGTGCTCTATTACAAGCTCGAGTGTCCAGCAGGCTTTGTAGTGATTTTCGTTGTTAACATCGAGTGCAATCCCCATAATAACAGGGAGCAGTTTTGTATTCTGAATGACTTCTCCAGATAGGATGTCCCTAATCGGTCGGTGGGCGGTACTGTTTTCCAGTGCGTGTATGAAATTGGATATTTGTGACACGATAATGGTTTTGAATTGTAAATGTATTAAAAAGTATCACAGATTTAATAAGGGTTGTAGCAGAATTATTGTAATGATAATATGGTTTTGACACCTTTGCGTATGAAAAATTACTGTTTTAATAAATTGAAATTCTAAGACTATTCAAAACAAATACTCAAAAGAAATATTCCCATAATAATTCACGGGAAGACCAGGATAATAATATCTAGGTGTGGCGTTTCCGAAAGCTGTAGCGTTTACCAAAATCATTGATGCATAATTTTCTTCGGTAATATTGTTGATGCCGAACGCAATTTTGGAAGTCAGTCCATCGAAAATCTTAAAATTGTAGCCCGTTTTTAGGTTGATGATCTTGTAGCTGTCGCTGTAAACCGAGTTGGCATCGTTGAGCGGTAATTTATCCACAAATTGATAGTCGGCTGAAAGATACAGACCTATTCTAGTTGAAAAAGTGATGCCGGCGTTTGCCTTATTTGCTGGAACTCCGGTTAATTTATTACCTGAAAAATCATTGCCGTTGTCGATGAATTCGCGGAACTCATATTTTCCGATGGAAGCAGAAACGAAAGGGTTTATGCTTAGAAAGGCGTTTACGATGAGACGGTAATCGGCTGAAAATTCAATTCCCTGATGTAGAGTCTTGCCGGCATTTATGCCCACGTATTGATCGTCGCCGACCCTTTGGGCTACGAGCAGATCGTTGATTTGCATCGAATAGACAGAAAATTCGGTGTAGAGCTTTTTATCCAGAAAATAAAATTTACCACCTACTTCAAAATTATAGCCGCTTTCGGGTTTTATATTGGAATTGATGTTGCCATTTTCGGTAAGGGTTTCTTCTACGCTAGGGAGCGAAAAACCGCGACTGCCCGAAACATAGAGTGTGTGGAAATGATTTGGTTTGTATAATAATGAAACTTGTGGCGACCAAATGGCATTATAACTGTAGCTTTCTTTGAAAGCATTTTCTGTTGGAAAAGTGGTGTCCAACTCAAATTGTGTCTTGTTGATGTTCAATCCGGTTTGCAGTTCCCATTGCTCTGAAAAGGCAAAACGAAGTTGGGCAAAGGCGTTGTAGAAGTTTCTTTTTTGAAGGTTTTGCGTGAGTCTGTTTCCTTCCAAGCTTCCGAGACCGTTGTTTTCCTGATAGAGATTTTCAAGTGTTTTTCCAGAATAATCGTCACGGAAATATTCCAATCCGAAATTGAAATTGCTTTTGACGCTTCCTAAAGAAAAGTTTCCTGTGAAGGCGGTTCTTGCGCCATAGGCAAAATTGGTCTGAAGTAAAACGTCGAAAGGCCTTGGCTCGTTATTGTCCTTATAATTGATAAAAACAGAAGTGGCATTGTTGAGGTTTTTATTGATTTCAAATTCATACGAAAGACCTCCCAAAATCGATTTGTATTGTTTGAAGCCCTTGGAATCGACCCAAGTTGGTGCTCCGGCTTGTGGATTTTCATCGAACATTTGCTTGTTGATGGAACTCGGAATAAACGCCTTCAGATAAGTATGGTTGAAGAAATAGCTGAACTTGCTTTTTTTCTTTCGTAACAATTCGCCCGCAAGCGTAATTCCTTCTCGGTTATAGGAACTGTTTTCGCGCCAGCCATCGGTTTTGAGGTTGTGGTAGCTGATGTTGAGGCTCGACGAGTTTGTATTTAAGCCATAAGAAATAGTGTTTTTTGATAATCCATACGAACCGTGCGTGGTACTGATGCTTGCGTTGTTTTTATGACTGTTTATTTTTGGCCTAAGCAGAATGGCACCACCTAAACCTGCTCCATAAATGCTTGAAAGCGGTCCCTTGATGATTTCTACTTGGCTGATGTTCTCCAGATCGATGTCTTCTATTGTGGTTTCGCTGTTGCCAGAAGTCAGTGGGATATTACCATAGAATGCACGGATTTTGTTGGTTCCGTAAGGTGTTCTGGCACCAATTCCGCGGATAGAAATTCGGTTTGTAGTAAGGTTTGCCGATTGCATGTAAACGCCCGGAATTCTATTTATAGCAATTGAAATATCGGTATTGTTATTGGCTTGCAATTCCTTTTGAGACAAGATTCCGATGGAGGCTGGAGCATTGAGCAAACTATCGTTGATGTGAAAATTGCTGATCGTAACTTCCTTTAGGATTTCGCCTTTTGGAATTGTATCGGATTGTGAAAATGTTTTTAAGGTGAAGAGGATGATTATTAAAATATAATTCTTTCGCATTGGGCATAAATTTATAAACACAAATTGCACAGATTTACACAAATTCTTTAATACGTTAATCTGTGGAAATCTGTGAAATCTGTGTTGACTTTTTTATTCATTCGCTTTCACCTGCCAGATGGTGTTTCCGCTGTCGTCGTTTACCAAAAGGGAACCGTCATTCATAACGGTTACGGCAACGGGGCGACCGTACACTTCTGCTTTTTCTTCATTGGCGATGAATCCAGTGAGGAAATCTTGTGGCTTTCCAGATGGCTTTCCGTCCTTGAACGGAACAAAAACCACCTTGTAACCGCTTAGTTTGGAGCGGTTCCAGGAACCGTGCTGTCCTACAAAAGCTCCATTTTTATATTGTGTCGGAAAAGCATCCTTTTTGTAGAATGTAAAACCAAGCGATGCGGTGTGGGCGTGAACGGAAACGTCTGGAACGATGGCTTTTGCCACCAAATCCTTGCCTTGTCCTTTCATTCTAGGATCTGGAATCTGACCGAAATAGGAATAGGGCCATCCGTAAAATCCGCCTTTCTTCACGCTTGTAATGTAATCCGGAACAAGTTCGTCGCCTAAGTCATCACGTTCGTTAACGGCTGTCCAAAGCTCATTGTTTGCGGGGTTCCAATCCATGCCTACGGGGTTTCTCAATCCGCTTGCGTAGATGATTTCGCCACTTCCGTCGGGATTGATTTCAAGGATGTTGGCACGACGTTTCTCGATTTCCATTCCGTGTTCGGCATTGTTACTTGCAGAACCAACCGAGATGTAAATTTTTGAACCATCGGCATTGGTAATCAGGTTTCTTGTCCAGTGGTTGTTGTAACCTCCGGCAGGAAGCTCTACAATTTTCTGACCTTCGCCCGTCAGTTTTAAATCACCTTCTTTATACGGAAAACGGTACAGGCCGTCGGTATTGGCAATGTAAAAATGGTTTTTTAGAATCAGCATTCCGAAAGGCATGTCCAGACCTTCCTTGAATATTTTTCGGGTTTCAAAAACACCGTCCTTGTCGGCATCACGAAAAACGGTAATCCTGTTTGCGCTGTTGAATGTATTGCTTTCCACGACAAAAATATCGTTGTTGGGAGCGATGTAGGTCCAACGTGGGTTCTTTAAATCGCCTGCAAATTTGGTTACGGTAAAGCCTTCGGGTGCGATAGGTGTTCTTCCTTCTGGCCAATCTTTCATTCCGCTTCTTTTGGTTGTTGATTTTGAAGAATAAGGAGCCGGAAGTGTAATTTCGCCAACGGCAGTCATTAAGGTGTTAGGCTTTTGTTGGGATGCTTTCTGTTTTTCTTCTTTGGAAATCTGTCCGTTACACGAGGCAACCGTCAGGAAAGAAAAAGACATAAGGCACAGGGTCGAGAATTTCATAGCTTGGGGATTTTGGGGTTTCAATTTTTGTAGCTTGAAATTACGGTTTTTATTTTTTTAAAGGCTTTTAAACGATTGAATATTAGATATTTTTTAACATTAATAAATTTATAATAAAACTGAAATTAATTATAAAATAGGTGCTTGTGTTTTTAGTATATTTGCACCTTATACTTAAATGAATTATTGTGATACAAATCCACGACAAGCACTTCGTTCCGTTTATTTCGGCTGAAGAAATTGATTTTGCATTATTGAATATGGCAAAACAAATGGATGATGATTTTTTTGATGAGATTCCTGTTTTTATAGGTGTCTTGAACGGTTCTTTCATGGTTTTGGCCGATTTGATGAAGCATTACAGAGGAATGTGTGAAGTGAGTTTTGTAAAAATGTCTTCGTATGAAGGGACTGAAACGACCAATTCTGTAAACGAATTGATTGGTTTGAATCAGGATTTGACTGGAAGAACAGTAGTGATTGTGGAAGATATTGTGGATACAGGAAACACAATTGAAGTTTTGAAAGATATTTTGAAGGCACAAAATGTAAAGCATTTTAAAATTGCTACTTTGTTCTTTAAACCTGAGGCTTATAAAAAAGACATCAAGCTTGATTATGTAGGAATTAGAATACCAAACAAGTTCATTGTGGGTTACGGATTGGATTATGATGGATTGGGAAGAAACTTGGCGGATGTTTATCAACTTGCGGAATAATTTTGAATTAAAATTAAAACACATAACTAACAACCATAACACACAACGCATACAAAATGATTAATATAGTTTTATTCGGGAAACCTGGAGCTGGAAAAGGGACACAAGCAGAATTCTTAAAAGGAAAATACAATTTGGTGCATCTTTCTACTGGAGATATTTTCAGGTTCAATATTAAAAACGATACAGAATTAGGTCGATTAGCAAAAACCTTTATGGATAAAGGAGATTTGGTTCCGGATGAAGTAACGATTAAAATGTTGCAAAGCGAAGTGGATAAAAATCCAGAAGCAAAAGGTTTTTTATTTGACGGTTTTCCAAGAACAATAGCACAGGCAGAAGCTTTGGATGCTTTTTTGAATTCTAAAGAACAAGAAATCACGGCTACGATTGCCTTGGAAGCAGATGATGAGATTTTGGTAAAGCGATTGCTGGAAAGAGGAAAAACTTCTGGAAGAGCCGATGACCAAGACGAGGAAAAAATCAGAAACCGTTACCAAGAATACAACGAAAAGACCGCTCCTTTGATGGATTATTATAAAGAGCAAAATAAATTTTATCCGGTAAACGGAATCGGTTCAATCGAAGAAATTACAGAAAGATTGAGCCAAGTGATTGAAAAATTGTAATTCAACACAACACTATTATTAACGAATAATCCCAACTTTGGAAATACTTATAATATTTTTCCTGATCATACTAAACGGTGTTTTCTCAATGTCAGAAATAGCACTGATTTCTGCCCGAAAGAATCGTCTTGAAAATGCTGCAAAAAAAGGAAATGCGAGTGCGAAAGCGGCATTGGAACTGGCCAATTCGCCAAACAAGTTTTTATCCACGGTTCAGATTGGGATTACCCTTATCGGAATTTTAACAGGTATCTTTTCGGGAGATAAAATCACAACGGATGTTCAAGTATTTGTTGAGGGATTTGCTTCGCTAAAGCCCTATGCTGACTCAATTGCTGTTGGAATTGTGGTAGTAATATTGACTTTTTTCTCGCTTGTATTGGGAGAGTTGGTTCCGAAAAGAATTGGTTTGAACCATCCTGAAGCAATCGCAAAAGCGGTGGCCTTGCCCATGAAAATCATTTCGGTTATTACAGCTCCGTTTATCTGGTTGTTGACTATTTCTACAGAATTCCTATTGAAAGTCTTAATGATCAAGCCTTCTGCCGAAGGTAAGGTGACTGAGGAAGAAATCAAGGCAATCATTAAAGAAGGAACTGAGGGCGGTGAAGTTCAGGAAATTGAGCAGGACATCGTGGAACGTGTTTTTCATATCGGAGACAGAAAGGTGAATTCACTGATGACGCACAGGAAGTCGGTTGTTTTCTTGCCCTTGGATTCTGCAAAAGAGAAGGTTCGTGACATCATGTTGAAAGAATTGCATTCGATCTACCCTGTTTATGGTGATAATTATGATGATATTGTTGGGGTAGTAAACCTCAAAAATATTTTTGCCAATATTGAAAACGATGATTTCAACTTAAACGAAATTATGACAGATGCTCCGTTTATTATGGAGCAAACAACTGCCTACAAAGCGTTGGAAAACTTCAAGATAAGCGGTATTCATTATGCTTTTGTTTCGGATGAATATGGTGTTTTTCAAGGGATTATTACCTTGAATGATATTTTGGAGGCTTTGGTTGGTGATGCATCTGATTTTTATAAGGAAGATTTCCAGCTAGTTGCAAGGGAAGATGGAACGTGGTTAGTCGATGGGCACTATTCGTTGCACGATTTCCTTACTTATTTTGAGTTGGACGAACTCATCAACGATTATGAGGTAACGACAGTCAGCGGTTTGATCATGACTGAACTTTCGTACATACCCAAACAAGGTGAAAAACTAATCTGGAACCACTTTGAACTCGAAGTTATAGACATGGATGGTGTAAAGATTGACAAGGTAATGGTGAAATCATTACAGAAATAATAGTTAAGATTCACAGTTTTAAAACTGAGATGAAAACTGAAAATTAAAAAAATGACAGAGGGAAATTTTGTAGATTACGTTAAGATTTATGTTTCATCCGGAAAAGGAGGAAAAGGTTCGACGCATTTACATAGAGAGAAATTTATTGAAAAGGGTGGCCCAGATGGTGGAGACGGTGGACGAGGCGGTCACGTATACTTGGTTGGAAACAAAAGTTTGTGGACCTTGTTCCATCTTAAATTTGCAAGGCACATCAAGGCTGGTCACGGTGGCGATGGAGGAGGCGATAGAAGTACAGGTCACAACGGAGAAGATAAATTTATTGAAGTGCCTTTGGGAACAGTTGTTCGCGATAAGGAAACCAATGAGGTGATGTTCGAAATTACCGAAGATGGCGAAAAGAAGATTGTTGCATTAGGTGGGAAAGGCGGTTTGGGGAACTGGCATTTCAGAAGCTCTACCAATCAGACGCCACGTTATGCACAGCCTGGTTTGCCTCCAGAGGAGAAAGATATTGTCCTTGAATTGAAAGTCTTGGCAGATGTTGGTCTGGTTGGTTTTCCAAATGCTGGAAAATCGACTTTGCTTTCTGTTTTGACTTCGGCTAAACCAAAAATTGCGGATTATCCGTTTACAACCTTGAAGCCAAATTTAGGAATCGTAGCGTATCGTGATTATCAATCATTTGTGATTGCAGATATTCCGGGTATCATTGAAGGTGCGGCGGAAGGAAAAGGTCTTGGGCATTATTTCTTGCGTCATATCGAACGAAACTCTACATTGTTGTTTTTAGTTCCTGTTGATACTCCTGACATCAAAGCAGAATATGATATCTTGGTAAACGAATTGAGCAAGTACAATCCAGAAATGCTGGACAAGGAACGAATGCTGGTGATTTCAAAATGTGATATGCTGGATGATGAGCTAAAAGCAGAACTCAAAACGCAGTTGGATAAGGATTTCAAGGATATTCCCTATATGTTTATTTCTTCGGTAGCCCAACAAGGCTTGACGGAATTGAAAGACAAACTCTGGAAGATGTTGAACGACTAAATTTCCAAATGATAAAATGAAAGCTATCCAAACGGGTAGCTTTTTGTTTTTTTGAGAGTTGATGATTGTTTTAAAACAAATCTTCAGGTTTAGCAACGACTGCGATAGGGATGGAAGTGGCATCCTTTTTCCTCTTTCTTCAAGGGGGAAAAGATAGAACGGACAGCCCGGCCATTCGCCCAAATTCTGAATACTCTAAAATAAAAGTTAAAAATCAACTATAACGTTATAGTTTGTATGCGTTTATGAGTGTCGGGTGGTTTAAATGGAGTATATTAGCACGCTTTAAAAAAGGGGGTATCTTGAGGTTTTTGCTTTGGATTTTCTCTGATTAACTTACTTAATTTACAAAAATGAAAAAAATTATTTTGTTCATTACCGTTTCACTGATGCTGGTTCCGGCTTCTGTGAAAGCTAATGAAGGAATGTGGTTCTTGATGTTTATTGAAAGACTGAACCACCGCGACATGCAAAAGATGGGCTTGCAATTGACAGCCGAAGAAATTTACAGCATCAACAACCATAGTTTGAAGGATGCGATTGTTCAGTTCAATGGAGGCTGTACGGCTGAAATGGTTTCCAAGGAAGGTTTGGTTTTGACAAACCACCACTGTGGTTATGATGCTATTGCTGAACTTTCATCTGAAGAGAGAAACTACTTGAAAAATGGTTTTTGGGCCGCAAATAGAAAAGAAGAAATGAAGCCGAAATCTTTATACGTGCGTTTCTTTGTGCGTATGGACGATGTTTCTAAAAGAATCTTGGGTGTTGTAAACGACAATATGAGCGAAGCTGATCGTGAAAAAGCGATCAACCAAGAGATTGCAAAAATCCAGAAAGAAAACGACGGTGGAGGAAAATATACTGTTTCTGTACGTCCATTTTTTCAAGGAAATGAATACTACTATTTTGTGTACCAAGATTATAAGGATGTTCGTCTAGTAGGAACTCCACCAGAAAGCGTTGGAAAATTTGGTGGTGATACGGATAACTGGGAATGGCCTCGTCATACGGGAGATTTCTCGATGTTTAGAGTATATGCCGATAAGGATGGAAATCCTGCGGAGTATTCTCCAGAAAATGTTCCATTGCAACCGAAGCACCATTTACCAGTGAGCTTGAAAGGTGTTCAAGAGAATGATTTCGCAATGATTTTAGGCTATCCAGGAAGAACAAACCGTTGGATGCCAGCCGGCGGAATCGATCAAAACGTGAAATTTGCTTATCCTGCTTGGGTGGAAGGTGCCAAAACAGGTATGGATGTGATGAAGAAATACATGAGTGAGGATGAAAAGGTAAACCTTCTTTATGCTTCGAAATATGCTTCTACAGCGAATTATTGGAAAAACCGCCAAGGTATGATTGATGCCTTGTCAAAATTTGGAACTGCAAAAACAAAGGCAGGTCAGGAAGCTAAATTTGACAAATGGGCAAATCAGAAAGAAAATAAAGCCAAGTACGGAAATGTTGTATCAACAATCAATAATTTTTACAGCAAAACCAACGAAAAATCAAGTCATGATAGCTACTTGCAACAATTGGTAAGAACTGCTACCTATGGCGTTTTGCCAATGAGTTTAGGAAACGGATTGATTGCTTATACGAAAGAAAATGCAACAAAAAGAGCTGAAATGTTGCCTAGATTGACAGAGGGCATTGAAGATTCATATGCAGAATTCTACGCTCCTTTAGAAAAAGATGTACTTGCTGCACAATTGAATTTATATGCGACTAAAGGTGCGCCGTATGGTTTGCCAGCAACTGTAAAAGAAATTGCCAAAGGTGATTTCAAAAAATACGTTGCCGATGCAACTGAGAAAAGTATCTTTTCTTCAAAAAACAGAGTGTTGGAATTCTTGAAAAATCCAAAAGAAGGTGTGATTGAAGCAGATCCATTGTATGTATTGTCTTCGGACCTAATGAAGCAACTTAGAAATAAAACTGATGACCAAAAGCAATTGGAAGACGGTTTTGCAAAATCATTCCGATTATTGGTAGAAGGTTTGAGAGAATCAAAATTGAACACAATTCAATATCCTGATGCCAACTCTACGCTTCGTTTGTCTTACGGAAAAGTAAATGCTTTACCGGCTGACAAGCGCAATGATGCAAAAATCAACAACTATACTACTATGGACGGTATGGTGAAGAAATACAAAAAAGGTGATGACGAGTTTGATATGCCAACCAAAATCATCGAAATGAACAAGGCAAGAGATTACGGTCAATACGTTGATAAAGACGGATCGATGCACGTTAATTTCTTGACGGATAACGACATTACAGGAGGAAACTCAGGTTCTCCAGTATTAAACGGAAAAGGAGAATTGATCGGTTTGGCTTTTGATGGAAACATCGAGGCAATGGCAGGAGATGTTATCTTCGATCCTAAATTGCAAAGAACCATCAACGTGGATATCCGTTATGTTCTTTGGGTAATCGACAAATATTCTGGTGCAAAACACATCATCGATGAAATGACAATCGTTAAATAAAGGTTCATTTTATTAATTCAAGGAAAAACCGTTTCAAGTGATTGAAACGGTTTTTTTTTATTTTGGAAAGATTAGGTTCAATTCACTTTAACTCTACTGGACTTGGAATGCTGGCTGAATTCTGGAGCATACATGCTTTGCAGTGTAGAAATTCCATCGCTGAAATGTCCCGCATTGTTCACCCGAACGTCGTATTCTAAAACATATGTTCCTGCTTTTATTTCATCAAAAAAGAAATGGGTTGCCACGTCCTTGGTACTTTTATAGTAGCTCAATCGGTCGCTCCATTGATAGCCGGATAGAACATCTACAGGTTCAAAACACGAAGCTCTTAGGTCTTTCAGATGCACAAATTCCAAATCATTTTCGGTTTTAATGATCAGTCGGATGGTAATCAAATCGCCTGTTTTGATGTTTTCAGCATTCAATTCAACTAGCTTTTCTCCTGAAGATGATTTCTCTTTTTTGAAAAGATTTTTCGTGATGGATAAGGTCGAGGTGCTATCGGTTTTAATGTTTTCAAGATTTTCAAAGTACTGCCAATATACACCGCCATAACCAGGAACAGCGGATTTGTTATCAACCGAAATATTCCCCATTTGGTTGTTTATTTCCGTAGCTTTCCAATTCATTTTGATATAACCTGTAGTGGCTTCCTTGTCTTTTGAAGCCAGTTTTTTGGTCAGCACTTTTTCATCGCCAATCTTGAATTTGGTGTTGTCCTTTATGTTTGTCCAATCGTTTCCTTGTAACAATAAAGCATAGATAGCTTCGGTAGTGGCTTTGGTCGTTGGCCAATGGTTGGCCTGCTTGTCTTTGAGCAACCATACTTTCATTTCATCGGCATAGGTTTTGTCTTTTTCAATTTCTGTAAAAGCTTCAATCAGCATGGCCTGCGTTTCTATAGACGATTGGTACCAGTAATAACCGTTTTTGTTTTCTATCCAATACATGCCATTATCTTCGTTTCTAGCGGCAGTTTCTTTGAGGTGACTAATGATTTTTTTAGCAAATTCACGGTCTCCAAAGCGGTGCATCGTCAAGGCCAAAAGTGCTTTTTTGTATAGAGTATAATGCAACCAATTGGTCTTGAATTCTACTTTTTGAACCGTAATGATGGAATCAATCTTTTTAGAGATTGGCATTTTTTCTGTATAAAAACTTCTAGCATATAGATAGTGGAGGTTCGAATAGGCATAATAATCAATTCTTTCGTTTTTCAGCGTACTGTGTTTGATGTAAAGGTTGTCCAGATAAGGAATTGCAGTCTTGTAAATACTTTCAAATTGAGCACTTTTTTGAGGAAACATTTTGCCTAAATGGCCAAAACTCGCCACAATGTGCTGTGTGATATACGGATTTTCATTTCCGCCTTGAAACCAGGAAAAAGCTCCCGAAGGCAGTTGCCGTTGTGCAATTTTCTTAAACGATTTTTCCATCGATTCCTTCATCATGTTCAAGTCCATCAGCAAAGCCAAGCGCTTGTTCTTTAGCTCATCATTTTCGGCATCGAGCAACCATGGAGTTTCGTTCAGCACGATAGATTTCAGTTCTTCGTTAAGGTTTAATTTTGAGGTTGAAGCAGGGTTGTTTTTCCAACTTTCAAATAAGGAAGCCACTTTAGGGTTGCTGTTGATGAGTTCTGTTGCAATAAAATTCCCATAATATTTGGAGAAGATTTGTTCGGCACATTCGTGTTCATATTGCATCAAATAGGGTAGGGATTGCAAGGCAAACCAAACGGGATTTGAAGTATATTCCAACGTAAAGAGATGTTTTTTTAGGGTTGAAGAGGTGTTGTTCTTCAAATTTTCAAAGGTGTATTCCTTTTTCGTATTGCCTTTCACCCAGATTGGAATGCTCTCGGTAATCAGGATTTTATTGGATAAAACCGGCACGATGTTTTCTTCGCCATCACTAAAATTCCCTGATTTTGCTACTATCTTGTACTGCAATCCTTGCAATTCCTCGGGAATGGCAATGGTCCAGTTTACAGGAACGCTTTCCTTGGGCTTGCAAGTAAAGTTTCGTGTATTTTGAGTGTTGAGTGAAATGCTGTCAATCGGCTTCATGTTTGTAGCATCATAAAGCATCAGCATTGCCAATCCAGATTTAGCTTCATTGGTCATATTGACCACTTTTGCCGAGATAGTGATGGTGTCCTTTTCGCGTACAAAGCGAGGCATATTGGTTTGCACCATTACATCCTTCTGTGAAATAATTTCTGATTGAAAATAGCCCGTTTCTGCTTTTTTGTTATGCGCATACAAACGCAACTTCCATCGTGTCAAGGATTCTGGATTGGTGAAATTGAAAGAGAATTGACCGTCAGCATTGGTTTTTATATGTGGATAAAAGAATGCTGTTTCGTTAAAGTTGGTTCTGGTTTTAACCTGAGCTAATTCCTTCAAGGCATTTTTTGTTGTGATGATGACAACGCCGTTTGCTCCTCTAGAGCCATATAAAGTGGCGGAGGTAGCATCCTTTAAAACCGAAAGCGATAGAATATCACTTTGATTAATATCCATAAGATCGCCCTCAAAAGGAATACCGTCAACTACAAAAAGAGGTTTGTTTTTTTCAGAATCATAGGAAGCGCCTCTTATTTGTATTGTGGTGTTACTTCCGGACTGTCCCCCTGCCGTTATCATGCTAATTCCGGCTATTGTCCCTACAAATGCTTTTAAAGGGGATCCATTTTGCTCTTCTTCTAAAGATTTACTCCACAAGGTTGTGATAGACCCAGTTACAGCTTGCTTTTTTTGAGTGCCATAGGCTACAACAACAACTTCTCCTAGTTGCTGACTATCTTCTTCAAGCATAATTTCATAATTCTTTCTTTTATCTACAACAAGAAATTGCGGTTTGAATCCTATATATGAAAAATCCAAAACTTCATCTTGAGCTGCCTCAATTTCAAAGTAGCCATCAAAGTCAGTTTGAACACCTCTGGTTGTACCTTTCACAATTATGGTCACGCCAGGCAGTGGCATGCCGTTTTCGGTTACGATACCCGTTATTATTTTAGAACTTCTCGGAATTACGGTTTTCTGCTGTATTTTACTTAAATATTTTTTTCTGCTGTATTCACTTTTAGGATTGTTGAAATCAAACCCGAACCAGTTTAAAGTGGTATTTTGAATGTAATTTGGGAGATAGAGGTTGTCTTGTCGAAAGTTATAAATGTACTTGTTCGTTACAGTATTTGAATTCAGGTCAGGATAATTGGGATACTTATAATCTTCATCAATAAATATATCAGTCCAGTTCTTTTCGGCAAATTGGTCCAAAGACATGTCGTACATGCTTGCTAAAACTTCGGCTTCGAGTTTTTGGTTTAAAATTTTAAAGGACCAATTCTCCAAGCTTCCCGGTTCGATTTTATTGCGCAAGCTGATGACTTCGATATTTAATTTCTGTTCAATGGTTTCTTTCGGAATGGAATAAGTATGTACGCCAGATTGGTTTTCCCAAATGGTAGAGAAATGAAGATTGATGTCTTCCTTGTAATTTGCTTTTTTTAGGAATTTAAAAATACCTTTTCCTTTTTGGAGTTGTAAAACTTGTTCGGTTTCAATTTTTTGATTCTCGTACAGACGCGCTGTAACATACAAATCTGGAATAATGGATTGCACTTCTATCTCAAAATAATTTGAATTTGGTTTAGAAATATCGCTATACGTAAACAGTTCTTTTTCAGATTTTGTATCTTTTTTTGATGCAAGGATAAAATGATTTTCGGTTACAATCAGATTGTTTTTGCTGTCCGTTGCCGAGGTGATGATTTCGTAGTTCCCTTTTTTGAAATTTTTCAGAAAATCCAATGCTATCTTTTTATTGACTTTGGTGTCGAAGGGCAATGTTTTTACCAGGATTTTTTTAATTTCAGTATCCGTATCATCATAAGGCTCGTAAGGAAAAAGTTGCTCAAATTCCGTACGGGATAGGGTTTGTATTTCCGGAATCCCCAAAAGACGGTACTTTAAGAAACTTTTTTGTTGCTTTTCGTAAATTTTAATTTCACCTTTTGCATCAATCGGGAAGTTGTTTAAGGTTGTGGTATTGATGGATAATACGTTTTCGTCTTCCAAGAATAATTTTGGTTTCAGGGCAACATGCAGCGAGAGTGTCTTTTTGCCAATATTTACAGATGTGTTTGCAGTCCTAGTTTCGCCATTGATATCCGTAACGGATGCTCTGATATAAAAATTAAAACGTTCTATAGAGTCATTGTCTACTCCATTTTCGATTGCCAGAAAATCAATCGAAAAATTGCCATTTTCATCGGTAAAAACCTCCTTGACTACATCATCCGTTTCATGATTATAATAAGATCCAATCCTTGTGGTGTTTTTAGAAACGGTATAGGCAACCTTGGCATTCGTTAGATTGTTCCCGGCTAAAGCTTTCGCATTTCCTTTAATTTTGATGGAATCTCCAATGGTATAGTTTTCCTTTATTTCATCAAATTTCACTTCAAAAGTAGGGCGTTTGTATTCCTCCACCTGAAAAGAGAATTGACTGTCATTAAAATCTACATTGTCCCAAAACAGATGTTCATTTTCTTCAACAACATAATATTTTTTATCCATCTTGATGTTATCAGCTTCATCAACCGTAATTGTAAACTGTCCGGTCAAGGTATTTTTAGGAATATCAAATTCTCCCGAAAAAGAACCGAATTCATTGGTTTGAAGATCTAACTCTTTTAAGGTAGTATCATTAACATCTTGAATTTTGATGTGGACACTGGCAAAAGGAACAACACTTTTCACCTTGTTTTTAGCTTGAATCAAAATACCTTTATAGTACATTTTTTGTCCAGGGCGATAGATGGCCCTATCGAAATAAACCATGGCTGTTGCTTGAAAACGATCCATTTCATCTTCCTCATGTTCGGTCGAACCTTTGTAGATGAATTCTCTATTGTATTTTTGTGCAATAGTATCGTTGCCTTTCGAAATTATTAGTTGGTTTGTATATCTTTTATTGGGTATGTGTTCCTGCTTTTTCAATGATGCCTTTCCAATATTGTTAGTCTTAGCGGAGTCATCTTCACTTTTAATCGTCACATCTGAAATGGGTTTCCCTGTTTTTCGGTCTAGAATATAAAACAGATTGTTTTGAGTATCTGTGTCTTCTACAGCCATAAGATTAGAAACGGTAATGTTTCCGTAAGTATACGCATCGGTTTCAGAAGCAATTTCGTTTTTAGTTTCAATAAAAACCAGATAATTCCCCATGTCCATTTTTTCCAGTAAAATTTCGGTAGCGTACTCAAAGTAATCATTCTTTGCAGGAAGTGCTCTGTAGTAACTTTTTACAGGAGTATTTTTGTTTTTAAACGCAAGAATCAGGGAATCTTTATTGATTTTATTTTCTCTGTCGTAGTAGTAGTTATTTTCAAACCATTGATTATTCTTTACAGGAAAGAGGTAATAGGTTATCCTGATGGAATCAACATTTTTAAAGTTGATTAGGGCACGGATATTTTCGTTAGGGTATAGTTTTTCCTGAAAGGAGATTCTTAGTCTTTTGCGGATGATCTCGTTTTTTAATGTTTCTGCACGATACATTGCATTCTGATTGCTTTTGGATTTGAAAACCGTATCAATAAGCGATAGTGCTTTTTTATGAAAATTTATTTCAGCTTCTTTCAAGGCGAGATAGGTATAAAGTTGAGCCCTTTCAACCCGTAGATCTTGTTTTAAAATAAGACTTGAAGTTTTTTTCTCCAGTTCGAATATGTTTTTTTGATAGAGTTCGTCGTCAAAATAAACCGAATGAATGTATTTGATTCTTTCATAATAGGCCAAATCGGCTTTTTCGGGATTGTGTTCCAGATAATATTTTTCATTTTTTTGAAGCAACTTCAATAGCTTTTTTAGATTTTCATCGGAAATATTGTCTAATTTCAATTCCATAAAAACTTTTGAGTTTTGGTACAGAATTTTAAAAAGATTGTTGCTTGCTAGTTTGTTTCTGTAAGTCCAATTCTCGATTTTTGATCTATAATACGCGCTGGTTTTCTCTGCCAAGAAATCATAGAGACTGTGGTTTTTCCCATCCGTGTAGGGTGAAATCTCAAAAATATCTTTGTAGGAATGAAGAAAAGTGGCTCTCAAAACGTTTTCATCTTCAATTGATTCAGAAAAAGCTTTATCTGTTTCTTTGGTAAAATCGCTAGTCGTCCAAGTTAGGAAATCAATGCTTTTTTGCTTTTCTAAAGCGGTTCTTCTAGAAATTTCATAGCGGTTGTTGTTGTAATAATGCTGAAGAATAGTGCCATAAATATGATTCAACACGGCTCTAGAAACAGGTTTTGCGTCCTTGATTTCTTTTTTCAAATTCTCAATAATTGTCGATTGTGCCTTTTCATCAAAAACCTGCTCAAATTTTGATAGATAGAAAAAACACTTGACTATTTGGATTTCCTCTTTTTTTCGCTTGGCTTTTTTATAGATGATCTGTACTTCTTCTTGAGCAGATTTTATTTTTCCGTCCAGTTCATATTGATAAACCTTTTTCCACTGTTTGTCAAAATCCTGTCCAAAAATTAGAAATGAAGAAAGCAATGCCAAAAGGAGTAAAATATTTTTCATAAGGAGGTGTTTATAGTATGGAGCATCTTTCGCGGAAAAAGGTTGGGATGCTACCAAACATTTTCTAAAAATAAATCATTTCTCTTATCGTTTTACTATTTTTGAGCATCAATTTAAAAATATGAAAATAGTCTATTTTTTAATCTTTTTGTTTTCCATTCAAATGATGGCTTCTGATTTTGAAAAGGCTGAGAAACTTTTCAATCAACAGAAATATTCGCAGGCAGAACAGATTTTTGAAAAATACTTGGAATCGCATCCTAATCATTCCAAAACAATTGAATATCTGGGCGATATTGCAGGTCATGCAAAAGATTGGGACAAGGCAATTGGCTATTATGAAAAGCTGAAAAATCAGTTTCCAAAAGAAGCTAATTATCATTACAAATTTGGTGGAGCAATGGGAATGAAAGCAAAGGAATCCAATAAATTCAAAGCCTTAAGTTTGATAGGGGACGTTGAAGATGCTTTTTTAGCCGCTGTAAAATTAGATGCAAAACATATAGACGCAAGATGGGCATTGATTGAATTATACCTGCAATTGCCTGGAATCGTTGGTGGAAGCGAAAAGAAAGCCACCAAGTATGCTGAAGAATTGCAAAAGCTTTCACCCGTTGACGGCTATCTCGCAAAAGGAAAAATAGCTGAGTATTTCGACCGATATAAAACTGCCGAAAAGAATTACATTCAGGCACATGAAATAGGGAACTCCAAAACCACATTTCAAAAGCTATATGATTTATATTTGAAGAAATTAAAGGAGCCTAAAAAAGCGCAAGAACTAAAAACAGAATTTGAAAAACAGGTTAGAAGTTAGGATTTAAAACCTATAGCCTATAACTCATAACTAATAAAAATGAGAACACATTTTATAGCCATCGGCGGAAGCGCCATGCACAACCTAGCCCTAGCATTACACAACAAAGGATATAAAGTTACAGGAAGTGACGATGCTATTTTTGAACCTTCCCGAACACGTTTGGAGAAAAAAGGAATTTTGCCGGAAGAAATGGGTTGGTTTCCCGAAAAAATTACTTTCGATATTGAAGCTGTAATTCTAGGAATGCACGCCAAAGCAGATAATCCAGAATTGTTGAAAGCTCAAGAATTAGGACTAAAAATATATTCCTATCCTGAATTTTTATATGAACAGTCAAAGAATAAAACCCGTGTGGTTATTGGCGGTTCTCATGGAAAAACTACCATTACTTCGATGATTTTGCACGTTATGCATTATCATGGAATCAACGTTGATTATATGGTTGGAGCACAATTGGAAGGCTTTGATACGATGGTGCATCTTACGGAAGAAAATGATTTTATGGTGCTGGAAGGTGATGAATATTTGTCTTCACCAATCGATAGACGCCCAAAATTTCATCTCTATCAACCCAATATTGCCCTGATTTCAGGTATCGCCTGGGATCATATAAATGTTTTTCCAACGTATGAAAATTATGTAGAGCAGTTTGAAATCTTTATCGAAAAAATTACAAACGGCGGTATTTTGGTCTATAATGAAGACGATTCGGAAGTAAAAAGAGTTGCTGAAAATGCTACAAATCCTATCCGAAAATTGCCGTATTCAACTCCAAAATATACCGTTGAAAATGGAACCACATTGCTTGAAACTCCAGATGGCGCAATGCCAATCGAGGTTTTTGGAGCCCACAACCTGAACAATCTTGCAGGAGCAAAATGGATTTGCCAAAACATGGGTGTCGATGAAGCCGATTTCTATGAAGCCATTGCAAGTTTCAAAGGTGCCTCAAAACGATTGGAGAAAATTGCTTCAAATGAAAATAACGTAGCCTACAAGGATTTTGCACATTCTCCAAGCAAGGTTTCGGCCACAACAAAAGCTGTAAAAGACCAATATCCGGACAAGAAATTGATAGCTTGTTTGGAGCTCCATACCTATAGTTCGCTCAATGCAGAATTTTTAAAAGAATACGAAGGAGCGCTGGAATCTGCAGATGTAGCCGTGGTTTTCTATTCGCCGGATGCTGTTAAAATCAAACAACTAGATGAAGTAACCTATGAGCAAATTGCAAAATCTTTTAATCGTGAAGATTTAATTATCTATACAAACCCTGAAGCTTTCAAGGAATTTTTATTCCATTTGAAATTCGATACCGAGAAAATCGCCCTGCTTTTGATGAGTTCGGGCAATTACGGAGGGCTGAATTTTGACGAGGTGAAGCAATTAATTGGCTAAAATACTAATGTAAATTCCGTGTAAAATTTATGTTAAATATTTTTTTATAAAAACCATTAATGTTAATATTTAATAATTATATTTGTTTTTAGGCTGTGTTATTACATAGCCTTTAACAAAACTATTTTTAAATGTTGATTTAATGATGAAAAACTACTTTGTACACGAGAGTGCATACGTGGACGAGAACTGCCAGATTGGTAATGATACCAAGATTTGGCATTTCTCTCACATAATGTCAAATTGTATTATTGGCGAAAAATGCAACATTGGTCAAAATGTTGTGATATCCCCTCAAGTTATCCTCGGCAATAATGTAAAGATCCAAAACAACGTGTCGGTTTATACCGGTGTTATTTGTGAAGATGATGTCTTTCTTGGACCATCAATGGTTTTTACAAACGTAATTAATCCCAGAAGCGCCGTAAATAGAAAAGAAGAATACCAAAAAACACTTGTAAAAAAAGGCGCCTCAATTGGTGCAAATGCTACAATTGTTTGTGGTAACGATATCGGGCAATATGCTTTTGTAGGAGCTGGAGCTGTGATCACAAAAGAGATTCCAGATTTTGCGTTGTTTGTAGGCAATCCAGCCAAGCAAATAGGTTGGGTTAGCGAATACGGTCATAGATTGACTTTTGATGATGTGGGTAAAGCCGTCTGTTTGGAAACGAACGATGAGTATATCCTAGAAAACGGAAAAGTTAGAAGAGCTTAATTTAAGACATTATTTGCTATGAAAAATTTTGCATTAATCGGGGCAGCTGGTTTTATTGCTCCACGACATCTACAGGCTATAAAAGAAACCAATAATACTTTAGTTGCCGCATTGGATAAATTTGACAGTGTTGGTATAATTGATAGCTATTTTCCAGATGCTGATTTTTTTACTGAATTTGAACGTTTCGACCGACACGTATCGAAGTTGGTATATGAAAAAAACCGACCATTGGATTATGTCTCAATCTGCACTCCAAACTATTTGCATGATTCCAATATACGATTTGCCTTGCGTCAAAACGCGGATGCGATTTGTGAAAAACCATTGGTTTTAAATCCATGGAATTTAGATGCTTTGCAAAAAATTGAACAGGAAACAAAGAAAAAAGTCTATACGATTTTACAACTCAGGCTTCATCCGAGTATCATAGCTTTGAAGCAAAAAATAGAAAACGGTCCGAAGGATAAAATATATGATATTGATTTAACCTATATCACCTCGAGAGGACATTGGTATTATACTTCTTGGAAAGGCGATCCTGCAAAATCTGGTGGTGTTGCCTCAAATATTGGAGTTCATTTTTATGATATGCTGTCGTGGATCTTCGGTAGCTTAAAAACCAACAAAGTGCATTTGCATACCCATGATAGAGCGGCTGGATATTTGGAGTTTCAAAATGCCAGAGTAAGATGGTTTCTTTCGATTAATTGTAATACATTGCCTAATGAAATAAAGGAGAAAGGGCAAACGACTTATAGATCAATTAAGATGGAAGGCGAAGAAATCGAGTTCAGTGATGGTTTCAAGGATTTGCATACAGCAAGCTATAAGCATGTGCTAGAAGGGCATGGATTTGGTCTTGAAGAAGCTAGAGAATCTATTGAGATTATCCATCTTATTAGAAATGCTTCAATCACACCATTGAATGGAGATTATCATCCGTTTGTGAAATTAGATCCGGCTGTTCATCCCTTTAAATAATTTTTTTGCGAGTTATGAAAAGTATCCTATTTAAGATACCAAAGATTAAAAATTTAAAAGAAAAAGGCTATCTGAGCAAAAACGTCAGAAGGCAATTGGCTATTTATTATTTTTTTAAGATTTTTTTTGGATTGAATAGGGAATCTAAATTTGCTGTAAATTTTTCAACAACAGTTGTCTGTCCAGAAAATATCAAAATGGGCAAAGGTGTTGAGAAGAGTTTTATTGTTTCGGGAAATTGCTATTTTCAGGCCATCAACGGAATAGAAATTGGCGATAATACCATTTTTGCACCTGGAGTAAAGCTTATAAGTGCCGATCATGATTTAGACGATATTTCAAAACACTCGGCAACTCATCCTATAAAAATTGGAAAAAACTGTTGGATTGGTGCCAATGCTGTCATTTTACCAGGAGTTGAATTGGGAGATAATACTATTGTTGGTGCTGGTGCTGTAGTAACAAAGAGTTTCAAAGAAGGAAATATTGTTGTAAAAGGAATTCCCGCAAAATGATTACGAGTCTAAAATTGTCAGGCTTTTGGTTGAATGTATCGAAATTAGTTTCGGGTACAATATTGGCGCAGGTTGTTGCAATAATTCTAACGCCTTTTATCGTCAGGGTTTATTCGCCAGAGGCAATTGGTGAATTGAATGTTATCAACAGTTTTGCAGGACTCATTATTATCATTGTGGCTTTGAGACTAGAAAGGGCAATTGTGCTCGAGGAAGGAATCAACAGGACTATTCTTTTCAATTTATGCAATTCTATTGTAATATGCTTTGTTGCGCTGATTTCAATAGTGGTGTTTTTTTTTAATGGATATTTCACGGATACCTTCAATTTAACAAATTCATCTCTCGTGTATTTTATTCCGCTAATTGTTTTGTTAAACGGTTTGCTTAGTAATACGGTAAGCCTGAACAATTCGCTTCAATTTTATGGTATAATTGCCATAGGAACAATTTTAAATTCGATACTTTCAAATGTTTTCAAACTCTCGTTTGGTTTTTTAGGAAATAGGACGTCAGAACTGCTATATGCAGAAATTACAGCTTTGTTGGTAACAATTACAACACTTATATTTTTTTTAAAAATCAAAAAAGGCATAAATTTTTTCTTGTTTCCAGATAAGCTATTTGTAAGAAGGATTTTCAAAGAACACGATTTGTTTTTTAAATATGATATACTAACCAGTTTGATTAATAATTTTTCATGGCTGGTGCCGGCATTCTTGATCTCATATTATTTTAATAATACCTATGTTGGATATTATACATTGGGCTTTACGATGTTGCGATTGCCAATGAACCTAATAGGCAAATCAATAGGTGTTGTATATTATAAATCTGTCGCCTCTAAACAAAACAATGAAGAAATAGCTTCTGAGACATTAAATGTTGTTAGAACTTTGCTTTTCTTCGGTTTCCTGCCATCGCTAATTGTTTTATTATTCGGGGAAGAAATTTTTGCGCTTGTCTTTGGGAATAATTGGGGAGAAGCAGGAATATATTCAGAAATATTGAGTTTTTGGACACTGTTTTGGTTAATATCATCTCCAATTTCAAACTTGTATTACGTATTGAAGCTTCAAAAACAATTTCTGATTATAATGATTATAAGTGTAGTTTTAAGAATACTTTCATTTGTGATAGGAGGATATTATGACAATGTTTATTTAGCTTTATACTGTTTTAGTTTTTCGAGCATACTGATTTACCTTTATCAAATGTTCTATCTTTTAGATAATGTAGGGGCAAAGCCTATAAATGTTCTCAGTTCTCTTTTAGAAGAATTAAAACCTCTTTTACTACCTTCTGTTCTATTGATTGTATTGAGTTTCTTAAACTTAAACATTTATATAAATTTAGGTTGCGTAGCGATAATTGCAGCATTCAGCTACTATAAAAAGGTTAGAAAAGTTATTTTGAAAAAAAATAAAAAGTAATTGTTTTAAAATTTCATGAAAAAGAAAATACTTATCATAGCCCAGTTGCAGGTGTGGGACATCAAAAAAAATGTTGGCAAAGAAGTAGTCAGCAAGACAATAGAGGCAATGTCTAAGGAATATGATGTTACAATAATTTCTCCTGATAAGAGTCTTGATTTCGAAAATGTAGATCATAAATATTTAGAAATGAATATTCAATTTAAATTGAATACCATTAAATACATAGGCTATTTGGTGAATACCGTTTTCTTTTATTTTTTCTATCAGAAAATAAAAAGTATAATAAAGAAAGAAAATATTTCTGCCGATATTGTATATTGTATTGGACACTGGTCTGGTTTTGCGGCAAAAAAAATATTCAAGAACAAAGCATTCATTGTTAATCGTTATTTTGGAATTGCATGGGACCCGAAAACCTTCTTCAGTTTCAGACAAAGGCTTAAATTTTTCTTTAAATTGATCAGCTATAAAAAGTTTGGAAATGTGGCAGTAATGACCAATGATGGTACAAAAGGAAGACAGTTCCTGGAAACTATCGGTTATCCAAAAGACAAGATATTGTTTATAAAAAATGGTATAAACAAAGAGTTTTCTATTGATGAAAAATTCATAGAAAATTTTAAAGAGAAGCATAATATTTTGCCGGATACCAATCTTTTTCTCACGGTAAGTAGGCTTGCAAAATGGAAAAGAGTAAATGTTTCTATTGAATTAATGGAGAAATTAATTGTTGATTATCCAAATTCAAAGCTCCTAATTGTTGGCTATGGAAGCGAGCTGAATGCTTTGAAAGAACTTGTAATCAAGAAAAACCTGCAGGACAATATAATTTTTGTAGGTTCTGTTTCAAGAGATGAAATCCATAATTTTTATAGTATGGCCAATATCTTTCTTTCATTTTATGATTATTCCAATGCTGGAAATCCGCTTTTTGAGGCAATGCTCCATGGAAAATGTATAATAACGCTTAATAACGGTGATACTGGAAGCTTTATAGACAAGAATTCGTGTGTTTTATTAGAAAATTTGGATGAAGATCAAATGATAAAAAAAACACAAGAGGTTTTGGCAGACAAAAAATTAAGGGATGATTTAGGGAAGGCCGCTCTAAATAAACTTAACGAAACATTTCAGAATTGGAATGAAAGAACAAGTACTGAATTTAACTTTATAGAACAGCATTATAAAAAATACAAACAGAACTGATCGTATAATGAGAAATCCAGAAAAATACATCTATTCATTTTTTGCAATACTCTTTGTTTACATTGCATCAATAGGTGTGTTGTTTCCAAAAGGTTCGATTGTTACAAAAGTGATGGGGATTTTTTTCTTCCTCTACATCCTGCTGCTCAATCTGAAGTATGTCAAACTCGTTTATTTCAAGAGCTTTGTCCTATTCCTGCTATACTTTTTTATTCTGGTGCTCTTGACCTCCGATGTTGAATCGTCCTTAAAATTATACCTGAAGTTTTCGCTGAGTTTATTGATATTTCCGCTTTCCTTTACACTCATCAATACACCAAAAAAACTAAAAGGCCTTTATTTGAGTTTGCTGGTCGTGGTGGTTTTGTATATAATAAATCTTGCTCTGTCAAATCTTCTGCACCTCGGAGGAACTTCCTATTCTGAAGATGGTATCGAGGTAGGGAATATCTTCTCTGAAGGATTGAACTCTATGGCCTATTTAGTTGTAGCAACGCCACTTTTCCTTTATTTCTTTCCAAATAGGAAAAATATTCTTTTGCCGCTGATGGTTCTTGTAATGATTTTGGTCCTTATCCAATTAAAGAGAATTTCAATCATTGCCATGGCATTTGGTATATTGATGTTTCTTATAATGTATAAAAAAAGGACTCAAGCTATCGTTGGGTTTGTGGCTGTAGCAATAACGTTCTTATTGGTCTTCCCGATATTCGAGGATATTTTTTACAAACAATTAGAAGCCAGGGAAAGAAAATTACAAGTCGAAAATTTGCAAAATGAAGGAAGGATTCTAGAAACCCAATGGATTTTAAAAGAGAATTCAGCTAATGTTTTTAACTTGCTTTTTGGTAAGGAAATGTTCAATTCTGCTGGAAATTACGGTAATCCCTTTAGCAAAGAACGACAGATTCATTCCGATTATAATGCATTCCTTCACGGTTCTGGATTTATCGGATTAATTATTTATTTGGTTTTTCAAGGCTCCATTTTTTATGCTTATTTAAAAATAAGACGGAAACTTCTGGCTTCTAAAATTAAAAGTGATTTACTAAGCTTGATGTTGTTTATATTTCCCACTTTTTTTGCCATGGGATTCATCATCATGATTTCTGGAGGAATATATTCAATGTTGTTCAACAGCATAAGATATGTAGTATTGGGGTCTTCACTCGGATTCCTGTACAACTTAAGTTATAGGTTGAAAAAACAAAAATTAAGAAGACTTTCAATAGCAAGAAATCAAGAAATACAAGCGCTATGAAAATATTTATACTCACAAACTACAAGAATAATTTTGGAAGCAAGTCCAAAGACAAACCTTACAGAAGCGGCTATGATTTGAAGCTACTCGAGAGCCTATTTCGTGAAAATGGATTTGAACCCATCATCATTTCTTTTTCGGAAATTAAATTTGAATTCGGTTTTTGGAAAGATCAGTTCGTGGTTTACACTTCTTCCGAAGAAAAGGAATATCAGTACAAATCCTATATTGAGGATGTTATTGCAGGACTCGAAAATTTAGGAGCAAGGACAATTCCTGGACATCAATTTTTAAGGGCCAATAATAATAAGGTTTTTATGGAAATTTTGTCGCAAACAATTATTCCAGAGAATCTGAATAACAATAAGGCACTGATTTTTGGAAGCTTGGAGGAAGTTGAAAACGCATACCAGAATAAAAAAATAGACCTTCCGTGCGTAATTAAAAAAGCGGCTGGTGCCAAAAGTAGGGGTGTTTTCTTGGCCAATAATTTCTCTGAATTAATTCAATATTCTAAAAAAGCGACAGACGTTTTTAACTTAAAATCCTTTCTGAAAGAGCGGATTAGAATGAAAAAACACAACGGGTATAAGCCGGAATCACAATATCAGAACAAGATTGTAATCCAGCCATTTATCCCCAATCTAAAAAACGATTGGAAGATATTGATCTATGGAGAAAAATATTTCATCTTAAAAAGGAGCATCCGTCCGAATGATTTTAGGGCAAGTGGCAGCGGTTATAATTATGCGGCCGGTTCAAAATCTGGATTTCCTTTGGAACAACTCAATTATGTGAGAAATTTTTTCAAGGCATTAAACATTCCAAACCTTTCGGTTGATTTTGCTTTTGATGGAGAGAAGCCGTATGTATTGGAATTTCAAGCATTGTATTTCGGAACATCCACCATATTGATGTCTGATGATTATTATGAATTTCAAAATGGCAATTGGGTGGTTAAAACGATAACTGAGAATTTAGAAGAAATCTATGTGAAAAGTATTGTTGAATATATCCATAAAAAATGAAAGTCCTGTTTGTCGCCAGCGGAAATAAAGGGAAAATCAATTCGCTGATAAAAGCCCAAGCTGAATCTTTAGAAAAAGTAGGAATCGAAATTGATTTTTTTCTGATTAAAGGAAAAGGAATTATCGGCTATTTAAAAAATGTTTCCCGATTGAGAAGACAATTGAAAGGCAAGCACTATCAAATCGTTCATGCACATTATTCATTTTGCGGGTATGTAGCCACATTAGCTGGCACGAGAAATTTGGTGGTTTCATTAATGGGAAGTGATATCAAAAGTAATGTGATACTTCAATTTTCAACGCAAATTTTTGCCCGTTTATTTTGGAAGGCTACAATTGTAAAATCCAAGAAAATGAGGGAAGACGTTCAAATTAAAAATGCATTTGTTATTCCAAACGGGGTAAATTTAAATCAGTTTGTACAAATATATCAGCCAGATGCTCAGCGAAATCTCAAATGGGATACTTCAAAAGTTCATTTGCTTTTTGCGGCGAATCCCAAAAGAAAAGAAAAAAATTTCGCTCTATTGGAAGGTGCTTTGAAAGGAATTGATGCATCTGAAATAAGCTTGCATACCTTGCAGGATGTGCCTTTTAGTGAAATGAATATGCTTTATAATGCTTGTGACGGCGTGCTTCTGTCGAGTCTGTGGGAAGGTTCGCCGAATGTTATCAAGGAAGCAATGGCTTGTAACAAGCCTGTAGTTTGCACAGATGTTGGGGATGTAAAGGAGAATTTCGGCAGTGTTTCAGGTTGTTTTATAAGTGGTTTTGAAGTAGATGACTATGCAGATAAGATCCAGCAATTGCTCGAATTCATCAATAATAAAAAGCAAGTAAACGGTTTGGAAAGGATTAAGGAGTTGGAAATTTCATCGAATAAAATTGCGGAGAAGATTTTAAAAATTTATCAATTAGCAGAAAAATAAGGTATTTTAAAGATATTCAAATTGAAAATATTAATCGACATAGGACATCCGGCTCACGTGCATTATTTTAAGAATTTCATTAAGATGATGCAGTCAAAAGGGCATCAATTTCTGATTACCGCAAGGGATAAGGAAGTGAGCCAGCAACTTTTGAAAGCAAACGGAATTGATTTTATTTCCCGCGGAAAAGGAAGCGATTCTGCCTTTGGAAAGATTATGTATATGTTGAAGGCTGATTGTATGCTTTTTAAATATAGTTCAAAATTCAAGCCTGATATTTATATGAGTTTTGGCTCGCCTTATGCCGCACAAGTTGCTTGGTTGAAGCGAAAGCCACACATTGTTTTTGATGATACTGAAAATGCCGTTTTGGGAAGAAAATTTTATTTGCCCTTTTCAGATGTGGTGCTAACGCCTGATTGCTTTAAACTGGATTTAGGGAAAAAACAGATCCGTTTTAGAGGATATATGGAATTGTGTTATTTGCATCCAAACTGGATTGAAAAAAGTCTTGTTTCTATAGATGATTTAGCAATTAAAGACGAAGAGTATGCAATCCTGCGATTTGTTTCCTGGAATGCAAACCATGATATAGGCCATAAAGGATTTAGCGAAAAAAATAAAAAACGAATAGCCGATTTACTTTCTGAAAATTTAAAGGTTTACATTACTTCGGAAAAGAAGCTTTCAGCGGATTTAGAGAAATATCAGATAAAAATTAGACCGGATCAGATGCATTCTGTATTGAAAAATGCCAGCATGCTATTTGGCGAAAGCGCAACAATGGCTTCTGAAAGTGCCGTTTTGGGAATTCCATCCATATACATTGATGACGCAGGAAGAGGTTATACAGATGAGGAAGAATCTAAATATAGCTTGGTATATAATTTTAAAGAATCGGAAGCCGATCAAGAATTAGCCATACAAAAAGCGGCTGAAGTTATCTCAAATGATGAAATTATTACAAATGCAAAAAAAGCCCAAGAAACGCTTTTAAAGGATAAAATTGATGTTACAAAGTTTATGATTTGGTTTGTTGAAAACTTCCCCGAATCAAAAACTATAATGCAATCCAATCCAGATTATCAATTGAATTTTAAGTGAGAACAATACTATGATTAAGATTCTAACCATCATTGGTGCTCGACCACAAATAATAAAAGCGGCGGCGATCAGCAGGGCTGTTGCAACTAAATTTCAAGACAAAATCAAAGAAATTATTGTTCATACGGGCCAGCATTATGATGCCAACATGTCGGATGTTTTTTTTGAAGAACTCAAAATTCCAAAACCAGATTACAATTTGAATATAGGTTCTGGAAAGCATGGCGATCAAACCGGGAAAATGATTTTTGGCATTGAGGAGATATTGGAAAAAGAATGTCCAAATTATATTGTCATTTATGGAGATACAAATTCTACTTTGGCCGGAGCAATAGCGGCATCAAAAATTCATATTCCAGTAGTTCATATTGAAGCAGGATTGAGGTCTTTTAATAAGCGAATGCCCGAAGAGATCAACAGGATTGTCAGCGACCATGTTTCGACCTATCTTTTTCCACCCACACAAACGGGAGTGATTAATTTAGTAAAGGAAGGTTTTAGTATAGAAAATAATCCGCCTTACAGCATAGACAATCCGGGAATATTTAATCTTGGAGATGTAATGTTTGATAACAGCTTGTTCTTTTCAGAGATTGCCGATGAAACTTCCAATATACTTTCTGATATGAATTTGGAAATCAATAATTATATTTTGGCTACCATTCATAGAAACAATAATACGGATGATAAAAATCGTTTGACACAAATTTTCAAAAGTCTTCATCATATAAGTAAACATCAGAATGTAAAAATTATTTTACCTCTTCATCCAAGAACATTAAAGCAGAAAGACAGTTTGCTTCAAAAAGAATTTTTAGAAGATTTGAATTCAAATAAGAACTTAATAATAATCGAGCCTGTATCATTTTTAGAAATGATAGCTCTTGAAAAAAATGCTAAGCTTATTATCACAGATTCAGGGGGTGTGCAAAAGGAAGCGTTCTTTTTTCAAAAGCCCTGCATCATCCTTCGGCAAGAAACAGAATGGGTCGAAATAGTTGAAAGTGGCGCTGCACATCTTTGTGATGCAGATTTTGATAAAATTATTGAAAGTTATAAATGGTTTGATGAAAATGGAGAGATCCAAGCTACAAACCTATACGGTGACGGAAATGCGGCGGAAAAAATTTTACAACATTTATTGAATGACTAACAATATTGTAATAAATAGCAACAAGGAATTAATCATTAGTCAAGTAGGTAATGAGGTTTTCGAGTTTATCAACCAAAATGTTGATGTCTCGGACAAAACCTTCATTACATCTACCAATACAAGATTCAATATCGATTCGCTTGATGACGGAGTCTATGATGCAATAGTGAATTTAAAGAGAGTAAATGATTTCCGATGGATCAATAAGTATTTCGAATCTGTAAATAAGAAACTTCCCATCGGTGGACTATTTATTGATTCTGTAGAAACCTATGCGGTAAGGAAAAATCGGCTTCTTAAAAAATTTCCAAAACCATTCAATTATATCTATTATTTTTTTGATGCTACAATAACAAGGGTTTCTCCGAAGATTAAGCTAACCCAGAATTTATATTTTTTTCTTACGAAAGGAAAAGGACGTGTTATTTCCAGGCCCGAAGTATTAGGAAGGCTCTATTCCTGTGGATTTGAAATCGTTAAAGAAGAAGTAATCAATAACAAGCTGTATTTTGTTTCAAGAAAAATTGCTGAGCCTAGTTTTAACCTTCAGCCCACTTATGGATTACTGATTAAATTGAACAGGGTAGGCAAGGGAGGAAAAGCGATAAAGGTTTACAAGTTTAGAACCATGCACCCTTATGCCGAATATTTGCAACAGTATGTCTTTGAAAAAAATAATTTAAGGGAAGGTGGAAAACTCAATGATGATTTCAGGATATCAACACCAGGAAAAATACTCCGCAAATATTGGATCGACGAATTGCCTATGATAATAAATTTATTCAAGGGAGATTTAAAAATTATCGGAGTACGACCTTTGAGTCCACATTATTTGAGTCTCTATACTTCTGAAATTCAAGAGCTCAGAAAAACTATCAAGCCTGGACTTCTGCCACCTTTTTATGCAGATATGCCAAAAACGCTCGAAGAAATCATGAATTCTGAAAAAACATATATAAATAAGTACAATAAAAACCCTCTTAAAACTGATATTGAGTATTTTTTTAAAGTTTTTTATAACATTGTTGTAAAAAAAGCGAGGAGCAATTGATTTGTTTTTGTACTGCATAAAGCTCTTAATTTACTATCCCAAGCATTGATTTTGCTGTAACCTCACATAAAAACATCTACCTGTAATATGTCAAGGTATCTTCTTGATAATTGATTTTTTTAAGAATGTTAACATAATTATTTACTAATACTTTGTTAATAATAAATTAAATTATACATTAGCTGTCAATCTAAAATTTATTAACATGATTAAGAATTACTATTCGAGTAAAAATCAGGAAGGTTTTTATTCACAAAAAAGTGATCCAGCCAAGAATTGTTGGCGATATCGCTTTTTATCGGTTTTTTTACCAATGTTTTTCCTTTTAATAGGAGAATTGGCAAATGCGCAGGTTTCTATTAATGAAACATTTGCTGGAAGTGTAACTCCAACAGGTTGGAGCTACACTGGTTTTTCTAGGAGTACAAGTCTGTCTTGTTCAGATGGGGCATTGAGAAGAAATTTCTATAGTGCAGGTACAGCTTCAGGAACTATTCAAACAACAGCTTGGGCTTCAAGTGGTCAAAATTTAGCTATTTCTTTTGATTATAAGATTCTTGATTATGATACAGAAGCTGGTTTAAGCAACACGCCTGACTGGGGAACATTAAAGACTGAAGTTTCTATTGATGGCGGAACAACTTACTCAATTGTAGCTGGTACTATAAGCGGTTCTAATCATGTTGTTAGCAGTTCATGTGCAACTGTGAATTATACAATACCTGGTAGCTCTTTGCCTTCAGGCAATAATTTAAAAGTTAGAATTAGTGGTGCTTGGAATTCAGCAAGTGGAAAGGATTATTGGATGGTTGTTGATAATGTAAAATTGACACAAGCATCTTTAACACCTCCAAACTGTGCAACGGCTTTATTGCCAGCTGCAGCGGCTACTGGTATTGCAAGAAATGCTACATTATCTTGGACGGCTGCTACTGGAGCTCCAACAAGTTATGATGTTTATTTAGGAACAGCAACAAGTCCTGCATTTGTAGCAAATGTTACAGGAACTTCATATACTCCGGCAGTTTTTACAGCTAATACAGTGTATTATTGGAAAGTTGTTGCAAAAAATGCAAATGGAAGTGCAGTTGGCTGTGCAGAGCAAAGCTTTACCACTGGAACTTCAGTAATATATTGTACATCTGCTCCAACATCTAATGATAATTCTGGGGTAACAAATGTTACAATAAACGGAACATCATTACCAATAGCTGATGTGTATTATTCAGATCAAACGGCGTCTGTAATCGATATTTATGGAGGAACTACTGTTCCTGCTTCTGTTACTTTCGCAACAGGATATGCTTATGGAACAAATATTTGGATTGATTTAAATGACAATGGTACTTTCGAAACGACTGAACTTATGTTTAGTGGAGAATCTTTGGCTACAAATCCTACTACTTTCGATACATCTTTTGCCTTGGCTGGAAGTGCTGTAGCGGGACAACATAGAATGAGAATCGGTACTGCGGATTCAGGGCAACAACCGCCAAACGCATGTTATTCAGGTACTTATGGGGTGACTATTGATCTTACAGTAAATGTAATTGCAGCAACTTTATGTGTTGGTACGCCAGATGCTGGAGCTGTTTCTCGTACAACAACAAGTGTTTGTAGTGGTGGGGCAATTCCTGCAATTTCTGTTACAGGAGTGACTACTGGAGTATCAGGGTTGCAACTTCAATGGGAACAATCTACAGATGCTGGTGCTAGCTATGTAAATGCAGTTGGAGGAAGTGGTGCTACAACCATGACTTATACTCCACCAGTATTTGGAGGTTCAAACATTCAATATCGTTTGAAAGTAACTTGTTCAGCTTCTGGTCTTTTTGATTATTCTGATGTTTCATCGGTTTCAGGGCCAACTGTGCCATCTACTCAAGCATCAGCTGTAACTGTGGTTAGCGGATTGTCAAGTGCAACGATAAGCTGGACAAATGGAAACGGAAATAGAAGACATGTTGTTGTAAATACAACCAATTCATTTACAGATCCTGTAGGAACTGCTGATGTTGCTGCCGCAAGCACAACTTATACTTCTGGGGAGCAAATTGTATATAATGGAACTGGAAATTCAGTAACCGTAACAGGTTTGACTAACGGAACATATTATGTTAGAGTTTATGAAAACTTTAGATGTACAGGAACTCCAAACACTAATTATTATAATGTTTCAACTGCTACAGATAATCCAAAATCATTTATAATTGATTCAAACGATGCTTGTGCTAATGCAAAAGTGATTGCTTGTAATGATGTAACCACAACATCTTTAGTAGGTTCTACAAATGAAAACCAAGCTGTATGTGGTATTTCGGGAGTAACTACTCAAAATTCAGGTGGTATTTGGTATAAATTTATAGGTACAGGTGGAGAAATAACAGTATCTACTGGACAAACAGTTGCTAGTGTTGATACTCGTTTAGCTGTGTTTTCAGGTGCTTGCGGTACGTTAACTTGTATTGGAGGAAATGATGATATAAACACATCTGCTAGTAATTATAGATCAGAAGTTTTATTTAGTTCAACATTGAGTACAGAATATTATATTTTATTGTATTCTTATAGTGCTACAACTCCTACTGATGCGATAACTTTATCAATTACTTGTGCGGCTCCATGTGCACCAGCAACTTCAAATGATGAATGTAGTGCTCCGGTAGCAGTTACAATTGGCACACCATTGACGACTAACAATACTTGTTCTTCTCCAAGTTCGGGAGTTGCATATCCATCAACAGGAAGTTCATTTGGAACTTATTATGACAGCTGGTATACTTTTAACTCTGGTGCTAATACAGCATTATCATTCACTACAACTTCTACAACTCCAACAGTAGTAGGTTATGCAGTATATACTGGTGCTTGTGGAACACTAACACAAGTATCTGGAAGTTCAAATTTAACAGGTACAAAGGTTACGCTAACAGGCTTAACTGCAAATACAGATTATTTGGTTAGGGCATTTTCTACTACACCAGCATCTAGAGGAACGTTTACATTATCAGTTGCGCTTCCAACCACAACAATCGCTACTGCAGATTGTGGTACAACAAAACAAGAGGTTGGATATGAAAGCATAGATGCAGTTGCAGTTACTGGAGCAGAAGACTATGAGTTTAAAATTGTAAACGGAAGTTTTTCAGCAACTGTTGTTTCTCCAGATGCTAGCGTATTCTTCTCTGAATTTGCAGGATTCCAATACGGTACAACTTATGATGTGTCTGTAAGAGCTAAATTTGCAGGAGTTTACGGTGAATATGGAGCAACTTGCCAGGTTTCTACAACTGCTACGCCAACAACAGAAATGCAATTTTGTGACGAAACTTTAGCAGCTGTGAACTCTAAAGTTTACTTTAAAGGGGTTCCATTGGCTACAGCTTACAGATATGAGGTAACTAATAAAACTTCACTTGCTGTAGTTATAACTGAAAGCGCAAACAGATATTTCTATATGAATACCTTGTCTAACTTTTCTTATGGTACAGAATTTTCTGTAAGAGCTCAAGTACAAGTAAATGGTACTTACCATCCTTATGGTGATGCTTGTGATGTTACTACACCAGCTGCGCCAACACAATTGAGAGCGGCGTATTGTGGTATTACACTAGCAACTATAACTACAAATGTTTATGCTAATTATGTTACAGGAGCAACTGCTTATAGATTTAAAGCTACAAACGGTGCAACTGTACAAGAATACACAACCACTACATCTGAGCCTAAGTTTGCAATCAGTATGTTGAACGAAGCTTTATTGAACACTACGTATTCAATTCAAGTTGCCGCTCAGGTAGGAGGTGTTTGGAGTCCTTACGGTGCAGCTTGTAACGTTACAACGCCAGCTTCTGCTCCATTGACAAAATTAAGAGATGCTTATTGTGGTGCTACATTGTCAGCTATCAATACAAATGTATATGCTAGCTATGTTACAGGTGCAACTGAGTATAGATTCAGAATAACTAATGGTGCAAACGTGCAAACAATTGATGTTACAGAGCCAAAGTTCATGTTTACAAGTCTTGGATCTTATGATCTTGGAACAACTTATACAGTTGATGTTGCATCTTTCGTAAATGGAACTTGGGGCGCTTACGGTGCAGCATGTAATGTTACTACTCCAGCTGCTCCTCTAACAAAATTAAGAGACGCTTATTGTGGAGTTACCTTAAACGCTTTAAATTCTAACATCTATGCAAAATCAATGGTAGGTGCCACAGGATTTAGATTTAAAGTAAGTAATGGAACTGCTGAAGAGGTATACGAAACAACTGGTATGCTTTTCCGTTTGACTTATTTGACAACAATTGTACCTCAAAATGGAACTACTTATTCTATTTCAGTATCTTACAATAATGGTACAGCTTGGTCTGCTTATGGTGATATTTGCTCTGTTACTACTCCAACACCTCCAGTGGCAAGACCTTCTGTAGATAATAGTGTGGTTTCATCAGAAAAATTACAAGTGAAAGCATATCCAAATCCATTTACAAACGATTTCACAGTTGGCCTTAACTTAGTTTCTGAGCTATCTTCTGAAATTTATATCTATGATATGACTGGTAAAATGATCGAAAGAAAAGTCTTAGATGCTAACCAGTTAGAAAAATCAGGACTTGGAAGCAATTTGCCAACAGGTGTCTATAATGTTCAAATTATTCAAGGAAATCAAGTTTATAACTTGAAAGTAATGAAGAATTAAGAACTATTAATTTTATTTAGGAAAGGCTGTCTTTTTAGACAGCCTTTTTTTATGAATTTATTCAATACAGCCTATAATTATTGGAGAATTTGCTTTTTTCTTAAACTTAATGTTTATACTTTTGGCTATATACTTAAATTTATAGAAAGAATTACTGAACCATTAATTTTTTTTAAGAATTATTAATTTTAAAAAGACGATTGAGGTTAACTTATTCGGGAAATTAAAGCTTTAAGCTAAACACATATTTCTGCAATAATTTAATTTTCCTTTCTCCATAAAACTATTCAAATGACAGATTACCAAGATTTTTTTGAAGATAATGACTCTAAGCAAAATAATGTTAACCTGAAGGAAAACATAGAGAAATATCTTATTCATTACAAATGGTTTCTATTCAGTATTGCAATATTTTTAGTTATTGGATTTCTTTATGTCAGATATAAGAACCCTCAATATCAGGCAACTACTACAATACTTTTGAAAAAAGACAAAGGTGGAGTGATGTCTGATTTTACATTGATGCAAGACCTGGGGTTTGGATCTAGTAATAGTTTTATAGATGATGAAATACAAATTATCAAATCGATTCCTATTGTTTCAAGTGTTGTAAGGGATTTGCAATTAAATGTACAATATTTCAAAAGAACTGAAATCACAAAAAGATTGGTTGAAGTTTACAGCAACAAACCATTTGGAGTTTTAGTAAAAAAAATAGATTCAACAAATACAAATCCTATTAATTTTTCGATTGAAATAATTGATAACAAAGAATTTATATATGTGGATTCCAATGCGAATGAAAAAAGGATGCAATACGGTCAAAACATAATAATTGGCAATAACATCTTTACCATTTTGCCTGATTTAAACTATTTAAAAAACTATCCCCAAGCTTATTTCGAAATTGTAATCAATCCCTTTGATGAAGTGGTGGAAAGCTATAGGTCTAACTTGATAGTAGAACCGATTAGTAAAACTTCAAATTCAATTCTGATCAGCTTAAAATCAAATCTTCTGGAAAAATCCAAAGACGTATTGAATAATGTGGTAGCACGTTATATAAGCGATGCCATAAACGATAAAAACAAAATTGCAAAAGCTACAGCTGAATTTATAGACAATAGAATAAATTTCCTGGATAAAGACTTAAATAAGCTTGAAAAAAGTGTTGAGGTTTTTAAAAGAGAAAACAAGCTGACGGACATAACATCTGAGGCAAAACAATTTATTCTGGGCCAATCTGAAATTGAAAAGAAAATCAACGAGACTAGTCTGCAATTGAGTCTTGTAAAATATATGAGTGAATATTTGAATGATAATAAAGAGGAACTCATACCCTCAAATATTGGACTTCAGGAGCCAAATATTGTATTGAATATCGATAAGTATAATCAGTTTCTCTTGAGGAAAAAGAACCTGTTGAAGACATCAACAGAGTCTAACCCTAATGTAATGACGTTGAATTATAATTTAAATGAAATAAGAAGTATTATTGAAGAAGGATTGAAAAATCAAAAGTCATCGTTGTTGATAACACTTAGAAATTTTTCAGAGCAGGATCAACTAGTAAATTCTAAAATAAGTAACATTCCGAGACAGGAAAGAGAATATCGAGATATCTTTAGACAGCAACAAACAAAGGAAGCCTTGTTTTTATTTTTGCTTCAAAAGCGAGAAGAAGCTACAATCTCGGCAGTATCTGCGCTTCCATCGGCAAAAGTTATCAATCATGCCTATGGTGGAAAAAAGCCTGTGTCGCCAATAAAACCACTTATTTTGTTAATTTGTATAGTTGCTGGTTTTATTATTCCATTTTTAATTATTTACATAAAAAATGCTCTAGATACAAAAATCAAAGACAGTAAGCAGCTTGAAAGACTCATCAATATTCCGATTCTTGGCAATATTGCGAGAGGGGAAAGTAATGAAAGAAAAATATTCAGCAAAAACGATAGGTCTACTGTTGGAGAGTCCTTTAGATTATTAGTAGCAAACCTTGAATTCCTGTTGAATGATAATAAAAAATGTAAATCAATTCTGGTTACCTCTACCATCAGCGGTGAAGGAAAATCTTTTGTTTCGTCAAATTTGGCTGCTAATCTTGCCTTTTCAGGCCATAAAGTAGTACTCATTGGTCTAGATTTAAGAGTTCCAAAACTGGATGAGTATTTCAACATAACTTCAAAATATGGTGTTACTCATTATATTAAGAATAATGATTTAATAGTTGATGATCTTCTGAACACGATTGAAGGTATTGAAAATTTGCAGGTTATAAATTCAGGATTGATTCTTCCAAATTTTATAGACATCATAAAAAATAACCGACTGCAGGAATTGATTAAAGAACTTCAGCAAAGATACGACTATGTTATCATTGATTCTGCTCCTATTGGACTGGTGTCAGATACTTTGCTACTGAATAATATTGCAGATTTATGCCTTTATGTTGTTAGGGCTGATTATTTGGACAAGAGATTGCTTGAAGTACCAGAAAAATTAAAGAAAGACAATCGATTTAATGATATTATATTGCTTCTAAATGATGTCGATATGAATAATTTTAAATATGGATATGGAAATGCTTATAATTATTCTGAAGATCAAAACCATAAAAATACCGGAATTTCAAAATTGATTAAAAAAATCAAGAAGAAATAATTAGCGGCGATATGTGTAACGACCTGTAATTTTATACTTAAAAAGACAATCCTCCAAAACCTGTCCGCCACCTACATTATGAACAATAAGGTTTCTTTTTCCGTCAGCCGATTTTTTATTGGTAACGATACCGATGTGGGGCAATTTGTCATTTATCATCCAAGTCACCAAATCACCTGTTTTATAATCTGAAGCATTATCTGAAATACCCAAACTTTTCCCTTTTCGGGTAAAAAATACTTGAAGATTTGGAACCCTTCGATGATCAATATTAGAATCTGTCGAACGTAATCCCCATGTTTTTGGATAAAGTGAGAAATTTCTTTTCATATCCTCGTGTACTTCTTTCTGCAAATCAATGCCGAGTTTTCTGTAGGCACGAATCACAACATCGGTGCATACGCCTGTGTTTTTAGGAACATCACCATTTGGATAGGGAATTGAAACATATTTCGGATCATAAGTCACTTTGTCTTTTGTAATGGAAATGGCGGCATCCGAAAGTTTTTCGGCGAAATCTTTTTCAACCACAAACGAAGAAAATCCCACAAAAAGAAACAAGATATAAATTGATTTCATAACTTAGTATTTGATATTCAAACGATGAAATTTCGGTTTAAGTATCAAAAAATTATAAAATCCATTTCAATAATTAAACGCCAAAAAGTATGGAAGAAAACACTCCTTTTTCAATAAAATATTGGGCGGAAGACGATAAGCCTCGTGAAAAATTAATGCTCAAAGGCAAAAGCGTTCTTAGCGATGCCGAACTTATAGCCATCCTCATTGGATCCGGAAGCCGTAACGAAAGCGCGGTTGATTTAAGCAAGCGTATCTTAGCAAGTGTCGAAAATCTGAATGCTCTCGGGAAATTATCCTTGCAGCAACTTACTGCTTTTAAAGGAATTGGAGAAGCAAAAGCGATAACCATCATTGCCGCAATGGAACTCGGAAGGCGCCGACGTTCCGAAGAAGCAGTTGAGCTTACAAAAATCACTTCGAGTAAATCGGTTTTCAATATCATGCAACCCATTATTGGAGAATTGCCTCATGAGGAATTTTGGGTTTTATATCTTAATAATTCCAATAAAGTCATTTATAAATCACAACTCAGCAAAGGTGGAATTACTGGGACGGTTGTGGATATACGCTTGATATTCAAAACGGCTTTTGAGCATAACGCCACAGCAATTATTTTAGCGCATAATCATCCATCAGGTGTTCTTCAAGCAAGCGATGCCGACAAACAAATTACGAGAAAGCTCAAGGATGCTGGTAAGAATCTGGATATAAATGTTTTGGATCACATCATTATAACCGAAAATGGTTATTTGAGTTTTATGGATGAAGGAATTTTTTGACTTTTATGGCACAATTATTGGTTCTTAGTTTTAAACCTCTTAAAACATAAAATCATGAAAGCAATTACCCTAAAGCCGTATTACTTTGTTTTGTTCTTCTTGTTTACAATCAGTGTTTCGTATGCTCAAACTGTTTTCGATCACAATGGAAATTTTGTAATTCAGCAAGATGAAGAGTATTATCCTGGTAAAATTATTCTAAAAACCAATGATACTTTGATTGGTAGGATTAGTTTGAACTATAGGATCAAAGAAAATTTTTCAGCATTGTTTAATGATGGTACCAATGATGTAAAAATTCCAAACAAAAGTATTGGAAAAATCATCCTTTTCGACAGAAATAATGAAGTGACTGAATTTGAAAGTCTTGACAACAGCAAACAACTTTATAGGATTTTATATTCTGGAAAAGTGAAAATCTACGACAGTTCTTCAAGACCTCAAGCAGGAAATCTGGTAGGGAGTGTTTTTATAAATGAAAACAATCAGGTTTACAGTCTTTTTAATTTTTGGAGTTCTGGATCAAAACAAGACCTAATCGATTACATCAATAAGAGAGATGGTGAAAATTTCAAAAGGCGTGATTTCAAAACGAATGATGCAATTTTTGCTTATCTTGACAAATAAATACTCTTTCACATAGTTGCTTTTATAAGTTTTGGTTAACATTTTTTGTCCCAAGTAATTCTTATCTTGCCGACTCTTGTAAAAAGAAATTACCTATGATTCAAACTCAAAATATCACTTTTTCATATACTGAGAAAGTGAATTTTGTTTTTCCAGATATCCGAACTGAAAACACCGAAACACTTTTGATTACAGGTGGTTCTGGAAAAGGGAAAACAACTTTACTGCATTTATTGGGAGGTTTGCTTCGTCCAAAATCCGGATCAATACTTATTGGAGAAACAGAAATTTCAAGTCTTTCTGAAAAACACTTGGATCAATTTAGAGGCAAAAATATCGGTCTTGTTCTACAGCAATCTCATTTTGTAGAAGCACTTTCGGTTTTAGAGAATGTAGTTTTATCTTCTTGGCTTGCTACAGGAAAAAAAGCGGAACAAAAAGCCAAGTCGCTTTTGAAAGCATTGGATTTGGAAGACCAAATGCATAAGCTTTCTTCGCAACTGAGTATTGGACAACAGCAACGTGTTTCAATCGCGAGAGCTTTAATCAATGAGCCGAAATTGCTTTTGGCAGATGAGCCAACTTCAAGTTTGGACGACGAAAACGCCTTTAAAGTTGCTGATTTGTTGGAAAATCTTTCAAAAGAATATAATGCTTCGCTGATAGTTGTAACCCACGACCAAAGATTAAAAGAACGTTTCCCTAACCAAATTTCTTTATAATGATAGCAAAATTAGCATGGAAAAATATTTGGTTTAAACCGTTGAACACTGCTTTAAGCGTAATTCTGTTGACAGCAAGTGTGGCGATAATCTCACTTTTGATTTTACTGCAGGAGCAATTCGAAAAGCAATTTTCAAGCAATATTGATGGCGTAGATTTGGTTATTGGTGCGAAGGGAAGTCCGTTGCAATTGATACTTTCATCCGTTTATCAAGTGGATGCACCAACGGGAAATATAAGCTACGATGAAGCCAAAATTTGGATGAAGCATCCATTCGTTAAAACGGCTATTCCATTAGCTTTTGGCGATAATTATAGAGGATTTAAAATTGTTGGAACAACACCAGATTATCTTGAAAAATACTCGGCAAAAGTTGAAACTGGAAAAATATTCGACAAGAATTTTGAAGTCGTTATCGGAAGTGAAATTGCCAAAAAATTAAATATAAAAGTAGGTGATAAATTCTTTGGTTCGCACGGAGATGCCGAAGAAGGTGAAATTCATGAAGAATTTGCCTATGTAGTTTCTGGAATCGCAAGCCCGACAGGAAAAGTAATCGATAATTTGATTTTATCCAATATTCAAAGTGTATGGGCAATGCATGATAGTCACAATCACGATGAAGCACATACAGAAAATCCTCCACATGGAGAAGAAGGTCATGTTCATGAAGAAGGCGAGGAAGAACACCATCATCATACTGCTCATGGCGAAGAAGGTCATGTTCACGAAGAAGGAGACGAGCATCATCATCACGAAGAAATCAGTGAGGAAGGAAAAGAAATAACGGCAGTTCTAATCAAGTTCAAAAACAAAATGGGATTTGTACTTTGGCCAAGATTGATTGCTCAAAATACCGATATGCAGGCCGCTTCTCCGGCTGTTGAAATCAACAGACTTTTTTCCTTATTCGGAATAGGATTGCAGGCTTTGCAGTATTTGGCTTATGGAATCATGCTGATATCAGGAATTAGTATTTTCATAGCGTTATACAACACGTTAAAAGAGAAGAAGTACGAATTTGCTCTGATGAGAGTCAGCGGAGCTAGCAGAATGCAATTGCTCGGATTAGTACTTTTTGAAAGTCTTCTGTTGTGCATAACAGGATTTGTTCTTGGTACAATTGTTGGTAGAATAGGGCTGTGGCTGATTTCATCAACAACGGAGCAAGAATACAAAATGGCTTTCGATCCTTTTGCTTTTGCCTTGGAAAAAGAAGGAGTTTTATTTTTAGTAACTATCTTTGTGGGCGTTATTGCCGCATTGATTCCAGCGATAAAAGCCTACCGATTAAACATTTCAAAAACTTTAGCAAATGCGTAAAATATATATTTTAATAGCTTTTTTAGTAATTGGTTTTATAGTTGTCGAGAATGAATTCTCTTCAAAAGAAGAAAAAATTGAAACAATAGGAAAATCAAATTCTTTAGAAACAGCATCCTTCTTTCCTGCCAATTTTGGAGCGGATGTAATTTCGGCTCCGACCGCTATCGATACCTTAAATTGGAAGTTGTTGGGTATGATCAAGTTTGTAAAAAAAGCCGACAAGGAGTATGGGGAAGTGATGTATCCGGTTATCAGTCCGCTTTTGAAACAGAAAAATAAGAAAAGAATTGCAATGACAGGTTTCATTGTTCCAATCGATAATGTTTCATTTGCTTTGAGCAAAAATGTATTTGCATCCTGTTTTTTCTGTGGAGCCGCTGGTCCGGAAACCATCATGGGAATCAAATTTAGAGGAGCAACTCCAAAATTGAAAACCGATCAATATGTTACCCTTGAAGGAAATTTCAGGGTAAATGAGAATGATGTCGAAGATTGGATTTATCATATCGAAGATGCCGTAATCGTTAAAGGAAAATAAATTGAAAGCAAAAATTTCAGACGTTTTTTTTGATTTGGATCACACGCTGTGGGATTTTGAAAAGAATTCTGCCTTGGCGTTTGAATATGTATTATCAAAGCATAAAATAGGAGTTGACATTAAGCAATTCATCGCTTACTACGTTCCAATCAACATAAAATATTGGGAGCGCTACCGCATTGATGAGATCACTCAAACGGAATTGCGTTACGGAAGATTAAAGGATACTTTTGATTTGTTGAAGTATGAAATCGAAGACGAAATGATTTTTTTTCTTGCCGATGAATACATACAGCATTTGCCAAATTACAATCATCTTTTTGAAGGAACAATTGAAATATTAGATTATCTGAAATCCAAATACAAGTTGCACATCATTACAAATGGTTTCCACGAAATTCAAAACAATAAATTGAGGAATTCCAATATTGGTAATTATTTTCAAACGATTACCAATTCAGAATCTGCAGGTGTGAAAAAGCCAAATCCTATGATTTTTGAATATGCAATTACTTCTGCCAATGTTAAAAAAGAAAACTGCATCATGATTGGCGATTGCATTGAAGCCGATGTTCGAGGCGCTCTAAACTATGGTTTGGATGCCATCTTGTTCAATGAATGTAATGCCGAAGTTCCTGAAAATATCAAGCACATCAATAATTTGCTAGCATTAAAAAACTACTTATAATATCATCATGAAAAAATACACCTACATTCTATTTTTACTATTCAGTTTTTCTTGTTTTGCGCAAAGTGTCAATGATTATGCCTATGTAATTGTTCCAACGAAATTTCAATTCCAAAAAAAGGAAAATGATTACAGATTAAACACACTAACAAAGTTCAATTTAGAGAAATACGGTTTTACAGCTTTCTATCAAACAGACAATTTAGGAATCAGTTACAATGATAGATGCAATTATTTAGCAGTAGATGTAAAAGATGATGGAAATTTCTTGACAACTAAATTGATAATTACTTTTACGGATTGCAATAATAAGGTGGTCTTTGCGTCTAAAGCGGGTAGCAGTAAAGAAAAAGATAGAAAGGTGGCTTATGTTGAAGCGCTTAATGAGGCTTTTGAATCTGTAAAAGCATTAAATTATCAATACAATGGCAATAAATCTGCTCTGGAGGTAATTGCTAAACCTGCTGAAAAACAAACTGTTGAAGTAGTAAAAACAGATGAGAAAATCAATCCAAATCAACTTTTTGCGCAAGCTATTTCAAATGGATTTCAATTGGTTGATACAACTCCAAAAGTGGTTTTAAAAATGTTTAAAACTTCACAAACAGATTATTACACTGCCGTTTCAGATTCTAAAAACGGAGTCGTTTTCAAGAAAAATAACGAGTGGTTTTTTGAATATTACGAAAACGACAAGCTTGTTTCGGAAAAATTAGATATCAAGTTCTAATAGCCGTATTTGTCTTTCCAACGGTTTTTTAGGAATTCCCTTGTTCCATTTTCCCTTGAATTATTTCCAGGTGTATAAATGGGAGTGTTGGAAATAGCGTCGGGTAAGAATTCCTGCTCGGCAAAATTATTCGCATAATCGTGTGAGTACTTGTATTCTTCCCCATATCCTAATTCCTTCATCAACTTTGTAGGAGCATTGCGCAAGTGGATCGGAACCGGCAAATCTCCCGTTTGTTTCACGATTTGTTGAGCCGTTCCGATGGCCATATAGGAAGAATTGCTTTTTGGAGATGTTGCCAAATAAACCGCACATTGGCTTAGGATTATCCTGCTTTCGGGATTTCCAATTGCCGAAACTGCCTGAAACGTATTATTGGCAATTACTAAAGCCGTTGGATTTGCATTTCCAATGTCTTCACTGGAAAGAATCAGCATCCTTCGTGCAATAAATTTCACGTCTTCACCGCCTTCAATCATTCTGGCCAGCCAATAGACTGCTCCGTTCGGGTCGCTTCCGCGGATTGATTTTATAAAAGCCGAAATAATATCGTAATGCTGTTCGCCTGTCTTGTCGTATAAAACAGTATTTTGCTGTACAAGATGCAAAACCAGCTCATTCGTAATTACAATCTTTTCCTCGTTGGAAGCATTCACGACCAACTCAAAAATATTCAGCAGTTTTCGTCCATCACCCCCAGAAAGTCTAAGCAATGCTTCGGTTTCTTTCAGTTTTATATTTTTGCTTTTCAGATGGACATCCGTTTTCATCGCCCTTTCAAGCAAGGCAATCAAATCGTCTTTGGAAAATGCATTTAAGATATATACCTGACAACGCGACAGTAAAGCGGGGATCACTTCAAAGCTTGGGTTTTCTGTGGTAGCCCCAATCAATGTAATCCAACCCCTTTCAACCGCCGCAAGCAAAGAATCTTGTTGCGATTTGCTGAAACGATGGATCTCATCAATAAACAAGATTGGGTTTTTAGCCGTGAACAATCCACCGCTTTGTTTGGCTTTTTCAATCACATCACGAATATCTTTCACACCAGAATTAATTGCACTCAGGATATAAAACGGTCGTTTTGATTCCTGTGCAATGATTTGTGCAAGCGTTGTTTTTCCCGTTCCCGGTGGACCCCAAAAAATCATCGAAGGAATAATTCCTTTTGAAATTTGGTTTGTCAACGAGCCATTTGGTCCAACTAAATGCGACTGGCTAACATAATCTTCTAATTGCTGAGGACGAATTCTTTCTGCTAAAGGTGCTTCCATTTTGTAAAATTACTCAAATATTTATTTTCAGGAGCAATGATCTTAGGTGTATTTCATAATCCTTTTTCCTGCTGTCCGTTACAATCTTTTTATCTCGTTAAAGGAACGAGATAAGAAGGATTTCCACTTCCATCAGGGCTAGAGGAATCTATGTCAATTTTTGTATGCTTCTGCCAAAATTGCATATAAAAAACTTTGGTTACATTGTTGATTCGGTGTAGAAAATAAAACCCTAATTTCCATCAACTCATGAACGACAATCATTTCAAGTTTTCACTATCCGTTTTTGCCTTGCCACTTATGTTCGTTTTGTTTTTGTGGTTGGTGTTTTGGTTTGAAATCACCTATAAAATAAACCTTACCGAATATGGAATCCATCCTCGAACCTTTACGGGATTAAGAGGAATTGTGTTCAGTCCGTTTTTGCACGGCAGTATGGAGCATCTTTATAATAATTCGATTCCTATTTTTATGCTGATTGCTGCTTTGCGATATTTTTACAGGGAGCTCTTTTTTAAGATATTGGGTTATGGTATTTTGCTTTCGGGATTTCTGACGTGGGTTATTGCAAGGGATTCCTATCATATTGGCGCCAGCGGATTGATTTATGTTTTGGTAAGTTTTATCTTTTTCAAGGGAATCATGACAAAATATTACCGCTTGGTAGCACTTTCGCTCTTGATTGTAACCTTATATGGAAGTTTGATTTGGTATGTTTTTCCTGGAGTAGAAGAGGGGATTTCTTGGGAAGGGCATTTGGCCGGATTGATTACGGGATTTGTTTTTGCAGCCATTTACAAGACGCCTGAATATGAAAAACTTATAAAATACGATTGGGAAAAACCCGATTTTGATCCAACGGGAGATAAATTTTTGGAACGATTTGATGAAAACGGAAACTTCGTAAATCCGCCGAAACCGGAGCCTGAATTGGAAATTTTTCCTGAAAACACTTCATTGCAAAACTTTAGGATAACGTATCACTTAGTGGAAAGCAAAAAACTTCCGGACGCAGAAAAGCCCGAAGATAAAAAGGATGCCTTTTGATTGTTTTCTAGCCCTGACTGGAGGGAAAATCCTTTTGTTTTTTTCTTTAAAAAAATAAAAGATTTGGAAGGAAGGCAGGAAAATGGATTTCAAACACAAACCAAGCGGTTCGCTCTTAAAAATCTAAATCTAAATCTACAATCTGAAATCTACAATCAGGATTGTCTTTGTCTTACGGTTTCGTAAAGGAAAGCGCCACAGGCCACGGAAACATTCAAAGAACCGATTGTTCCGAACATTGGGAGTTTTGCTTTTTCGTCTACGATTTTCAGTACTGAAGGGTTGATTCCTCTGTCTTCCGATCCCATGATGATGGCCAACGGTTCGTTTAGCGACAAGTCATAGAGGTTTGAGTCGGTTTTTTCGGTGGCTGCTACGGTTTTGATTCCGGAACCTTGAAGGAAAAAGATGGCGTCCTTGATGTGTTCTACTCGACAGATTGGCACGTTGAAAACGGCTCCTGCAGAAGTTTTTACGGTATCGCCATTTACGGGAGCCGCACCTGCTTTTTGAACGATGATGCCGCTTACCCCGGTACATTCTGCAGTACGGATGATGGCACCGAAGTTTCTTGCATCGGAGATTTGGTCAAGGATTAAGAACAGTGGTGTTTTGCCGCTTTCGAGTACTTGTTCGACTAGAGTTTCTAGGTTTTGGAAAGCGATTGGAGCAATGGTTGCTACGGCACCTTGGTGGTTGTTAGGTGTCAGTCGGTTCAATTTCTCTACAGGAACATAGGAGAAATTGACGTTGTTGCGTTTCATGACTTTCATCAAGTCTTTCATCAATTCGCCTTGTGCGTCTTTCTGAAGAAATACTTTGTCGACTTCTTTTCCTGCTTGAATTGCTTCTATGATTGCTCTAATTCCGAATATTTGATGCTCTTTTTCCATGGTGCAAATGTAATAAAAAAACCACCACTTTTAGGTGATGGTTTTAGAGTTATTGGGGTTGTATCTATAATGTGAGTGGAGGCCAATCCGTACCGTCAGTTCGGGTAAGGGTGGTGTCTCCAAATTCACCATATGTATTCTCCCAGTGGAATGATATCTGATTTCCAGTGACAACCAAATTTGTCATGGTATAGGTATCTCCAAAATTATCAGCACCACCAAATTTAATTTGGTTACAGATGTCAATGAGTGTCACTCCTTCTGAATCTCCAGGTCCATAAAGGGCTTCCCATCCACCAAAAGATCCATCGGAAATATCATAAACTCCACCACCTTTAGCGGTTAAAGTTACTGTTCCTGTAACGGGTCCTGCTACGGCTCCGCCGTCTGGTTCGCCAATGTTAGAAGTTGAAAATTGGTAAGTTCCTGCTAAATCTGAAGGGCATGAAACATTGTAGGATTGAACAACACTAAAAAGAGGTGAATTGGCTACATCGATTCCATAATTTGTACTTCCGTCGTCATTTAGCATCTTAATGACTGTGCCATTTTTTAGTGTAAGCTCAGTACTAACTATCATTTGGTCACCAATTTCAAAATCCTCTGGCGCATTTAATTCTGCAAAAGCGGCAATTAAATCAGTTTGTGTCAAGCTATACTCTTTAGGAAATGTGGTTACATTGGTTTCTAAAACCGCTTTATATGCTTCTTCGCCTTTGTAATAAAATAACACAACATCCATAGAGCTGACATCTCCTTGTGCTAAATCGATTGTAAAACCTATGTTGATATTTTCTCCTTCGTTAATTGCAATAAGGTTTATAAAGGAATCCGTGTTTTCGACTTTAGTGACATTTGGTACAGCTCCTGTTTGAAGATTTTGATTTGAATCTCCACCATCGTCTTGGCAACAAAGTAGAAATGTACTTATTGCTACAAGAGTGAATATTAATTTTATTTTTTTCATAATAAGTTTAATTTTTAGTTATCCCAGAATATTTTGTAAGTAGTAGGATCTTTCTGGGCCGGTGCATTTTGATTTACGTTTAGTTCATCTTGTGGCCAATAAAAAGATTGCTGGAATGCATTAGCCCCTCCGTTTAGAGTGGTTTGAGAATCAATTAGTGGGAAACCATCACCGTTATTTAGTTGATATTCCGGAGATGCTCCAATTGGATTTGCTAATACGGGATATCCGGTTCTTCTATAATCATTATATTGATCAAGAGGATCTCCGAAAGTGGCTACCCATTTTTGCGTCATGATGATTTCAAGTTTCTTTTCATCTGATCCTGCAGCAAATTCAGTCATTACATTGGTTATAAATGTTGTTACAGGTGCTTCTCCTACAAGCTTAGGGACTGTTTGAGGAGCATTATTCTGAGTAACAACTTGATCTACTTTAGCGAAACTGGCTTCCATGGCTTGCTGTAATTTATCGGCAACATTGCCACCTATCTTATTTACTTGTATCAACTCGGCTTCAATATACAAGAATTCATCATAAGTCAAAATACGATGTGGGGCTATTCCGGTTGGTCGAGGAGGTGCTCCCGTTGCCCCAGCCATGATATCGTTGATTCTGCCACCTTCATTATCATCATATCTTCCACCTGCAGGAAAAATTCCTGGATAGGTAACGGAATTTTCAACGCTGTGATCACGGTTTGGACCAACGGTTCCAAAACGAATGCTAAAGAAACCTGATTCTTGGTCCCAATAATCGGCTCTAGGGTCTCCGGTTGAAGTATTGCCTTGATCTGGCGGAAATTGTCCGTCAGCTAATTGGTTGAAAAAGTAGTATGGCATTCTTGGATCAGGATTTCCCGAATGAATGTTTGGGTTTACCCCTTTAAGAATCTCATAAAACCAAGGGCTTACATTGGATCCGAATTGTGTACTGTTGTAGGATTCAAGAAAGAGTTTGTTTCGTTCATCCGTTGGAGAAAGGTTGGCAGTTTGTTTAAATTGAAAGTCATCTTCTATTGAAGCAAAGAAATTATCTTCAGCAATTAATGCGTCAAAACCTGCTTGATCAAAATCCGGAGTCAATCTTGTTTGATTGTATAATTTCAATTTAAAAGTGTTTGCAAATCTAATCCATCTATCGGTATTTCCTTTGTAAAAGAAATCATCATTTCCAGGTTTTAGGGGTCCTTCATCGCTTGCAATATTTACTTTTGCTTCATCAATCAAAGCAAAAATTGCCGTATATATTTCTTTTTGATCGTCGAATTTTGGACTTGTAATTCCTGATTGCAATAGGAGTGCTTCTGAATAAGGAACATCCCCAAATAAATCAACAGCCACTGATAGTAAGTACGCCTTTTGCATCTGTCCAATACCTACATAAACCATATTTCCGCTCTCTGTACCTTGAAGTATGAGCGTTTCAATGTTTTTTAAAGTTAGATATATCTTGTTCCATTCATTAAGAAGTAAAATATTGTTTACACGAGTGCCGTATTGATCGTATTCTTCCCTAGTTGTCATTTGATGGGTGTATACCGATAAAATTGTGCCTGTGTAAAACTGATAATCAGTTACATCGTTAATGTTTACCTCTATGTTTGAAAGTAACAGAGATAAAGGTGCATTGGTTGGATTATCAGTATCAGTATCTACATCAATGAAATCGCTGCAACTCAAAAAAGTCATTGTTAGTCCTAATAAAACAATGCTACTTTTATTGTTTCGTATTAAATTTAAAAGTTTCATATAATTTTTTTTAGAATGTTAGGTTAAGTTTGAATCCATATCTCTTGGATGTAGGAGCTGCAGATACTTCAATACCTTGAAGGTTTGAAGAACCATAGCTTGTAGTATCAGGATCAAAGTTGGTATATTTTGGAACATTAGGAGCAAAATACCACAAATTGCTTCCCATGATGCTAAAACTGATGCCTCCAAATGGAGTTTTCTCTAAGAATTTTGATGGTACATCATAGGTTAGGCTAATTTCTCGTAACCTAAAAACAGTTCCGTCATATATGCTTGCTTCATCCACACTATTAATCCCGAATGTATTTCCGCCAGATCCACTACCTGGAGAAAAATACAGCTCGTTCATACTTAACTGTACAGTATTAGGAATTTGATTTCCGTTTCCGTCTAAAATTGGTTGTCCGGTATTTGGATCGCCATAGAAACCTGGAATGATAAACGTTTGCTCTCTGTTTTCGGTATCTCTAGTAACACCTCTTCCAAGCAAAGATTCTATAGTTGTGGATTTTACATCACCACCTTGTCTCCAATCAAATTGTGTTCTTAACGAAAATCCTTTGTACGATAAAGTATTGATAAAACTCATTTTGAAATCAGGATTAGGATCGCCAATTACACCCGGTGTAGGATCTTGAAGAATACCTCCACCAGATTGATTGATCAAGTAATTTCCATTTGCATCTCTTGCAAATTTTGTCCCGTAGAACACACCGAATGGTTGCCCTTTTATCACATACCCAATTTCATTTGCGTCTAAGGCAAAACGATCTAGACCGTCTATTAATTCAGTAACTTCATTTTTATTTTTTGTAAATGTAGTATTTAAAGTCCATCTGAAATTATCATTTTTGGTTGGTACAAGGGTTAATCCAAGTTCTACACCTTTATTAGTCATCTCACCTAAATTCGTGTTGTAGGTTGAGAAACCACTTGTTACAGGAACTGAAACTGGAGTTATTAAATCAGTAGTAACTTTATTATAAACAGTTGCATCTAAAATGATTCTACGATTAAAAAACTCTAAATCTGTTCCAAACTCAACTTCTTGAGTGAACTCTGGAGTAATCTTTTGATTACCTAAAAAAGTATTGTTTCCGATAACTGGATTATTATTGAAAGTTTGACCTAGCGAGAAAGTTGTATTCAAAAATTCAGCTGGTGCGTCGCGCCCTACTTTTGCAAACCCACCTCTAAGTTTTGCAAAGGTTAAGATCTTGCTGTCCATTTTGAAAGCTTCTGTTAAAATAATAGAAGCACTTACAGATGGATAAAAATAAGAGTTGTTGTCTTTTGGTAAAGATGAACTCCAGTCGTTTCTTGCAGTCGCATTCAGAAATAAAAAATCTCTAAACGAAAAAGTTACATCTGCAAATACACCAACATTTCTTTTTCTATCTCCTTCATCTAAAAGGCTCGAAATGTTTTTTGTGTTTTTCATTGTAAATAAATCTGGTAAGATTAATTCTTTTCCTGTAGGTTAAGCGTTGTGTTTCATTCTGTAAAACGTTATTACCAATAATTGCATTTAACCCAAAATCCTCACTCAATTTATAGTCAAAGTTTAATAAGAATGTTGATTCTAAATCTTCATTGTTAAATCTATCCGTAGTAATAGATCCGAGTCCACTTGCGGCTCTTGAGCCTAGGTCGCGAATTTCTTGTCGGTCTAAACTATATTTGTTAAAGCCTACTCTGTAAGAAGCTGAAATGTTTTCGTTGAATTTATAATTCAAATTCACACCAGCAACTGTTCTGTTGCTATTTGTGATGATTTTGTCATGTTCCCAAGACCATAAAGGATGGTCAAATTGAGCGCCGTTTGGAGTTACAGAATAACCTGTTGCTGGATGTTCATAGGGTAAATTCAAATCCCAGTTTCGAGCCAAAAATAAGACTCTAGCAAAAGATGAAGACGCGCCATCATATTGGTTCTCTCCAAAAAAAGCGCCCACTTGTTCTGTGTTTGAATAGCTCAAATTTGCACCAACGGTTAAATTATTCGCTAGTTTAAAATTACCACCAGCAGAAATGGATGTCCTGTCGTAGGTGTTAAAAGGAATGTATCCATCATGATCTAAGTCTGAAATGGTCACATTAAAGCTTCCTGCTTCACCGGAATAATTAAAGCCGATTGTATTATCAATAACTATTCCTGTACGAAATAAATCTTTTACGTTGTTTGGTTTAGCAACATAAGGAACTGTAGCTCCAAATTGATCTGGAAATGCTTCTAATATACTTGGCCACGTTGGAATTGTTTCTAAAGTGCCAAAGGCAGGTCCCCAAGAACCATTAGCATTAGAATACCCGAAGTTGTTACCTGCACCATACTTGTTTTGGTATTCGGGTAAATTTCCTATATTTTCAAAATAGGTTCCTGTTCCCACATTAATACTCATTTTCTGTCCTTTTTTTGAAGATCCAGATCCAGATTTTGTAGTGATTACAATAACACCGTTTACCGCTCTTGAACCATATAGTGCGGCTGCTGCCGAACTTTTTAGAATGTTAACAGAAGCAATATCATTTGGATCCAAGCTTGAAAGTGCAGATTCATATCCGCCACCACCATCAACTTGGCTAGAAGTTGTCAATTGTGTATTGTCATAAGCAATACCATCAACAATAAATAAAGGTTGTGTGTCACCAGTAAAGGAAGTGGTTCCTCTAATTGTAATCTGATTAGAAGCTCCTGCCACACCATTAGAAACATTCACGTTAACCCCGGCAACTTTCCCGTTCAAGGATCGAATCAAATCAGGTTCGGAGTTTTCAGTGAGTTCTTCTGCTTTTATACTGCTCACGGAATATCCAAGATCTTTAGGATTTCTTTTAATACCAAAAGCAGTTACTACAACTCCTTCTAATTCCGTAGCATCGTCGGCTAGTTTCACTTTTAAATTTGTAGATGAAGCTACAACTTCTTGGGTTTTAGTTCCAATATAACTAAAAACCAAAATTTGGTTGGGAGCTGCAGAGAGTGAAAAGTTCCCGTCAAAATCAGTCTGAGTTCCTGTAGATGTTCCTTTGATTATAATACTAACTCCCGGAAGCGGAAGCCCGTTACTGTCGGAAACATTACCAGTAACAGTCCTTTCTTGAGCAAATGTGATTTGCGCAAATAGCACTAATAGGAGTGCTAAGTAATTTGTTAATTTCGATTTCATATTAATTTGATTTAGTTATAAACCAAATTTCTTAAGAAAAAGTTAACTTTCCTATCATAAAAAAATAAAAATATTAGGAAATAATTTAGTATATTATCCGATATGGTATATTTTGATTGAAATATTCTAAAAAACAGTCTTAAAACTGATGTGAATAATGGAATTCGAAAGTTTAATCGTTTGATCCTTTGTGCTTCCATTCGCATAAACCAAATTCAACAATCCATTTTTAGTAAGCAATCCAAAACCGAAACCAAGGCCAAGTAGTCTGTCGCTGATATCTGAGGTCTTGTCTTGATAATATCCATAATCTGTTATGGTATGCACGTAAATGCTGGGTGCCAAAACATAACGGTATTCGGTAAGTATCGAAGCTAGGAAGTTTCCCTGAAGACTGTTTTCATTAAATCCCCGAATCGAGTTGATTCCGCCAAAGCGATACAATTCGTTGATGATGTAATTTTCGCTCTGCAGATAAAAATTCTGGCTTTTTATGTTGAAACTGTTTTTGTCGTTCAAGTAAATATTATGCTTAATATTGAAATCAAGAAAGCTTTGATTGTTCGATTCCAATTTTGAACTTCTTTTTCCCAAACCGCCTTTCAAGCTAATTCTTGTTTTTTCAGGAAACAGAAAATCATCTACTTTAAAATCTACAAACTCAAAAGTGCTTGTCACGAACGAATTCTCATAATCGCTGATGCTGAAATTATTCGTGTTCTGAATATCGCTCGATTCTGTTGATTGATAGCCAATATAAAGACGAGTATTATAGTTAAAGTAGTAGCCCAAGTCAATTGCGGTTTTGGTATTTTGGAACGTGCTGTCTTGTTTGAAGATATTCAAGTTGACTTTCAATCCAAACGGCGAATTAAAAATATAAGGCAATTCGATTCCTGCGTTAAAAGTACGTTGCTTGTTGCCGTCGCTTTTCCAATATAATGTAAATTCTTCACCAACATTCAAAGAATTGACGAGTAATAAATCCAAATAACCATTAAAATTTACCTTGTCCTCATCATCATTCGAAAAACCGATATAGCCGTCAAATTTATTCGGTTTTGATTTTTCCAAATAAACATACACCTTTGTCGTGTCCTTTGTAAATAAAATCTCAGGATAGCGCGTTTGGTTTACAAATCGGAACTTGTTAAAATCATCGTACACCTTCTTTAGGTTTTCCTGATTAAAAGTCTTGTTCCGATAAAGTCTCTTGATGTTTTTCTTGTGACCTTCCGGAAATTTATCATAACCATTAATCACAATATCGTTCAGCTGTCGCTGATTTCCAGTTTCCAAAACCAGTTCTGCAAAAAGAGCATTTGTGTCTTTCTTGAAATTGACCAATTTTAATCGTGCCAGCGAAAATCCTTTACGTTCCAATTTGGCCAATGTTTCATTCAAAAAGCTTTCGGTTTCTTCAAAACGCATCTTCAGGGTGTCTTTCCTTTCGTCAAAATAACTCGAAAAATCCTCACCTATATATATATGTATAAAATCCGTTTTTTTTCCTACTGCAAAACGAAACTGAAAAGTACTATCATTCGGCTTTTTCATTTCCAAAATCTCATTTTCAATAAAACCAAGCCTTGTCAGTTTTTCAGAAACTAAATTCCCTTCCTCAATAACCGATTTTGCATTTTCATGTTCCTTCTTGTAGCCTAAGGAATCAATTGTTTTTTTCGATTTCTCATTTTCGGAATCAATACTCAAACGCAAATTCTGACCGAAGCTATTCAGACAAAAAAAAGTAAAAATAAAAAGCAGAAATTTTTTCAAACTGTACAAATTATTAGGAGCAAAAGGCTTGGGTGTTTTTGGAATCCATTTTCCCGCTTTCCGTTGCAATCTTTTTATCTCGTTAAAGGAACGAGATAAAAAGGATTTCCACTTCAATCGGGGCTAGGGGATAAACCATTTGCCTTTTGGGAACCTTCGTAAAAGTAACGCAAAAAATCATCTTATAATATGTGAAAATCAAATCAATATTAATCTATTTGAAAATTAATGGATTATGATTTGTTTCATTAAAAATATTTACTACATTTGCAACCCCGTAAAAAGCGGGAATTTTAAAAAACATAAGAAATTTTTAGTATTAATTATGCCAACAATTCAACAATTAGTAAGAACTGGAAGAACTCAGATAACTAAGAAGAGTAAATCGGTTGCTTTAGATTCTTGTCCTCAAAGAAGAGGTGTTTGTACGCGTGTTTACACAACGACGCCAAAAAAACCAAACTCTGCAATGCGTAAAGTAGCGCGTGTACGTTTGACAAATGGTAACGAAGTGAATGCCTACATCCCTGGAGAAGGACATAATCTACAAGAGCACTCGATAGTATTAGTTAGGGGTGGAAGGGTAAAAGATTTACCAGGAGTTAGATACCACATCGTTCGTGGAGCGCTTGATACATCAGGTGTTGCAGGAAGAACGCAAAGAAGATCTAAGTATGGTGCTAAACGCCCAAAAGAAGCAAAAAAGTAATCTTAAAACCGTTATGAATTAGAGGATGAAACTGATAAGGAGTAACAAAAAAACGAAGAAATGAGAAAAAGACAGGCCAAGAAAAGACCTCTTTTACCAGATCCAAGGTTTAACGACCAATTAGTAACACGTTTCGTGAACAACTTGATGTGGGATGGTAAAAAATCAACTGCTTTTAAAGTTTTTTATGATGCAATGGACATCGTAGAAGCAAAAAAACAAGACGCTGAAAAATCTTCAGTAGAAATCTGGAAAGATGCTTTAACAAACGTTATGCCTCACGTAGAAGTACGTAGCCGTAGAGTAGGTGGAGCTACATTCCAAATTCCAATGCAAATCAGACCAGACCGTAAGATCTCTATGGCAATGAAGTGGATGATACTTTATGCACGTAGAAGAAATGAGAAATCTATGGCTCAAAAACTAGCTTCTGAAGTTTTAGCTGCTGCTAAAGAAGAAGGTGCTGCTGTTAAGAAGAGAATGGATACTCACAAAATGGCTGAAGCAAACAAAGCATTCTCTCACTTTAGATTTTAATTTTTAAGAAATGGCTAGAGATTTAAAATTTACAAGAAATATCGGAATTGCTGCTCACATTGATGCTGGTAAAACAACAACAACTGAGCGTATCCTTTTTTATACTGGAAAATCACACAAAATTGGTGAGGTGCACGATGGTGCTGCAACAATGGACTGGATGGCACAAGAGCAAGAAAGAGGTATTACCATTACTTCAGCTGCTACAACATGTGAGTGGAGCTTTCCTACAATTCAAGGAAAGACTACTCCAGATTCTAAGTCTTACCACTTTAACATCATCGATACTCCTGGACACGTTGACTTTACCGTAGAGGTAAACCGTTCTTTGAGAGTATTGGATGGATTGGTTTTCTTGTTTAGTGCTGTTGATGGTGTTGAGCCACAATCAGAAACTAACTGGAGACTTGCAGATCAGTACAGAGTTCCACGTATGGGATTCGTAAACAAAATGGACCGTCAAGGTTCTAACTTCTTGGCAGTTTGTCAACAAGTAAGAGACATGCTAAAATCAAACGCAGTTGCAATCACTTTGCCAATTGGTGAAGAGAATGATTTCAAAGGTGTTGTGGATTTGGTAAAAAACCAAGCTATCGTTTGGCATGATGCTACTCAAGGAGCTACTTTTGATATTATCGACATTCCAGCTGATATGGTGGATGAGGTAAAAGAATACAGAGATATCCTTATTGAAGCAGTTGCTGATTATGATGAGAACTTGCTTGATAAGTACATGGAAGATCCGGATTCTATCACAGAAGAGGAAATCAATGTTGCTTTAAGAGCTGCTACAATCGATATGGCGATCATTCCTATGATTGCTGGTTCTTCTTTCAAAAACAAAGGTGTTCAGTTCATGCTAGATGCAGTATGTAAATACTTGCCATCTCCATTGGATAAAGAAGGTATCGAAGGAATTCACCCTGATGATGCTGAATTGTTAGAAGAAGATCAAAAGAAAATCTTACGTCGTCCTGATGTAAAAGAGCCGTTCGCAGCTCTTGCATTTAAGATTGCTACTGACCCATTCGTAGGTCGTTTGGCTTTCTTCCGTGCCTATTCGGGTCGTTTGGATGCTGGTTCTTATATCTTGAACACTCGTTCTGGAAACAAAGAAAGAATTTCTCGTATCTACCAAATGCACGCTAACAAGCAAAACCCAATCGAATATATCGAGGCAGGTGATATTGGAGCTGCAGTTGGATTTAAAGATATCAAGACTGGAGATACAATGTGTGATGAAAAACATCCTATCATTCTTGAGTCAATGAAATTCCCTGCACCGGTAATTGGTATCGCTATCGAGCCTAAAACAAAAGCTGACGTAGATAAAATGGGTATGGCTTTGGCTAAATTGGCTGAAGAGGATCCAACGTTTACAGTTAGAACTGATGAGGCTTCTGGTCAAACAATTATCTCTGGTATGGGTGAGCTTCACTTGGATATCCTTGTAGATCGTATGAAACGTGAATTCAAAGTTGAAGTAAACCAAGGTGAGCCTCAAGTTGAATATAAAGAAGCATTTACAAGATCTGCTCAACATAGAGAAACTTACAAGAAACAATCAGGTGGACGTGGTAAATTCGGTGATATCGTATTTAGATTAGAGCCTGCTGATGAAGTTGACGGTAAAGTTCCAGTTGGATTACAGTTCGTAAATGAAGTTAAAGGTGGTAACGTTCCTAAAGAATATATTCCATCTGTAGAAAAAGGTTTCAGAGAAGCTATGAAAACTGGTCCTTTAGCAGGATACCAAGTTGATAGTTTGAAAGTAACTTTGTTGGATGGATCTTTCCACCCTGTGGATTCTGATGCACTTTCTTTTGAATTAGCGGCAAGAATGGGTTATAGAGAAGTAGCTAAAGCTGCTGGAGCTGTAATTCTTGAGCCAATCATGAAAATGGAAGTAATCACACCAGAAGAAAACATGGGAGATATCGTTGGTGATATCAACCGTCGTAGAGGTCAGGTGAATGATATGGGTGACAGAAATGGTGCTAAAACAATCAAAGCTGATGTGCCTTTGTCTGAAATGTTTGGATATGTAACTACATTGAGAACATTGTCATCAGGTAGAGCAACTTCAACAATGGAGTTTTCACATTACACTGAAACGCCTTCTAATATTTCGGAAGCGGTAATCAAAAAAGCAAAAGGTAACGCTTAATTCTAAAGAAAATGAGTCAAAAAATCAGAATAAAACTAAAATCTTACGATCACATGTTGGTAGATAAATCTGCTGAAAAGATTGTAAAAACCGTAAAAAGTACGGGTGCAGTGGTAACTGGTCCAATTCCGTTGCCAACTCACAAAAAACTTTTCACTGTATTGCGTTCTCCGCACGTTAACAAAAAAGCAAGAGAGCAATTCGAGGTAATGTCATACAAGAGATTGATTGATATTTACTCTTCATCTTCAAAAACTATTGACGCTCTAATGAAATTAGAGTTGCCAAGTGGTGTTGAAGTAGAGATCAAAGTATAATTATATTTTGAATTTATACAAGGGCGAAACATAGTTTTTTCTATGTTTCGCCTTTTTTTATGGAGTTTTTTTAGGTGCGAATTTTTATATGAAAAATATTCTTGCTTAATGCGTTGTAAATCAAAAAAAAGCAATACATTTGCAAACTTTTTGGGGTCAAATACGCCCAAAAGTAATTGTTTAATTAATAAATGTTTAATATGTCTGGGTTAATCGGAAGAAAAATTGGCATGACTAGTATCTTTGACGAGAATGGAAAAAACATTCCATGTACTGTTATTGAAGCTGGACCATGCGTTGTTACCCAAGTCAGAACCAATGCGGTTGACGGGTACGAAGCGTTGCAACTTGGTTTCGATGACAAAACTGAGAAACATTCCACACAAGCGGCCGTAGGTCACTTTAAAAAGGCTGGAACTGTAGCGAAGAAAAAAGTCGTTGAATTTCAAGAATTTGCAACTGAACAAAAATTAGGTGACATTATCGATGTTTCTATTTTTGAAGAAGGAGAATTTGTAGATGTACAAGGTGTCTCAAAAGGTAAAGGTTTTCAAGGTGTTGTGAAGCGTCACGGATTTGGTGGTGTTGGACAAGCAACTCATGGTCAGCACAACCGTTTAAGAGCGCCAGGTTCTGTAGGAGCTTCTTCTTATCCATCTAGAGTATTCAAAGGAATGCGTATGGCTGGAAGAATGGGAGGAGATAATGTGAAAGTACAAAATCTTAGAGTTTTAAAAGTAGTGGCTGATAAGAACCTACTTGTTATCAAAGGATGTGTTCCTGGACATAAAAACTCTTATGTAATCATTCAGAAGTAATGGAAGTAAAAGTTTTAAATTTCAACGGAAAAGAAACTGGCAGAACGATCACTCTTTCTGATTCAGTATTCGCAATCGAGCCAAACAATCACGCAGTATACCTTGATGTGAAGCAATATCTTGCTAATCAAAGACAAGGAACGCACAAAGCTAAAGAAAGAGCTGAAGTTGCGGGATCTACTCGTAAGATTAAAAAGCAAAAAGGTACTGGTACAGCTCGTGCTGGTAGTGCAAAGAACCCTTTGTTTAAAGGTGGAGGTACAGTTTTCGGACCAAGACCAAGAAGTTATTCATTCAAATTGAATAAAAACTTGAAAAGATTGGCAAGAAAATCTGCTTTCTCTATCAAAGCAAAAGAGTCAAATATTATCGTTTTAGAAGACTTCAATTTTGAAACTCCAAACACTAAAAATTTCATTAACGTTTTGAAAGCTTTAGGGTTAGAGAATAAAAAATCATTATTTGTGTTGGGTGATTCGAATAAAAATGTATATTTGTCGTCACGCAATTTAAAAGCTTCTAACGTTGTAAGTAGCTCAGAATTAAGTACTTACGCCATTCTTAACGCTAATAATTTAGTGCTTTTGGAAGGTTCTTTAGAAGGAATTGAAGAAAATTTAAGCAAATAATAGGAATATGAGCATCATAATTAAACCTATAGTAACTGAAAAAGTAACCAAAGAAAGTGAAGTTTCTAACCGTTTCGGTTTCGTTGTAGATAAAAAAGCAAACAAAGTACAAATTAAGAAAGCTGTTGAGGCTGCTTACGGAGTAAATGTAGTAGCTGTTAATACAATGAATGTTAGACCGGATAGAACTACAAAATACACTAAAAGTGGTTTGATCAGTGGAAAGTCTAATGCTTACAAAAAAGCAATGGTACAAGTACAAGAAGGAGAAACAATCGATTTTTATAATAATATCTAATAAATAAGGCAGTATTATGTCAGTTAGAAAATTAAAACCTATTACCCCGGGTCAGCGATTTAGAGTTGTGAATGGTTATGACGCCATTACAACTGATAAGCCGGAACGCTCTTTGATAGCGCCGATAAAAAACTCTGGAGGTAGAAATAGTCAGGGAAAGATGACCATGCGTTATACGGGTGGTGGTCACAAGCAGAGATATCGTATCATTGATTTCAAAAGAACTAAAGACGGGATTCCGGCTACTGTGAAATCAATTGAATACGATCCAAATCGTACTGCATTTATCGCTTTGTTGGCTTATGCTGATGGAGAGAAAACGTATATTATCGCTCAAAACGGTTTGCAAGTAGGTCAGAAATTAGTTTCTGGAGCTGAAGCACAACCGGAAATCGGTAATACATTACCATTGAGTAGAATTCCTTTGGGAACTGTTATCTCTTGTATTGAGTTGCGTCCAGGACAAGGAGCTGTAATCGCTCGTTCTGCTGGAACTTTCGCTCAATTAATGGCAAGAGATGGAAAATATGCTACAATCAAAATGCCATCAGGTGAAACAAGATTGATCTTGCTTACTTGTTCGGCTACAATTGGAGCAGTATCTAATTCTGATCATCAATTAGTAGTATCTGGAAAAGCAGGTAGGACTAGATGGTTAGGTAGAAGACCTAGAACAAGACCAGTTGCGATGAACCCTGTTGATCACCCAATGGGTGGTGGAGAAGGACGTTCTTCAGGAGGACACCCACGTTCAAGAAACGGAGTTCCTGCTAAAGGTTATAGAACACGTTCTAAGCAAAATCCGAGTAACAAGTATATCGTAGAACGTAGAAAGAAATAATAAGATATGGCACGTTCATTAAAAAAAGGACCTTTTGTTCATTATAAATTAGATAAGAAAGTTCAAGAAAATATTGAGAAAGGTAATAAAGGAGTTGTAAAGACATGGTCTAGAGCTTCTATGATTACTCCAGATTTTGTTGGACAAACTATCGCAGTTCACAACGGTCGTCAGTTTGTACCAGTTTACGTAACAGAAAACATGGTAGGTCACAAATTAGGAGAATTTTCACCAACAAGATCTTTTAGAGGTCACGCTGGAGCAAAAAATAAAGGTAAAAAATAAGAAGCAATGGGAGTTCGTAAAAGAGAAAGAGCTGAAGGCATCAAAGAAGCTAACAAGCAGATTGCCTTCGCAAAATTGAATAACTGCCCTACTTCACCTAGAAAAATGCGCTTAGTAGCAGATCTAGTAAGAGGTCAGAAAGTGGAAAGAGCTTTGAATATATTAAGATTCAGCTCTAAAGAAGCTTCAAGAAAGTTAGAAAAACTTTTGTTATCTGCAATCAACAACTGGGAGCAGAAAAATGCAGAAGGTAACGTAGCTGAAGCAGGCTTAATCGTTAAAGAGATCAGAGTAGATGGTGGAATGATGTTGAAAAGACTTCGTCCAGCTCCACAAGGTCGTGCACACAGAATTAGAAAACGTTCAAACCACGTTACAATCGTGTTAGGACAATTAGATAACACACAAGCAAAATAATTAAGATGGGACAAAAGACAAATCCAATTGGAAACAGACTTGGGATCATCAGAGGATGGGATTCTAACTGGTATGGTGGAAATGACTACGGTGATAAACTTGCCGAAGACTACAAAATCAGAAAGTATATCCACGCTCGTTTATCAAAAGCTAGTGTATCAAAAGTAATCATCGAGAGAACTTTGAAACTTGTAACCGTTACTATCACTACTGCTAGACCTGGTATCATTATCGGAAAAGGTGGACAAGAGGTAGACAAGTTGAAAGAAGAACTTAAGAAAGTTACTGACAAAGAGGTTCAAATTAACATCTTTGAAATTAAAAGACCTGAATTAGATGCTTACTTGGTAGGTACTTCTATCGCACGTCAAATTGAAAGCAGAATTTCTTACAGAAGAGCGATCAAAATGGCAATTGCGGCTGCAATGCGTATGAATGCTGAAGGTATCAAAGTTTTAATTTCTGGTCGTTTGAATGGTGCTGAAATGGCACGTTCAGAAGGTTTCAAAGAAGGACGTATTCCTCTATCAACTTTCAGAGCTGACATTGATTATGCACTTGCTGAAGCACATACTACTTATGGTAGAATGGGTATCAAAGTGTGGATCATGAAAGGTGAAGTTTACGGAAAGAGAGATCTTTCTCCACTTGTAGGCATGGATAAAAAACAAGCTGGTCAAGGTGGTGGAAAAGGTGGAGATTCTCCAAGAGGAGATCGTAAGCCTTTCAACAAGGACAGAAAACCAGGTGGAGACCGTAAAAGAAAGTAAATTTTTAAACTAAAGAAAAATGTTACAGCCTAAAAGAACAAAATACCGTAAGGTACAGAAGGGTAAAATGAAAGGGAATGCTAACAGAGGGCACGAACTTTCAAATGGAATGTTTGGAATTAAATCTGTACATGAAGATGGAATGTTCCTAACTTCTCGTCAAATCGAGGCGGCTCGTATCGCAGCAACTCGTTTTATGAAGAGAGAGGGACAGTTATGGATTAAAATATTCCCAGACAAACCTATCACAAAGAAGCCTCTTGAAGTACGTATGGGTAAAGGTAAAGGTGCAGTTGAATATTGGGCTGCCGTTGTTAAACCTGGAAGAATTATGTTTGAAGTTGGAGGAGTTCCTTTGTCAGTTGCAAAAGAGGCGTTACGTCTTGCGGCTCAAAAGCTTCCAGTAAAAACTAAATTCGTCGTTGCTAGAGATTTCGAAGCATAATCTATATTATTATGAAACAATCAGAAATAAAGAATCTTTCTGTAACTGAATTACAGGAAAAGCTAAGCCAATCTAAAAAAGCGTATGCTGATTTGAAAATGGCTCACGCTATTTCTCCAATTGAAAATCCGCTTCAAATTAGAAGTGCTAGACGTGTGGTTGCAAGAATAGCAACTGAACTAACTAAAAGAGAGTTGCAATAATTGTATTCTACTGAAAGATGGAAGAAAAAAGAAATTTAAGAAAAGAAAGAATTGGTGTAGTTACTTCAAACAAAATGGATAAGTCTATTGTTGTTGCTCAAGTAACTAGAGTAAAACACCCATTATACGGTAAGTTCGTGTTGAAAACAAAGAAATTTGTTGCACACGACGAAACAAACGACTGTAACATTGGAGATACTGTAAGAATTAGCGAAACGCGTCCTTTGAGTAAATCAAAATGTTGGAGATTAGTTGAAATCTTAGAAAGAGCTAAATAATTATGGTACAACAGGAATCAAGACTAAAAGTAGCAGATAACACGGGAGCAAAAGAAGTTTTAACTATCCGTGTTTTAGGAGGTACCAAAAGAAGGTATGCCTCTGTTGGAGACAAGATTGTAGTATCAATTAAAGATGCGACTCCAAACGGAAACGTAAAAAAAGGAGCTGTTTCAACTGCAGTAGTGGTACGTACTAAAAAAGAAGTGAGAAGAGCTGATGGTTCTTATATCCGTTTCGATGACAATGCATGTGTTCTTTTGAACGCTGCAGGGGAAATGAGAGGAACTCGTGTTTTTGGTCCGGTAGCAAGAGAACTTCGTGAAAAACAATTCATGAAAATTGTATCATTAGCACCAGAAGTGCTTTAATTATTTGCAAGATGATAAAGCTAAAAATAAAAACAGGAGATATCGTTAGAGTTATTGCTGGAGACCATAAAGGTGCTGAAGGTAAAGTTGTAAAGGTAGATCGTGAGAAAAACAAAGCGATTGTTGAAGGTGTAAACATGGTTTCGAAACATACAAAACCAAGTGCAAAAAGCCCTCAAGGAGGAATCGTTAAGAAAGAAGCTCCTATTCAAATTTCTAACATTGCTCTTATAGATCCTAAAACAAAGGAAACTACAAGAACAGGAGTTAGAGTAGAAGGAGATAAGAAAGTAAGATTTTCAAAAAAATCTAATCAAGTACTATAGTAATGGCATATACACCTAGACTAAAAGATGAATATAAGAACAGAGTAATCTCTGCTCTTAAAGAAGAGTTCGGTTACAAAAACGTAATGCAAGTTCCAAAACTTGAAAAAATCGTTTTGAGCCGTGGAGTTGGTGCAGCAGTATCTGACAAGAAACTTATTGACTATGCAGTTGATGAGTTGACAAAGATTACTGGACAAAAAGCAGTTTCTACAATCTCTAAGAAAGACGTTGCGTCTTTCAAATTGAGAAAAGGAATGCCAATTGGAGCAAAAGTTACTTTGCGTGGAGAAAGAATGTATGAGTTTTTAGATAGACTTATTACTTCTGCCTTGCCTCGTGTTAGAGATTTCAGTGGTATCAAAGCTACAGGATTCGACGGAAGAGGTAATTATAACCTTGGGGTTTTAGAGCAAATTATCTTCCCAGAGATTGACATTGATAAAGTGAACAAAATCTCAGGTATGGATATTACTTTTGTTACTACTGCACAAACAGATAAGGAAGCAAAGTCATTATTGGCTGAATTAGGATTACCTTTTAAAAAGAATTAAGACATGGCTAAAGAATCAATGAAAGCCCGTGAGGTGAAAAGAGCTAAAACGGTAGCGAAGTATGCTGAGAAAAGAAAAGCTTTATTAGAAGCTGGAGATTACGAAGGTTTACAAAAATTACCAAAAAATGCTTCACCAGTTCGTATGCACAATCGTTGCAAATTAACTGGAAGACCAAGAGGGTATATGCGTCAATTCGGTATTTCTCGTGTTACTTTCCGTGAAATGGCCAATAATGGATTAATTCCAGGAGTTAAAAAAGCAAGTTGGTAAAATATTAGTTCCAATTTTGATATTTCAACAGATAGTTGTATGTTTGCCGGATTTTTGTCGGCAACGTACAATTATCTGTTTAATTAATTAGTAGAGTTTAATGGTTTCAGGTTCTACCGGATGGTCCGGAACGAATACCAAAACCGCAATTTCAATTATATGTACACAGATCCTATTGCGGATTATTTGACAAGGGTGAGAAACGCTGTGGCTGCAAACCACAAAGTCGTTGAAATTCCTGCATCTAATCTGAAAAAAGAGATTACCAAGATCTTATTTGATCAAGGATACATCTTGAGTTACAAGTTTGAGGACAACGCCGTTCAGGGTTCAATCAAAATTGCTTTGAAGTATGATAAAGATACTAAAGAGCCTGTAATCAAGGATATCCAAAGAATTAGTAAGCCAGGTTTACGTAAGTATGCAGGTGCTTCAAAATTACCTAGAATCCTTAACGGTTTAGGTATTGCAATTGTTTCTACATCAAAAGGTTTGATGACTGGAAAACAAGCCAAACAACTTAATGTTGGTGGTGAAGTAATTTGTTACGTATACTAATAAAAAGCTAAACATGTCAAGAATAGGTAAAAACCCCGTTACAATCCCTGCTGGAGTAACTGTTACAGTAGCAGAAGGAGTAATTACGGTAAAAGGAAAATTAGGTCAACTAACACAGGAATATTCAGATGTTTCTGTAACTGTTGAAGGTGATCAAGTTCAAGTTGAAAGATCATCTGATCAAAAAGACCAGAGAGCAAAACACGGATTATACAGATCTCTAATCAATAACATGATTATTGGTGTATCTGAAGGCTTTACAAAAGAATTGGAACTAGTTGGAGTAGGTTACAGAGCTTCTAATCAAGGACAAAAACTTGATTTGGCTTTAGGTTTTTCTCACAACATCATTTTGGAAGTAGCCGAAGAGGTAAAATTGGAGACAATTTCTGAAAAAGGTAAAAACCCAATCGTGAAATTAACTTCTTTTGACAAGCAATTGTTAGGAGCTGTAGCAGCGAAAATCAGAGGTTTCCGCAAGCCAGAGCCTTACAAAGGAAAAGGTGTTAAATTCGTAGGTGAAGTATTAAGAAGAAAAGCAGGTAAATCCGCTTAATAAAATATAAGATTATGTCATTAACAAAATCTGATAGAAGACAGAGAATTAAATTCAGAATTAGAAAGATTGTTAGCGGTACTGCTGCGAAGCCAAGACTTTCTGTATTCAGAAGCAATAAAGAGATCTACGCACAACTAATTGATGATGTGAACGGAGTAACTTTATTGGCTGCATCTTCAAGAGAAAAAGAAGTAGGAAATGGTACTAACGTAGAAGTTGCATCAGCAGTTGGAAAACTTGTTGCAGAAAAAGCGTTAAAAGCCGGGATCGATACAGTAACTTTCGATAGAGGAGGATACTTGTACCACGGTCGAGTTCAATCATTAGCAGAAGGCGCTAGAGCCGCTGGACTTAAATTCTAATTTATTATGAAAAATAGAAATATAGAATCTGTAAAACCAAGCGGACTAGAATTAAAAGATCGTCTGGTAAGTGTAAATCGTGTTACAAAAGTTACAAAAGGTGGTAGAGCATTTGGTTTTTCTGCTATTGTAGTTGTTGGAGACGAAAATGGTGTTGTAGGACATGGATTAGGAAAGTCGAAAGACGTTTCTGAAGCTATTGCAAAAGCAGTTGAAGATGCAAAGAAAAATCTTGTAAAGATTCCTTTGAACGGACAATCTGTTCCTCACGAACAAAAAGGTAAATTTGGTGGTGCACGTGTATTCCTAATGCCAGCTTCGCATGGTACAGGAGTTATCGCTGGTGGAGCTGTTCGTTCGGTTCTTGAATCAGTTGGTATTCACGACGTATTATCAAAATCTCAAGGATCATCAAATCCTCACAACGTAGTTAAAGCAACTTTTGATGCTTTGCTTCAAATGAGAAGCGCTCACACTGTTGCAAAACAAAGAGGTGTTTCTTTAGAGAAAGTTTTTAAAGGTTAATTCAAGGAAATTATGGCTAAGTTATTAGTAAAACAAGTTAGAAGTAAAATCAACTGTCCTCTTACTCAAAAAAGAGGTTTGGAAGCTTTAGGACTTCGTAAAATGGGCCAAGTTGTAGAGCACGAGTCAAATCCTGCAATCCTTGGAATGATAAACAAAGTTAAACACTTAGTTTCTGTAGAAGAAGCTAAATAACAAATTATAGTTATGAATTTAAGTAACTTACAACCTGCTGAAGGTTCTACACACAATCAAAATAAGAGATTAGGTAGAGGAGAAGGTTCTGGTAAAGGTGGTACTTCTGCAAGAGGTCACAAAGGAGCAAAATCTCGTTCTGGTTATTCTAAAAAGATTGGTTTTGAAGGTGGACAAATGCCGCTTCAAAGACGTGTGCCTAAGTTTGGTTTTACAAACATCAATCGTAAAGAATACGAAGGTGTGAACCTTGATACGCTTCAAGCTTTAGTTGATAATGGATTGATTACAGATACTGTAGATATGTCAGTTTTTGTTTCAAACCGTTTGGCTACCAAAAATGAAATCGTTAAGATTTTAGGTAGAGGGGAATTGAAAGCGAAATTAAAGGTAACTGCTCACAAATTTACTGCTACTGCAAAAGCTGCTATCGAAGCTGCTGGTGGAGAAGCTGTAACATTATAATTTTTCTAGTAAGATGAAGAAATTTATTGAATCATTTATTAATGTTTGGAAAATTGAGGAACTAAAAAACAGAATCCTATTGACTATAGGTTTGTTATTGGTTTATCGTTTTGGGGCTCAAGTGACTCTTCCAGGTATTGATGCGACACAATTAGCAAATTTGGCTGGACAAACAGAAAACGGAATTGGTTCAATTCTAGACATGTTTACTGGTGGAGCTTTTTCTCAAGCATCAGTTTTCGCCTTGGGGATTATGCCTTATATTTCTGCATCTATTGTTGTTCAGCTTATGGGAATCGCGGTTCCTTATTTGCAAAAACTACAAAAAGACGGTGAGAGCGGTAGAAAGAAATTAAATCAAATCACACGTTGGTTAACAATTGGTATCACTCTAGTTCAAGCTCCAGGTTACATCTATAACCTTTACAGAACTATACCAAATGCTATCATTGCTGGAACTAATCCTGAAATGATTTCTCAATTCTCATTCTTGTTTTCTTCTGTGACTATCTTAGTTACAGGGACAATATTTGCAATGTGGTTGGGTGAAAAAATTACTGATAAAGGAATCGGAAACGGTATATCGCTATTGATTATGGTGGGTATATTGGCAAGACTTCCTCAAGCTTTTATTCAAGAATTTACATCTACAATTACCAATAATAATGGTGGTCCGATGTTGTTGGTTCTTGAAATTATCATTTGGTTATTGGTTATTATAGCTTGTATCCTTTTGGTAATGGCGGTAAGAAAAATTCCAGTTCAATATGCAAGAAGAACAGTTTCTGGCGAATTTGAACAAGACGGTAACAGACAATGGATTCCATTAAAGCTTAATGCATCTGGTGTAATGCCAATCATTTTTGCACAAGCTATTATGTTTATTCCGGCAGCTGTTGCAGGATTGTCAGACTCAGAAACATCTCAGTCAATTGCTGGAGCTTTCAGTAACATGTTCGGATTTTGGTACAACTTTGTATTTGCAACATTGATTGTAGTATTTACTTATTTCTATACAGCAATTACAGTTCCTACCAATAAGATGGCAGATGATTTGAAAAGAAGCGGTGGTTTTATTCCAGGTATCAGACCAGGAGTTGAAACATCAGACTTTTTAGATAAAGTGATGTCTTTAATAACTTTCCCAGGTTCTTTATTCCTTGCGCTAATAGCTGTGTTCCCAGCGATTCTTGTAAGTATTATGAACGTACAGCAATCTTGGGCAATGTTTTTTGGTGGTACATCATTGATTATTATGGTTGGAGTTGCTATAGATACTATACAGCAAATCAATTCATATTTGTTGAACAAACATTATGATGGATTGATGAAAAGTGGTAAAAACAGAAAAGCAGTAGCTTAATTTATGGCTAAACAATCAGCAATAGAACAAGACGGATCAATCATTGAAGCATTGTCAAATGCAATGTTCCGTGTAGAATTAGAGAATGGACATATTGTAATCGCACACATTTCTGGAAAGATGCGTATGCACTACATCAAATTATTACCAGGTGATAAAGTGAAACTGGAAATGAGCCCTTACGATTTGTCAAAAGCAAGAATTACTTATAGATATTAAAGGATATGAAAGTTAGAGCTTCAGTAAAAAAGAGAAGTGCCGAGTGCATCATTGTGCGTAGAAAAGGCAGATTATATGTGATCAACAAAAAGAATCCTAGATTTAAACAAAGACAAGGATAATTATGGCAAGAATAGCAGGGGTAGATATCCCGAAAAACAAAAGAGGAGTTATCGCTTTGACTTATATCTTCGGAATAGGAAGAAGTAGAGCTATTGAGATTTTAGAAAAAGCTCAGGTAAGCCAAGATAAAAAAGTTCAAGATTGGAATGACGACGAGATCGGAGCAATTCGTGAAGCTGTATCGTTCTTTAAAATTGAAGGTGAACTACGTTCAGAAATTTCTTTAAACATCAAACGTTTAATGGATATCGGATGTTACAGAGGAATCCGTCACAGATCTGGTCTTCCATTAAGAGGACAAAGAACTAAGAACAACTCTAGAACAAGAAAAGGTAAAAGAAAAACTGTTGCTAACAAGAAAAAAGCAACTAAATAATAAGTAGTATGGCTAAAGCAAGTGTAAAAAAACGTAAAGTTATCGTTGAATCAACGGGTGAAGCTCATATTTCTGCTACCTTCAATAACATCATCATTTCTTTGACTAACAAAAAAGGTGAAGTTATCTCTTGGTCTTCAGCTGGTAAAATGGGTTTCAGAGGTTCTAAAAAGAACACTCCGTATGCAGCTCAAATGGCAGCAGAAGATTGCAGTAAAGTAGCTTTAGAGGCTGGACTTAAAAAAGTGAAAGTTTATGTAAAAGGACCAGGAAACGGACGTGAGTCTGCTATCCGTTCTATTCATAACGGTGGAATTGAAGTAACAGAAATCATTGACGTTACTCCAATGCCTCACAACGGATGTCGTCCTCCAAAAAGACGTAGAGTTTAATTTTTGCATCTCGCAAAGATTAAAAACATAAATTAATAAGTATAACGAAAAGGTAGAACAAGATTATCGGAGGATTTGACCTGAATTCATAATCTCTACCTTAATTTAAAATTTTAAAATGGCAAGATATACTGGTCCTAGTACAAGAATCGCTCGTAAATTTGGTGAAGCGATCTTCGGAGATGACAAATCTTTCGAAAAAAGAAATTACCCTCCTGGACAACACGGGATGGCTAAAAAAAGAGGTAAAAAATCTGAATATGCTGTCCAGTTGATGGAAAAGCAAAAAGCTAAATATTCTTACGGAATTTTAGAAAAACAATTCAGAAACCTTTTTGAAAAAGCATCTGCTTCTAAAGGAGTTACAGGTGAAATCTTATTACAATTATGTGAAGCAAGACTTGACAACGTAGTATTCAGAATGGGGATTGCTCCATCTAGAAGAGGTGCTCGTCAAATCGTATCTCATAGACACGTTACCGTAAATGGAGAAATTGTAAACATTCCTTCATACCACTTGAAACCAGGTGACGTTGTTGCTGTTCGTGAAAAATCTAAATCTTTAGAAGCTATCGAACGTTCTTTATCAAATTCAAGTAAAGTTTACGAGTGGATCACTTGGAATAACGAAACAAAACAAGGTACTTTTGTTTCTGTTCCTGCAAGATTGCAAATTCCAGAAAACATTAAAGAACAACTAATCGTCGAATTGTACAACAAATAATAATTGACTTAGTCGAAATTATGGCAATATTTAATTTTCAGAAGCCCGATAAAGTTATCATGATCGATTCAACCGATTTTGAAGGTAAATTTGAATTTAGACCTTTGGAACCAGGTTATGGATTGACTGTTGGTAATGCACTTAGAAGAGTTTTGCTATCTGCTTTAGAAGGATATGCAATTACATCTGTTAGAATTGAAGGTGTAGACCACGAATTTTCTACTATCTCAGGAGTTGTTGAAGACGTTACAGAAATTATCCTTAATCTAAAACAAGTACGTTTCAAACGTCAAATTGAAGATATCGATAACGAATCAGTTACCATCTCGGTTTCTGGTAAAGACCAACTTACGGCTGGCGATTTTCAAAAATATATCTCAGGTTTTCAAGTACTAAATCCAGAACTAGTTATCTGTAATTTAGACAGCAAAGTAAACCTTAATATCGAATTGACTATCGAAAAAGGTAGAGGTTACGTTCCTGCAGAGGAAAACAAAAAACAAAATGCGGCAATCGGAACAATCTTTACAGATTCTATTTTCACACCAGTGAAGAATGTAAAGTATGCAATCGAAAACTTCCGTGTAGAGCAAAAAACAGATTACGAAAAATTAGTTTTTGAAATCAAAACTGATGGTTCAATTAATCCAAAAGATGCCCTTACTGAAGCAGCAAAAGTTTTGATCCACCACTTTATGTTGTTTTCTGATGAGAGAATTACACTAGAGGCCGACGAAATCGCACAAACTGAATCATACGATGAGGAATCATTGCACATGAGACAATTGCTTAAAACTAAGCTTGTTGATATGGATCTTTCAGTTAGAGCATTAAATTGCTTGAAAGCGGCTGAAGTTGATACACTTGGAGATTTAGTATCCTTCAATAAAAATGACCTGATGAAATTCCGTAACTTCGGTAAGAAATCTTTAACTGAACTTGATGAACTTGTAGCAGTTAAGAATCTAACTTTCGGAATGGATTTGGCAAAATACAAATTAGATAAAGAATAAATTACTTCATATTTTGCTCTCCAAAGAGGATTGAAGCAAGATGAAGTTAAAAAACACACGTCATGAGACACGGAAAAAAATTCAATCACTTAAGCAGACAGAAAGGGCATAGAGCCGCAATGTTGTCTAATATGGCTTGTTCTCTAATCGAGCACAAACGTATCAACACTACTGTTGCTAAAGCAAAAGCGCTTAAACAATTCGTTGAGCCTTTGATTACAAAATCAAAAGAAGATACAACTCACAACCGTCGTATCGTTTTCTCTTACCTAAAAAGCAAATATGCCGTAACTGACTTGTTCAGAGACGTAGCTGCAAAAGTAGGAGATCGTCCAGGTGGTTACACACGTATCATCAAAGTTGGAAATCGTTTAGGAGATAACGCTGATATGGCGATGATCGAATTAGTAGATTTCAACGAACTATACAACGGTGGTAAAAAAGAAGTTAAAAAAGCAAAAAGCCGTCGTGGTGGTAAAGCTAAAAAAGATGCTGTTGAAGCAACTCCAGAAGCTAAAGCACCAGAAGCTCCAGTTGCTGAAACTGAAAACACTGAGTCAGCTGAATAATGAAATTCACTATTCAATAAAAATCAAGGATAAACTTTTATTAGTTTGTCCTTTTTTTTTGTTCAGAAGCGAAGCGCTTGGGCATTTTCAGCAATCCATGTTCCTGCCTTCCTTCCAAATCTTTTTATTTTTTTAAATAAAAAAACAAAAAGGATTTTCCCTCCAGTCAGGGCTAAGGAGGAAACAAGAGGAATACTTTTAAACTTTAGGCTTTTTAAAATTGCAACCTTTAGCCGAAACAACTAAATTTGCAAACCGTAACTACAACTACACACAACAACTACAACTAATGAAATATACAACACGACAAAAAGCCATCCTGCTACTAGCTGACGGAACCATCTTCCACGGAAAATCAATCGGAATCGAAGGAACAACCTTTGGAGAAGTTTGCTTCAACACCGGAATGACAGGCTATCAGGAAATCTTTACCGATCCGTCTTATTTCGGACAAATCATGATCACCACCAATCCACACATTGGAAATTATGGTGTAAACGAAAAGGAAGTAGAGTCCGATTCCATCAAGATTGCCGGATTGGTTTGCAAGAATTTTAGTTTCAACTATTCACGTCCAGATGCTTCTGAAAGTCTGGAAGATTATTTCAAGAAACAAAACCTGATTTGTATTTCGGATGTCGATACAAGAGCACTTGTAGCGTATATCCGTGACAATGGAGCAATGAATGCTGTCATTTCAACCGACGGAAAATCTATTGAAGAATTGAAAGCGGCACTTTCTGAAGTACCTGATATGAAAGGACTTGAATTGGCTTCAAAGGTTTCTACAAAAGAACCTTATTTCTATGGAAATGAAAATGCAAAATATAAAATCTCGGCACTTGATTTAGGAATTAAGGAAAATATCCTGCGCAACTTCGCCAAAAGAGATTGCTACATCAAGGTATTTCCTTATAATGCAACTTATAGCGATTTGGCTGAATTCAATCCAGACGGATTCTTTCTTTCAAACGGACCTGGTGACCCAGAACCTTTGACGGGTGTAATTGAAGTGGCTAAAGAGATTTTGGCAAACAACAAACCGCTTTTCGGAATTTGTCTTGGACACCAGATTATAGGATTGGCCAACGGAATCTCTACTTTCAAGATGTTTGGAGGACACAGGGGAATCAATCATCCTGTGAAGAACCTTTTGACTGGTAAAGGAGAAATCACTTCGCAGAACCACGGTTTTGCCGTAAGCAGAGAAGGAGTAGAAAGCCATCCAGATTTAGAAATCACGCACGTACACATCAACGATAATACTGTGGCGGGAATGCGAATGAAGAGCAAGAATTGCTTTTCGGTACAATACCATCCAGAAGCAAGTCCTGGACCACACGATTCAAGCTATTTGTTTGATGAGTTTATCGAGAGAATATAATAAAATTTACAAAAACCTGCAGGTCGATGATTTGCAGGTTTTTTATTGGAGTTTTGGAAATGTTTCCAAAGGGCAAATGATTTTCCCTCTAGCCCTGATGGAGCCATTGTCTGAGCTCTTGAACTGCCTGATAAGGCAGGGCAAAGCGAGTGGCTCCAGCAGGAAAATGGATTCCAAGAAGCCCGAAAGATTCGCTTCTACTAATTTTTAAAAACCAAATTTTACTAAAACGTTTGAGTTGATAAGATTCTATTTTTTACTGAAATCATTGCTAAACTTATAATATATTTGTAGATATAAATGTGTAATTCATAATTTAAACAAACAAAAAATGAGCATTATTATTAAAATTCACGCTAGACAAATTCTAGATTCAAGAGGAAATCCTACGATAGAAGTTGATGTTATTACTGAAAACGGTGTGCTTGGAAGAGCAGCAGTTCCTTCTGGAGCATCGACTGGAGAGCACGAAGCGGTAGAGTTGCGTGATGGCGGTAAGGCATTTATGGGGAAAGGAGTTTTGAAGGCTGTTGAAAATGTAAACTTGAGAATCGCTGAGGAATTGGTGGGAACTTCAGTTTTTGAACAAAACTTGATCGACCAGACGATGATTGAATTGGATGGTACTCATAATAAGTCGAACCTTGGTGCCAATGCTATTTTGGGAGTTTCTTTGGCTGTAGCCAAAGCTGCCGCAGCAGAATTAGGATTGCCATTGTACAGATATGTTGGTGGGGTTTCTGGAAATACATTGCCGGTTCCGATGATGAACATCATCAATGGAGGTTCGCACTCTGATGCTCCGATTGCTTTCCAGGAGTTTATGATTATGCCGGTTAAGGCAAAATCATTCACGCATGCAATGCAAATGGGAACAGAAATTTTTCACAATTTGAAAAAAGAATTACACGATAGAGGTTTGAGTACGGCTGTTGGAGACGAGGGTGGTTTTGCACCCAACTTGGCTGGTGGTACTGAAGATGCTTTGGATTCTATTAAAAAAGCAGTTGAAAAGGCTGGATATAAATTTGGTGAGGAAGTAATGATTGCACTTGACTGTGCAGCTTCTGAGTTTTATGTAAACGGAAATTACGATTACAAGAAATTTGAAGGCGAAGGCGGAAAAATCAGAAGTTCGAAAGAGCAGGCGGAATATTTGGCTGAATTGAGCCAGAAATACCCAATCATTTCAATTGAAGACGGTATGTATGAAGACGACTGGGACGGATGGAAATACTTGACAACTTTGATTGGCGATAAAGTACAGTTGGTTGGAGACGATTTGTTTGTAACGAATGTGCAACGTTTGAAAACCGGAATCGATAAAGGAATTGCCAATTCAATCTTGGTAAAAGTAAACCAGATTGGTACTTTGACTGAAACTATTGCAGCGGTAAATATGGCACACAATGCGGGCTATACTTCTGTAATGTCGCACCGTTCTGGAGAAACTGAGGATAATACAATTGCAGACTTGGCGGTTGCATTGAACTGTGGTCAAATCAAGACTGGTTCGGCTTCACGTTCTGACCGTATGGCAAAATACAATCAATTGTTGCGTATTGAAGAGGAATTGGGAAGCACGGCTTACTTTCCTGGAGTAAACGCTTTCAAGATCAAGAAATAATAAGCTTTAGGTTTTTTTATAGAAGGCCCGGACAAAAGTTCGGGCTTTTTTTTATATAACTTTTTGAAAAGCATCTCTCGGCGTGCCGTCGCTGACATAAATAACACCACAATAGACAAAACCATTTTTCTTCAAGAAGTTTTGCATTGGAATATTTTCGTGTAAAGTATCCACCCGAATATTATTGGTTTTTGTAAATGCAAAATCAAAGGCTTTCTGGGCAATTCCTTTATGAGTTCTTCCCGAAGCCAATCTGTGGATGACACCGTAAGGTTTGTCGTTGAGCCAATTTCCTTCAATGATGGTATAATTAGGGTCAGGATTATCGCCTAACATCAAACAAAAATAGCCCACCACTTCATTGTCTGCACTACATATAAAAGCATGTTTATTTGCAATGTCTTCCAAGATCGTTTCTCTTGATGGATAACCGTTTGTCCACTGGGTGGTGTTGCCGTTTTCCCTCATGATGATTCTAGCTTGGTCAATGATGTTTAGGATAGTATCAATATTGACTTTAGTCGCTTCTTGTATCTGCATGAATTGAATTTTAGTATTCAAAAATACTACTATAAAAGGAAAAAGCCGACGCTGTTAACATCGGCTTTGGTATTATTTCTTTTTTTTATTTGATTTCTTTTTGCTCTTCGCTTTTGCCTTGACTTTGCGTTTTTTAGCCTTTTCTTTGGCTTTGCTTTTCTTAGCGTTGGCTTTCTTCTTCTTTTTCTTTGCCTTTAGTTTCTTCGCCAATTCTTTTTTTGCCTTCTTGATTTCTGCCTTCTTCTTATCCTCTTTTTTAGAAGCTAATTTTGCCGGTTTTGATTGTTTTTTGGGCTTCTCTATTGGCTCTTCCTCAATTTTAGGTTCTTCTTTCGGCTCTTCTATTTTTGTTTCTTCGATGATTTCTGAATTTTCATCCTTCTTCTCTTCAACTTGTATCTCTTCTGAAGGAGTTGTTTCTATTTGTTCGGAAACGGTTGCCATATTTTGAACAGTTTCTTGTGTTGTATCTTCAATAGGGGCAGCAGGGGTAGCTTTTCTCATACTTTAAAATGTAAATGGGTTTAAAATTCAATGTTAAGTAAATGTTATCTGAATGTAAATTTACAGTCAACAAAGATAACGCATAAAACTATTCGCCAATGTTAAGTTTTTACGTGCAAAATTTCAGTTTGAATGAAATATATCTATCAAAGTTTCGTTTTGGATTTAACCAATCTTTTAAAGTATGAAACCAACTATTACTTTGTCTATCCTATTAGCATTTTTCTTTGGCACCTCGCATGCCCAGCTTAAAAAAAGTCTCGATTATGATACGGCAAAGATCGAAGCCAAAGCCAACAATAAAGATATCATGATTGTACTTACAGGCTCTGAATGGTGCAAGCCTTGTGTAAAGATGAAAAAAAATGTCTTCGAAAACCAAGAATTCATTGATTATGCAACAGAAAGGTTTGTGATTTTTGAAGTAAACCTCGACCGTCATTGGGATATGGATTCAAAAGTATATAAAGATTACTCTTATTTCAAGGATAAGTACCAATCGAATGCCTTGCCAACCTTGATTATACTTGGTTCCGATGAAACGAAAAAAGCGGTCATTTCGGAGAAATTAACTTCTTTTGAAAAAACCATGGAACACTTGAAACAAATAAAATAGCAGAAGTAGCTATAATAAAGAAAGCCGATACAAACTGTATCGGCTTTCTTTTTATTTAAGAATTAAGATTAAAGATCTCCTTGGATGTAGACTGAAACAGGGAAGTATCCTTCGTTGTTTGCAAATACTGCATCTGGAACTTCAATTTTAAAGGAGTGATTTCCTTGGTTCAGATCTGGCAAATCATAGGCGCGGATTGGAATTATATCTCCAGGACACCAGTTGCTAAAAGACAGCCATGTAGCCAGCGAGCGAGGCGAAGGACCGTAAATTCCATTTGGTTGTGTGTTGTACATTCTATAAGGCTCGCATGATTTTCCTCCTGGGATGTAAGTATCTACCAAGGAACCGTCAAAGTATATGAAATGTTCTCTTCGATTGTATTCCTCACCATTGGCATTTGCCCCGTGATTTGAAGTAATTACATATAGCTTGGCATTTGTAATGCCAGACGGAACATTGAAGTTATAGGTTCTTACCGTTTGTCCTACAATATCTGTTCCTGATGCATCGTATTTTTTAAGTTCAGTGTAGGTAACGATTGGAACAAAAAGCTGGTTTGTGTGCTCGTAGCTTTCATCTGTAGATATGAATTTCAAGGTTCCTTCAAAAACGTCGTTTCTTCCTGCACATCCTTGAACTTCCTGATTTGCCGCATACGGTACTCCGAAAACATTAAGCTCAATCCAGAAATCATACATATCATTGATGGCAGGATCGTTGAAAAGTAGCGCAAGATTATCGGTATCGAAAACATAATCTACTTGTGTAGGAGCGATATTCTTGTTCATAAAAGGGGTAATGAAACGACCTACTTCAAGACGCTTTACAACATTGTCAACATCGAAAGCATTTCCTTTGCTTACCATATTTACAAAAACACCACCAATCCTATCATAGTTGTCGCATAAAGCACCGATGGTAACTTTCAGTTTTAGCTTGTTGCTTAATGATGCAATTTGCGTAGGTGTAAGTTTTGTAACATAAGAGGCATTGCTCTTACGGATAGTTCCGGCTTGCACTGGATTGCTTACTGTAGCGGCATATCCGTCATAGAAAACAACCTTATTGAATATGGTTACTTCGGTAGATACTGCAGTTACGGTAACTGTAATTGGAGCAGATGTAAGCAATTGTCCATTATTGTCGAAAGTAGCTTTCACTTGATAAGTTCCAGTTGCGGCAGGTGTAAAAATATTCGAGTCGATAGGAGTATCGTTTACGAAATAGGTAACTCCGGTTGTCAATTGCGCCATATTACTGGCCACGACGCCTAATGTGAAATTTTGTCCGATTTCAATAATTTCTGGAGTAGCCGTCACTGTGATTCCTGTGATTGGAATTGCTGTAGCTGTAATTGTGATTTCGTTGCTTACCAAAGTTTTGTCTTCAAGCATGTATTTTGCAACCACTTTGTATTCTCCTGCTGCTTCGGGAGAGAAAACATTGTTTGTGATTTGAGTGTCATTTACATAGAATGTAGATACTGCTGTAAGATCTTCATTGGTATTTGAAAGCACGCTCAAAGTTGTGGTATCGTCCACTTGAACTGTAGTGGCGGTAGCCGATAGCACAATTGCGCTGAGGCCAACGGTGTCGTCTTCCTTGTTGCAGGAAACTATCAATAGGAATGAGGCAAAAAAGGTTAGAAACCTAGTGGAGATTTTCTTCATAATTAAAAGTTTGGTTGTTAGGTTGGGTTTAAGTTGCGTAAAGCTATGATAAAAATTTGAATTGTAAATTGTAAATTGTGAATTGGTTCCGCAAGGGTATGTTGCTCCAGAAGGATAATGTAGCTTTTGAGCATGTTTTTTCAAATTCTCGGTCAAAACGCTCAAATTCTAAATGGTTGATTCTTTATTGAAAGTAAACACTATTTTTGTTTGAAGCAATCTGCAGTTATTTGGCTATGAAAAAAAATACCTCACTTCTATTATTCTTTTTCTTCGGACTCTTTTCGGTGTTGGCTTTTGGTCAAAATAAAGCCATCGACAGTCTTCAACTTGCCTTGAAAAATGCTAAAAATGATATTGATAAAGCCCAGTTGCTGAATGCGATTTCGGTGGAATATCAATCGAGCAATCCGAAATTGGTTTTGGAATTTGGGAACAAAGCCTTGCAATTATCCAAGAAAATAAAATTCAGGCTGGCGGAGGGGACTTCCTATCTTAATATAGGAAACGGGAATATCCTGCTGGGGAATTATCCGGATGCGCTGAGAAGTTTTAGCGATGCGCAAGCGGTATTTGAAAAAGAACTTGAAAGCAATTCATCTGATAGGAAACAAGAAATCAAGAACGGACTGGCCAGGGCCTACGGAAGTATCGGGATTGTTTTTTCGGAACAGAGCAATTATACAAAGGCTTTGCATTATCATTTGAAGTCGGTGAAGATTTATGAAGAAATTAATGATTTGGGCAGATGTGCACGGGTGTACAACAATATCGGGATTGTCTATAAGGCGCAGGGCGAGGATTTCAAGGCATTGGATTATTATATAAAATGCTTGAAAATTCAGGAAAAAATTCAGGACGAAACGATAGGCATTACTACGACCAACATTGGGAATATTTATCTTGACCAGAAGAATTTTGCGAAAGCATTTGACTATTATACGAAGGCGAAACAGTATTTTGAGCGGTTTCCGAACCAAGTAGGTTTGGGTGAATTGTATAATAATCTGGGACTGTATTATTATAAAACGGGAAATGCCACCGAAGCTTTGGCACACTATAACAAGGCATTGACGGTTTTTGGAGCTATCGATAACAAGTTTGGGATTTCGGATTCCTACTACCATATAGGTGAGGTTTATATGGGGCAAAAAAAGTATGAAGAGGCTTTGGTTGCTACCAATAAAGCGCTGGCTTTGGCAAAAGAACTCGACGTGATGGAGCAGGTGAAGAATACGGAGCTACGGCTGAGCGCCATTTATGAAAGGCTGCACCGACCGGCGGAAGCACTGGCGCACTACAAGATGTTTACGGTTGCGAAGGACAGTGTGAGTAATTATGAGAACATCCGCAACAGCGTGAGGGCGGAAATGAATTTTGAATTTGAGAAAAAGGAGGCGCTGCAGAAAAAGGAGCGGGAGAAGCGGGAACTGATTTACAGCGAGCAATTGAAAAGGCACCAGCAACAGATTGGGTTTGTGATCCTATCGCTTTTATTGGTGGTGGGGATTGTATTCTTGTTCTACAACCGTCTGCAGTTGAAGAAAACGCTGACGTTGCAGAAGGACCTTGCGGAGTATGAGCAGAAAGCACTGCACTTGCAGATGAATCCTCATTTTGTATTCAATTGTTTGGGGTCGATTTCGAGTTTTATTGTGCAGAACGGGACGGATTCGGCTATAAAATATCTTTCGAAATTTTCTAAATTGATGCGATTGACGTTGGAGTATTCGAAGGAATCTTTGATTCCGATTGACAAGGAAATTGAGAGCCTGCAGAATTATCTGGAATTGGAACAGCTTCGTTTCAACAAGAAATTTGAATTTAATATTACGAAAAGCAGCGAACTTGAAGACGATATGGCTTTGCCACCCTTGTTGTTACAGCCTTTTGTAGAGAATGCGATCATTCATGGATTGATTCCGAAAAAGGAAAGAGGGTATATTGATATTGATTTTTCGATTGAGGATCAAAGCCTGGTGTGCAAGATTATCGACAACGGGATTGGTTTTAATAAATCGAAGGAGTTGAAGGAAAATTTGGTTTCGGTACACAAGTCGATGGCGTTGGATATTACGCGGAAGCGACTGGAAATGATGGAGGCGATAACGGCAAAGACATCGCATGTGGAAATTGAGGAGCGTATTGCGGCAAACGGAGAAATTATGGGGACGATTGTGGTGTTGAAATTGCCGATTCAGTATATTAAATAGAGATTAAAAGGATTAAAATATTTAGGGATTTCCAATACATACACTATGATTACAGCTTTACTTATAGACGACGATCAGAATTTACGGAATGGGATGAAGGGGCTTTTGGAGCGTTATGCTCCGGAAATCCATATTTTGGGTGAAGCAGATTCTGTGAAGACGGGGATTGAGGCGATTGATAAATGGAAGCCTCAGGTGGTTTTTTTGGATATTCAATTGGGCGACGGGACAGGGTTTGATATCTTGGAACAGCTTGCGCTGAAAAACGGAAAGTCGTCTTCGCATATTGTTTTTATTACAGCACATGAGCAGTATGCCATAAAGGCATTCCGATTTAGTGCGTTGGATTTTTTGTTGAAGCCTGTAGATCCGGAGGAATTGCAGAAAGTGGTGGAGAAAATCAAAAATGTGCTGAAGCAGAACGATGGTTATGCGCATATTGACTTGCTGTTGGAAAATATCCGAAAGAAGGTGGATAATTTCAAGAGGATTGCGCTTTCAACTTCGGACGGGATTCATCTTTTTGAAATAAGCGACATCATCCGATGTGAGAGTGAAGATAATTATACGAAGTTCTATATTAAGAACAGCAAGCCAATCATGATTTCGAAAACCCTGAAGGAATATGAGGAGATGCTGACGGAACATGGGTTTGAAAGGATCCATCAGTCGCATTTGATTAATCTATCGTATTTGAAATCCTATATCAAGAAGGATGGAGGTTACGTGGTGATGGCGGATAACTCGAACCTGCCGATATCGCAACGCAAAAAGGAACGCTTGCAGGAACTTTTGAAGACGATTTAGTGGAATTCTAATTGAAAACCGTCGAATACTCATTTGTGCAAAATTGATCGTAAAGGAGAATTATCTTTATAAAAAACATTTTCAGCAATTATAAATTACCCCTAAATATGAAAAAAATACTACTCTTATTGTTGTTTATCTCCTCGAGTTTGTATGCTCAAATTCCAATTGGACAGGCTAATGATTTGTTGGCTTGTAATGATAGTGGAGACGGTGTTGAAACTTTCGACCTGACTTCTGTTGAAATGGCGGTTCTAAACGGTTTGAATCCATCGGAGTATTCGATTGATTATTATACTAGTCTGTCAGATGCAGAAACGGAGGAGGGAGCTATTGAATTTCCTATGAATTATGTAAATACTACAAATCCTGAGATAATTTATGTGCGGGTGGAAGAGATTGCAGATCCTACCAATTTTGAGGTTGTAACTTTTGAATTGAGGGTGAATGAGCCCCCTGTTTTTAGTATCAATGATATTACTATTTGTGAAGGATCAACTGGACTTTTGGATTCGGGATTAAACCAAGGGCTTTATAATTTTCAATGGTATTTTGGTTCTTTACCAATTGGAGGTACTATTGGAGGGAGTTATCTGGCAACACAAGCGGGAACTTATTCAGTAGTGGTAACACATATATTATCGGGATGCAGTTATGAGGATAGTGCTGTTGTGACGGTTGTACCTGGAGCAACTGCTGTAATAGCTGGATATTCTTTGGAAGACCAATGGATCCAAATAGAGGGAACACCAGGTGCAGAAGTTACCTATACTATTGATGGTATTAATCCGATTTCGGTAGTTATTAGTTTATCAGGAGCTCTTCAGGTTAGTTTACCTGTTTTGCCGTCTAATTCTATTTTCTGCTTAACAAGTGTGACTTCTTCTACAGTGCCATTTTGTACTATTGCTTTATCCAATTGTACTGCCCTTATTGATAATCCAACAGACATTGTAAATATTCCTGATGCTAACTTTAAGGCTAAATTAATAGAGTTAGGAATTGATACTAATAACGATGGCGAAATTCAATATTCTGAAGCCGCTGTAGAAACCGGAACGTTATATGTGTCGGGTTCTAATATAGCAGATTTGACAGGACTCGAAGCTTTTGTAAATTTAACGGGTCTTTATTGCTCGGGTAATAATTTGACCCAAGTAGATGTCAGTCATATTCAAGGTGATAACTTTGATTTTTCGTCAAATCCTAATTTACAATACATCAATATGAAGAATGGGATTAGCAATGGCTGTGTAGTTTTATTAGGAGATTGCTGTGATCATATATGTGCCATGTTTCTGGATCTACCCTCTTTGCAATATGTTTGTATTGACGAAAACGAGGCAGTTCCAGGAAATGATTGGCTTGTGACTGAAGGGATTAATCTAAATAGCTATTGCTCTTTTTTTCCTGGAGGAAATAATAATACGATAACAGGCTCAGTAGTATTTGATTTTGACAATAATGGCTGTACTGATAATGATGCCCAGCCTTTTATTAAAATGAATATCATTAATGGATTGCAAGAAGGAACAAGCTTTGCAGATGAAACTGGGAATTATATTTTTTATACCCAAGAAGGAAACTTTACAATAACGCCACAGTTAGAAAATTCATCATTATTTACGATTTCGCCAGCCAATGCAACTGTGAATTTCCCAACCAATAATAATTCCGTTTCAACCAATAATTTCTGTATCACTCCAAATGGAGTAGTGCCAAATGCAGAAATCGTGGTAGCTCCGGTAACTCCAGCCCGTCCAGGTTTTGACGCTGAGTATAGAATTGTTTACAAGAATACAGGAAATCAGGTACTTTCGGGACAGGTTTATTTCTATTATCAAGATGCAGTTTTAGACTTGGTGAGTACAAGTGAGCCGACTTCTGCCCAAGCAACAGGACTGCTAACATGGAATTATACAGATTTGCATCCTTTTGAATCAAGAAGCATCAATGTGATTTTGAATGTAAACGGTCCGATGGAAACACCGGCAGTAAACAATGGAGATGAATTGACTTTTAATGTGGCATTGAATCCGATAGACAATAACGAGATTGTCTTCTCCTATCCTCAAATTGTTGTTGGTTCTTTTGATCCGAATGATATTATTTGTTTGGAGGGTGAAAATGAAGCTCCATCGGCAATTGGGGATTATCTGCATTATATTGTGAATTTTGAAAACACAGGAACAGCTCCGGCAGAAAATGTGGTTATAAAAGTAGAAATTGATACAACGAAATATGATCTTCCGAGCTTGCAGCTCTTGAGCGGTTCGCATCCGGTTGAAGCAAGGGTAAAAAATAATGTTGCCGAATTCATTTTTAAAACCATCAATTTAGAAACCAATGGACACGGGAATATTCTATTGAAAATACGATCAAAAGAATCACTGGAAGTTGGAGCAACGGTAACTAAGAAAGCGAATATTTTCTTTGATTATAATTTTCCGATCCTAACGAACGATGCCAATACTACTTTTCAGGATCTTTCGGTAGAAGAACATTTGCAGGACAATACGATAGCAGTTTATCCTAATCCAAGTCGGGATGTAGTGAATATAGAAGCAAGTTCTGTAATCAATTCGGTTCAGGTTTATGATATCCAAGGTAGATTGTTGATGACGCATTTGGCAAGCGACTTGAAAACGAGTATTGATATTGCAGATAAAACCAGCGGTATCTATTTCTTTAAAATTTATTCTGATAAGGGAATAAAGGTTGAAAAAATCATTAAAAAATAAGTCTATAATGCTGGCAAGGTACTGATGTATTTTGCCAGCTTTTGTTTTAAAAAGATTACTCAATGCGAATTCTAATTTGAAACATACGAATACTCATTGACCCAAAATGAATCAGAAAAGCCGAATTATCTTTATAAAAAAATAATTTCAGCAATTAAAAACACCAAAAATGAAAAAAATATTATTCTTACTGTTGTTGACTTATGGGTTTTCGAACGCCCAGATTGTTAACATTCCGAATGAAGCTTTTAAGGCAGAACTGTTATCGGCCAGTCCGACGGTGCAAAAGGCCCAAAACTTTAGCGACCAATGGATTAAAATTGACGCCAACAATGATGGCGAGATTCAAGAAAGCGAAGCACAACAGGTGAAGCTGTTGGCTATTTCTGAATTGTTAGTTTTCAACGTTACAGGTATTAATGGCTTTAGTAATCTTGAATCTTTGAGGATCAATACGTCTTTGATATCATCGCTTGACGTTAGCGGGTTGGCTAATCTAAAGACGTTGACGTGTCTTAATATGCCTATCCTTTCGACGCTAAATGTAAACGGAGCAACTGACCTGAACAATTTATCTTTATTCAGCTTGCAGAATCTTACGACTTTAAATATTAACAATCTGACAAATCTGGAAAAGCTAACCTGTTTGGGTATTTCGGTTGCCAGTTTGAATATTAGCGGTCTTTCTAATCTTTCTGAAATTCTGTATTCAGGAAATGCATCTACGACTACTATGATTCTTAATGATCTTCCAGGCCTTACAAAGCTTGATTGCGCTTTTAATAATCTTAATGTTTTAACCGCTACAGGACTTACGGCGCTTACGGATTTGAATTGTTCTGGAAACCAACTGACCAACTTAAATGGTTTTCTAAATCTTGTGAAATTGAATTGTGAAAACAATAAGCTTACGACGCTGAATGTAACGAGTTTGAACGCATTAACCGAATTGTATTGCGGTGGGAACGAGCTTACCAGTTTGAATGTAGATGGGCTTGAAAGTCTTACGAAGTTGTCTTGCAGTCATAATAAATTTACCACTTTTAGCTTGAGTGATCTTCCTAATTTAGTGAGTTTGGATTGTGGTAATAACAATAATCTTATCAGCGTGACCTTGCAAAACTTGCCAAGTTTACAAGACTTTAAAGTAATTGGTAATGTTAACAGTAGTGTCCAACCGCTGGGACAAATGACGAGTTTAAATTTGAGCGGTTTGCCTAATTTGCAAAAATTAGAATGCAATAATGGAGTGTTGACTTCTTTGAATTTAAGTGGATTGGCGAGTTTGACAGAACTAAACTGCAGTAGAAATCAAATTACAAATTTGAATGTAAGCAACTTGCCCAATCTGCAAAAACTAGTTTGCGATACCAACCCTATTGCCAATTTGGATGTTTCTAATCTGACCAATTTGACCGAATTGACTTGCGCAGGTGGATATGTTGTTGCCGGACAAATGACCAGTAGTTTGACTTCTTTGAATGTTAGTGGCTTGACTAATTTGAAAAAACTGTATTGTTCTTTTAGTATGCTAAACAATTTAAATCTTTCGGGTTTGAGCAGTTTGGAGGAATTGTATTGCGATGGAATCTCTAATGATTTAGGGCAACTCGCTTCTTTAAATGTAAACGGTTTGACCAACTTGAAGAAATTGAGTTGTAATAATCAGCAACTTTCAAGCTTGAATGTAAGCAATTTGGTTAATCTTACTGATTTGTATTGTTCTCACAACCATATTACAAGTTTGGACTTGACGGGATTGACTAATCTTAAAATATTGGATTATACCTATAATCAATTATCCAATTTGAATCTAGTTGATTTGCCAAATCTTGCAAGCCTAAAATGTTCTCAAAACCAATTGATAACATTGAATGTGCTTAATTTGACCAGCCTTACGGATTTGGATTGTTCGTACAATCAGCTTACAACCTTAAATTTGAGTGGTTTGAATAGTCTTGTAAAACTGGATTATTCCTATAATCAGCTTACGCTTTCAAATATAAGCGGTTTGTCAACAAATCTAAAATCATTAAACTGCGATTCAAATAGCTTGGCTAGTTTAGACGTAAGTGGTTTGACAAATTTGGAAACTTTAAGTTGTAAAGAAAATCAAATAACAGGTTTGGATGTAAGTAGTTTGACAAATCTGAAGTTTTTAGATTGTACTAGCAATCAACTGGCAAGTTTAGAGCTATTCAATTCTCCGAATCTTGAAGTATTGTATTGCGGTCAAAATCTGATAGACAATCTAAACGTTTTCTGGCTCAACAGCTTAAAGCAATTGCATTGTAGTAATAATCAACTTACGAGTTTTGATTTGAGCAATAGTAATAATTTGACGCACTTGGACTATTCTAATAATTCAATTCCGAATTTAGATGTAAGCAATTTAATCAACTTGCAACTTCTAGGATTGGCGGGGACTCAAAGTACGGTTTTGGACTTGGGTAATTTGCACCAGCTTAATATGTTGTACTGTAATGATAATTTGCTCACAACCTTGGATGCCAATAATGCAACATTTCTGAATGTGTTGGATTGCAGTAATAATCAACTTTCAACATTATTTATAAAAAACGGAAGAGATGAACAGGATCTAAATTATTCTGGAAATCCGAACCTTGTTTATATCTGTGCAGATTCTTCGCAAATAGAAAGTATTCAGACCCATTTGAATGATAGCAATATGGACGCAACCGTTTGCAATACCTATTGTTCTTTTGAGCCAGGAGGAAACAACAACACTATAACGGGAATCACCATTTTTGATTTCAATAACAATGGATGTGATGTGGGCGATGAGGTAAATTCATTTATCCGACTTGATATAAACGATGGTACTGAAACAGGTTCGACGGTGACAAACATCAACGGGACTTATAATTTCTATACCGATGCAGGCACTTTTGTAATAACGCCAAATATTGAAAATCCAAGTTGGTTTAATTTTTCACCAGAATCGTCAACCTTCACTTTTACAACTGATAACAACATCGCAACACAGAATTTTTGTATTGCCGCTGTGAGTATGCATCAAGATATAGAAGTAGTTTTTGCACCTTTGGAACCTGCCCGTCCTGGCTTTGATGCCACGTACAAGGTGGTTTATAAAAACAAAGGGAATCAAATGGTTTCTGGTGCGGTTAATTTAATTTTTGATGATGCAAGAACCGATTTAGTTTCGGCTGAACCAACGGTGGATATTGTTGGAATCAATTCACTTACCTGGAATTATGAAAACCTGATGCCTTTTGAAAACAGAAGCATTGTGATAAGGCTTAATGTAAACGGACCAATGGAAACGCCAGCTGTTAATAATGGTGATGTTTTAGATTTCACAGCTTCAATAACGCCAGTTGCTACCGATGAGTTGCCGTTGGATAATCAATTTGCTTTCAGTCAAACCGTTGTAGGATCTTTTGATCCGAATGATATTGTTTGTATTCAAGGTGATAATCTCTCTCCATCAGAAATTGGAAATTACCTTCACTACATAGTAAATTTTGAAAATACAGGAACCGCTCCGGCAGAAAATGTAGTAATTAAGATAGACATAGACGCGACAAAATATGATGTTTCAAGCTTGCAACTCTTGAATGGTTCGCATCCTGTAGAAGCAAGAGTGAATAATAACACAGCTGAATTTATCTTCAAGAGTATTCAACTCGATACAAACGGGCATGGAAATATTTTATTGAAAGTGAAATCAAAAACATCATTGAACGATGGAGATACAGTAACCAAAAAAGCGAATATTTTCTTTGATTACAATTTCCCTATTCTGACGAATGATGCCAATACCACATTCCAAGATCTTTCGATTGATGAACATTTAATGGATAATTCAATAACCATCTATCCAAATCCAAGCCGTGATGTATTGAATATCGAAGCTAGTTCTGCTATAAATTCGGTTCAGGTTTATGACATTCAAGGAAGATTGTTGATGACGCATTTGGCAAGCGATTTGAAAACGAGTATTGATATCGCCGATAAAGCTGATGGAGTTTATTTCTTTAAGATAAATTCCGACAAAGGAATTAAAGTTGAAAAAATAGTTAAAAAGTAGACCAATTAAATAATCTGTTTTTTATTCTAAACCCACGGAGCCATAACCGTGGGTTTTTTATTTTTTAGGAGTATATATCAATTTTGCATATTTTATACAATTATTAACGATTTCGTTGCACTATTCATTTTTTAATTCAATTGCAATTCCTTAAGTTTGTTAAATTATTATATCAAGAATAAAATACAAAACAATTATGTCAAAAACAGCAATATTAGAAATCGATGGTAAAAAATTCGAATTTCCTGTAATTCAAGGGAGTGAAGGAGAAGTTGCAATCGATATCAACAAATTACGTGATTTAACAGGAATAATAACGATGGATCCGGGTTATAAAAATTCAGGATCTTGCAAAAGCGATATTACTTTCCTAGATGGTGAAGAAGGAATTTTACGTTACAGAGGTTACTCTATCGAAGATTTGGCTGAAAAAGCAGATTTCCTAGAAGTTTCTTATTTGGTAATCTTTGGAGAATTGCCTACAAAACAACAATTGCACCAGTTTGAAGAAGACATTAGAAAGTATACCTTGGTAAATGAGGAAATGAAAAACATCATTGATGGTTTCCCAAAAACAGCTCACCCGATGGGCGTTTTATCTTCATTGACAAGCGCATTGACAGCTTTTAATCCAAAAGTTGTAAATGTTGATAATGAAAAAGAAATGTACGATACGGTTTGTAAAACAATGGGTAAATTCCTTGTTTTGGCAACTTGGACGTTCAGAAAAAGTTCTGGTTTCCCATTGAACTATTACGACAATACAAAAGGATATGTTGAGAATTTCATGCGTTTGATGTTTGAATTGCCAACTGGACCTTATGAAATCAATCCGGTTGTAGTTTCTGCATTGGATAAATTGTTTATCCTTCACGCAGACCACGAACAAAACTGTTCTACTTCAACAGTAAGAATGGTTGGTTCTTCTCAATCAGGATTATTCGCTTCTATCTCTGCAGGAGTTTCTGCACTTTGGGGACCACTTCACGGTGGAGCGAACCAAGCTGTTTTGGAAATGCTTGAAGCCATCCAAAAAGATGGTGGAGATGCAGATAAATACATGGCGAAAGCAAAAGACAAAGATGATCCTTTCCGTTTGATGGGCTTCGGACACAGAGTTTACAAAAACTTCGATCCAAGAGCAAGAATCATCAAGAAAGCGGCCGATGAGGTTTTGGCAACTTTAGGTGTTGACGATCCAGTTTTGGCTATCGCTAAAAAATTAGAAGAAGCGGCTTTGAACGACGACTACTTCAAATCTAGAAACCTATATCCAAACGTAGATTTCTATTCTGGAATCATCTACCGTGCTTTGGGAATTCCAACAGATATGTTCACTGTAATGTTTGCCATCGGACGTTTGCCAGGATGGATCGCACAATGGAAAGAAATGCGTGTAAACAAAGAACCAATCGGAAGACCAAGACAAATTTATACAGGTCATCCTTTAAGAGACTTTAAAACTGTAGAAAACAGATAATAGTCTTATAGTATTTCAAAAACCTCTCCAATTGTGAGAGGTTTTTTTATGGAATTTATTTAATCGATAAATTAACGACTATTACGATAAGAAAACTTCAATAATCGAGTCCCTTTTTTTATATTTGCCTACCTATGACAACAAAATGCCGTAGGAAAAGCCAAAAGCTATGTTGCAATTAAATGTAAAAAACGAAACATCAAGATTAAGGGCCGTCGTACTCGGCTCGGCAGTAAATAATGGTCCAACGCCTACAGCAGATGAAGCCTACGATCCTAAATCTTTAGAACACATCTTGGCAGGGACTTATCCAGTTGAAAAGGATATGGTTGCGGAAATGGAAGCCTTCAATAAGGTATTCGAGAAATATGACGTGAAAGTTTTTCGTCCTGAAATGATTGAAAACTATAATCAGATTTTCTCACGAGATATAGGATTTGTAATTGACGATACTTTCATAAAAGCCAACATTTTGCCAGATCGTGAAAGAGAATTGGATGCGATTCAATATGTAATCGACCAAATGGATCCTAAAAAAGTGGTTCGACCTCATGAAGAAGTACATATTGAAGGTGGTGACGTGATGGTTTGGAACGATTATATTTTTATCGGAACCTACAAAGGAAGCGATTATAAGGATTATATCACTGCAAGAACCAATATGGAAGGTGTGCAATACATCAAGGATTTGTTTCCAAATAAGATTGTAAAGGAATTCGATTTGGTAAAATCTAAAATCGAGGCTCGCGATAATGCATTGCACTTGGATTGTTGCTTCCAACCTGTCGGAACCGATAAAGGAATTATTTATAAAAGTGGTTTCCGCGAAGAAGCCGATTATATGTATCTGGTAAAACTTTTTGGAAAGGAAAATCTTTTTCACATCACCAGAGATGAAATGTACAATATGAATTCAAATGTATTTTCAATTGCTCCAGATGTTGTGGTTTCTGAAAAAAACTTTACAAGACTAAACAACTGGCTTAGAGAAAAAGGATTTACAGTTGAAGAAATTCCTTATGCTGAAATTGCCAAACAAGAAGGGCTTTTGAGATGTTCAACTTTACCGTTAATTAGAGATTAAAATGAAACAAACTACCAATTCCATACTAATGATTCGTCCTGTAGCTTTCAGGATGAACGAACAAACCGCTGTAAATAATTACTATCAGAAAGTTTTAGATGGACTTTTACCGGCAACTGTAAATGCAAAGGCGCAACAAGAGTTTGATGCTTTTGTAGAAAAACTCCGCTATGTGGGTGTTGATGTAACGGTTGTGGACGATACTTTAAATCCAGATACACCAGATTCTATTTTTCCGAACAACTGGATATCCTTTCACGAAAATGGAGATGTGGCGTTATATCCAATGTTTGCTGAAAACCGTAGGCAAGAGCGTCGAGAGGAAATTTTGGATTTATTAGAAGAAAAAGGTTTCCAAATAGACAATATAGTAGATTATACGGAAGCAGAGGACGATGGTTTTTTCTTGGAAGGAACAGGAAGTTTATTGCTTGACCGTGCTAATAAAAAAGCCTATTGCGCTTTATCGCCACGTGCTGATGAAGAATTGTTTATTGAATTTTGTGAAGATTTCGATTTGGCTCCGATAATTTTTGAAGCTTTCCAAACCGTAAACGGAGAGAGAAAACTGATTTATCATACGAATGTAATGATGTGTCTGGGAGAAACTTTTGCAGTGATCTGTGCAGATTGCATTGATGACAAGAAAGAACGTAAAATGGTGTTAGACAACTTGAAAGAAGACGGAAAAGAAATTATTCTGATTACAGAAGACCAAGTAAACAATTTTGCAGGAAATATGCTTGAAGTGAAAGGTGCAAACGATAAGCGATACCTGATTATGAGTGCCGCAGCGCATCAGAGTTTGACTGAAAAACAGATTGCTCAACTTGAGAAACATGCAGAAATCTTGAGTTCAAGTCTTGATACCATTGAAGCTTGTGGTGGTGGAAGTGCAAGATGTATGATGGCTGAGATTTTTCTTCCGAAGAATTAAATATTTTTTATATTATAAAAATGAAAAACCCGAAGATTGTGTTCTTCGGGTTTTTTATGGTTTAAGGTTTTAAATCTTTGTGACTTTGAGCCTTTGCGACAAAATTTTATTCAAGTAAATTCAAAAACTTTAGTCCAAAGACAACACCATCTCCAATATATCCGTTTTGATACGAACGAACATAATCAACTCGCAACAGTTTGAATTTTCCAAAACCCAAACGATCCAAACCAACTGAAAATTCCTGATACGGTTTTTTATCGGCTGTAGCCAAATTATGAAAGCCTAGGATAAGTGTTGTATTCAATTTGTTCAATAACGGAATTTTATTCATAATAAAGCCATTGTCATTGTGCTCAAAGTGCGATTCAAAGTAGGATTTGTTTGTACTGTTTGCATAATACGGCATCAAGTTGAATACATTCAAATATCGATCGGCAGTTCCAATGTGTGTTTGGTTTCCGTTGAAATGTTTGTAATCGATAAAAGAAATATTGTCAGCATCAAAAAACTTTCCACCTTTCAAATTCATCGAAAGTGTTCCTTTATTTCCTAATGTTTTGTCATAATAAAGTGAACCTGAAACTGCGTGAAATTCATAGGATTTATCCGTTGCGGCAAATGCTTTTTCGTAGTTGAAAGTCAATGTTGGATATTTGCCGTTTCTAATATTGAATTTTCCATCTGGCCTTGAAATGTATTTTTGTCCGAAATTAATTCTACCAAAAATAGATGCTTTCACCAATTGATGTTGCTCAAAAGGAGCGTTCAAATAATTATCTGGCGCTAACGGATTGTTCGAAGTAAACAAATCGCTGTCTTTAATAATTACATAATCGGTATTGTTGAAAAGTGGTTTTCGCTGTTCATATTCTAATTTTCCATTTAAATACAAACCGTTTGCCACGTTCTGGCCGTAATTGATTTGGGCAAATTCCTTGTTGTATAATTTCATGTAATTATCCTTAAAAAATAAAGAGCTTACTGTGTTTACAATATTAGAAATTGGATTAGCATTGTTAAACTGACTTACGGAACTTCCTCCAGCAACAGAGATAGCAGCATAATTCTGATTATTGAATCGGTGATAATAACTTCCCATCACACGCAATCTGTCTTCCGCAAAGCCATAATTAAAAACAGAATTGATATAGGTGTATTTTCCATTTTCTTCATTCCACTTTCTGAAAGAGAAACCCGAATTTAAATTCCATCCTTGAACGGTGTTATAACTAGTTGAAGCCAAATCAGATATTCCAGCGTAATTGAAAGACCATTTATCCATCGATTTTTTATAGGTATAACCCGTGATAATATCAAATATTTTAAACTTATTTCCCTTTGCATCAATTGAGTCCAAGTACTTTTCTGATTTTCTTAATGTTTGTAAGCTATCTTTTTTTACATAATCATTACTTTCTTCCAAAGTCAAGGGAACTGGTCGGTAGGCATTCCAATAAACCGAATCCTTTTTATTGGCATTTTCTTCAAAACTCAGGATTTCATTGGTAAATGTTTTCTTTTCGAATTTATCCGGAAACTCATAATTGCTGAAAACGTGCGTAAACTTTCCAAGGAATTTAACCCCAAAAGCACCTGCTGTAAATTCTAGGCTTTGAAGATTTTTAGACCAAACATGTGTAGTTTTATTGTAGTTGTAATTTTGTTTCAAATTCATCACATCCATAAAATCTTGGTGAGAGCGATAACCTTTCACATCAACATCAACACCATAGATAGCCCAGGAATCTTCTACAATATAGATGTAACCTTCAAAAACAGGCTCTCTGTCTCGTCTTGGAACGATCTTGATTTTATTGATCATTTGGTTGTTTTCGTCCTGGAAAGTTCCTTCCAATACATATTTGTAATAGCTGAAAGCATTGTCGGCAATCGGCGAAATCATATTAGTGCCGAAAGAAACTGTATTTTTGTAGAAATCAAAATTGGTTCCTCGGGCAGAATTATAACTGAAACCATTATCGTTTCCGCTGATTTTGGACGCAATAATCTTCTCTTTGAAATTATCAGGCTTCTCATACATGATTTTTGAAACCGTTTCAGAAAGATAAACAATGCCACTACCGGTTGAATCTAACGTTCCATCCATGTTACCAATCTCTTGTCCCATAAATTTCTTCGGAACATTTTTTAGCTTGAACAAACCACGGGAATAAAAATCTGCCTTAAAGCGGGCGGTGTTGTCGGCATTGTCTTTCTTGGCGGCGATGGCTTTTCGGATAACCGCATTTGCTGGATTTTCCTTTGTATTGATCACTACTTCTGAAAGTGAGATGTTTTCCTCTTCCAATTTAACATCTAGGACAAACGGAAATTTATCAATTGTAATGTTCTTTTTTAGCGTTTTATAGCCAAGATATTGAAAGATGATAGTATGTTTTCCGGTTGTCCTTACGTTCAATTCGTATTGTCCAACTTCATTAGATGAGGTTCCGTTATAAGTGTTTTCAACAAAAATAGAAACTACAGGTAGGGGAAGGTTCTTTTCGTCGGTAACAGTTCCTTTAATTTGTGCAAAAATCGTAAAGCTGGAAAAGAGCAAAAAAAGAGTAGAGATTTGTTTCATTGTATATTGTTTTAAGGTAAGACGAATATATCAATAGAAAGGTTGCATCTACAATCTAATTAACACGATTTTACATATTTTTTGAAAGAATTATGAATTTCAATAATAATTTTAAAGAAAGGATTGAAGGGCCAAATCATAACTTTGCAGGCCAAAACCAAGGATGACACCCTTTGCATTCGGAGAGATATACGACTGATGCCTGAATTCTTCTCTTGAGAAAGTATTAGAGATATGAACCTCAATAACAGGAGTAGTAATGGCTTTTACTACATCTCCAATTCCAATTGAAGTATGAGTGTAAGCAGCGGCATTCAATATTATTCCGTCATAAGAAAAACCAGTTTCCTGTATTTTGTCGATGATTTCACCTTCAATATTACTTTGAAAATAATCGAGTTTTACCTCAGGAAATTTCAATCTCAATTGATTAAGATAATCTTCAAAAGTTTGACTGCCATAAATTTCAGGTTCTCTTTTGCCTAAAAGATTGAGGGTTGGTCCATTGATGATAATGATTTGCATTTTCGTTTTTTGTAAAAATAGTGAAATTGAAGTTTTGTACAATAAAAAAGCCGTTCCAAATTTGAAACGGCTTTCCAAAAATATTCCTTGTAATTAGAATTTTAATCCTACTGAAAGCTGTATTACTTGGTTCGTAACCTTTGCTTCTTTTGAAGTGTCTGTCAAACCTGCAACATATCTTGCTTGCAAGAAGATATTGTTAGTAACATCAAATGCTAAGCCTCCAACTGCTGCAAAATCGAATGATTTAGTTTCAAACTGGGTTTCCACACTTGGTGCGCTATCATTTACAAGAAATGAAAATTGAGGACCTGCTTCTAAACTCAGCTTGTCTGAAATTAAATAAAATTTTGCTAATACTGGAACAGAAATATAGTCCAGTTTAAAATCGCCAGCACCTTCTACTTTTGTTCCTTGAGAAGAATACATTACCTCTGGTTGTACTGAAAAATTTTCAAATACATTAACTTCTAGTAGGGCACCAACGTGAAAGCTTGTTAGATTATCTCCTTCAAATCCTTCTCCATCGAGTTTTGCAAAGTTAGCTCCAGCTTTAACACCGAAATCAATACCTTGTGCATTCATACTTGTCGAACCGGCAATACATAAAATTGCCATTAAAAATAACTTTTTCATAATAGGGGTTGTTTAGTTTGATGTAAAATTAATGTAATAACTTCTTACAAATTATAAAAATTACATTAAAAAATATTAAAATTTCAACTCAATTGTTTTTAACTATAACGTTATAGTAGTATCAACAATTTGAATTTGTTTTTATGGTTTATTAACAATTAATTCTGCAAATTGAATGTGAAAATTATTTTTGTTCAGTTTTTATAGGCTATTTGGGATAATAAAAGGTTTCTTGTGTTTTAAAAAATGTTGATAACTTTGTTAATAACTGAAAAACATTTAAAATAGAGTTAATAAGAAATTAATATAAATTTGATTAAACAATTTTAAAACAATTAACATGAAAAAAGTTATTTTATCTGCATTGGCCGTAATGACATTCGGCTTTGCTAACGCACAGGAAGGAAATGGTAACGGTGGATTCTCTAAAGGGTCTATGTTTGTTTCTGGAGCTTTCTCTATTGGTTCAGAAAAAACAGGCGAGGAGAAATCATCAGGATTTGAAATCGAGCCTAAATTTGGATACTTTGTTTCTGATAATATCGCAATTGGCGGTAAATTAGGTTATGCATCTGTAAAGTCTGAAGATGGCGGAGTTGATGTTGCAGATAACACAGCATTAACAGTTGGTGCTTTTGGTAGATATTACTTCACACCAGCATCGCAATTTTCTTTATTTGGAAACTTAGGCTTGGATTACAGAAGTATTGATTATAAATTAGAAGATGCTCAGGCTAAAGAAATTGGGGTGAACTTAGGTTTAGGTTTAAGCTATTTTGTATCTAACGACTGGGCTATCGAGGCAACTTGGGCTGGTTTAGGATATACTTCTAACGACAATGGAGGAGACGGTGCTGAAAAAACAAATACTTTTGGTTTAGGTGCTGATTTGAGAGCAATCTCTTTTGGAGTTGTTTACAAATTCTAATTTCAACTTATCGATTTAAAAACCACGCAAATTGCGTGGTTTTTTTATTCCCAATTATTCTCGTTCTTTGTGGTATGAGTTGGAAATCTTTTCTGAAAAGCTATCAGTCGTATTTGAAGATTGAAAGAGGATTATCGCAAAATACAATCGATAATTATTCTTTTGATATCGAAAGATTGTGCGCTTTTTTGGATACGAATCAAATTAAGGTTTCCCCTGAAAAAATTGCTGAAGAAACAATTCAGCAATTTATTTATGAAATTTCAAAGCAAGTAAATCCAAGATCTCAGGCAAGGATAATTTCAGGATTGAAAAGCTTTTTTAGCTATTTGATTTTTGAAGATTACAGGACTGATAATCCTTTAGAATTAATAGAAACTCCACGGATAGGGAGGAAATTGCCGGATACTTTATCTCTTGAAGATATTGACAGGCTGATTGATGCGATCGATTTGAGTTCAAATGAAGGCGAGCGGAACCGTGCAATGTTGGAAACGCTTTACGGTTGCGGACTCCGAGTTTCGGAACTTACGGAACTCAAAATTTCCGATTTGTTTTTTGATGAAGGTTTTGTGAAAATTACTGGAAAAGGCAACAAACAAAGATTTGTACCCATTAGTAAACTCACTGAAAAGTACATTCAGATTTATAGAAATACTGTAAGAAATCATTTGAACATACAAAAAGGCTATGAAGATACCTTATTCCTAAATAGAAGGGGAAAGCAACTTACAAGGGCCATGATCTTTACAATAATTAAAGATTTGGCGGTAAAAATAAATCTTAACAAAGTCATCAGTCCGCATACTTTACGGCATTCTTTCGCAACACATCTTCTGGAAAATGGAGCCGATTTACGTTCCATACAGCTGATGTTGGGGCATGAATCCATTACTACAACTGAAATTTACGTGCATTTAGACAGAAAACATTTGTCAGAAATTATAAACACTTTTCATCCAAGAAAATAATTAGTATGTAAATTTTATGTAAATTTGCATCCGTTTAATAGTAATGTTTTATCTTTTCAAAATATTCAGCCCCAATTAAATAGATGAAGTTAGATAAATTCCCGGATTCGTTTAAGCGTAAAGAAAAGATAATTTTCTACGACAAGCTTTTGTCGCAAATTCCCGACCTGATATTCCAGATGACAATCTCCAAAAAAGGAACAATTAGGTTCCCGTTTTTAAGTGAATCTGTTATAAGTCATTTTGAGCTTACAGATGAGGAAATTGATCAAAATACAATTGAAGTCCTTCAAAAGAAAATCATTTCCGAAGATTTTAATGCTTTTTTAAATTCTATCGAAACGGCAAAACTCAATTTTGAAACATGGTATTTTGAGTTCAGATGTGACCTTCCTGTAAAAGGTTTGAGATGGTTTAGGGTAAATGCCACGAAGGAAGCAAACGCCGATGATTTTGTTTTCTATGGACGTGTTAGCGATTATACCGAAAATGTAAAGCAGGAGTTAAAGTTGAAAATTTCTGAACAGCGTTATGAGTTTGCCTTGGAAGCTTCTTCGGAAGGAATCTGGGATTATAATGTTACTACAAGCCAAGTTTTCTTTTCGTCTCAATCCATGAAAATGTTGGGCTTCGAGGAGCAAGACAAAATCCTTTCGATAGACGACTGGGACAGTAGGATCCATCCAGATGATCTTGAAAAGTATAAAAAAGACATACAATTTCATTTTGAAAATACATTTTCCTTCTATGAAAATCTCCAAAGAGTTTTGACTAATGACGGAACTTACAAATGGATTTTGAGCAAAGGGAAGGTAGTTGATCGTGATTTATTGGGAAATGCGTTGAGGGTTATTGGTACTCATTCTGATATTTCAATGCAAATTGAAAGAGAAAATGAATTGAAAAAGACACTTGAAATCCTAAACGAACAAAATAAAAGATTGTTGAATTTCGCCCATATTGTTTCTCATAATCTCAGGTCGCATGCAAATAATTTCCAAATGTTAATGGATATAATTGAATCGGATGCTGACCAAGATATTAAAGAAGAAAGCCTGATTTATATGAGGACAAATTCTAATGATTTGACCGAAACGATTGAGAATCTTAAAGAATTGGTAGATATTAATTCTGATTTAAAACCCATAAGAGAGCATCTTAACCTATCGCAATATTTAAGAAAGATGATTAATTTATTGAGTGAGGAATTTGCAAGGCATAAGGTGGAAATTAATATCAACATCCCGAAAGACATCACTGTTTATTTCAATCCAGCTTACTTAGAGAGTATTCTATTGAATTTTTCAACCAATGCGGTAAAATATTCTCACTCGGAAAGAACGCCAAAAATTCAGTATGATTTTGAATTGGTCGAAGGTGTAAAGGTACTTTCAATATCCGACAATGGACTAGGAATTGATCTAAGAAGGCATGGAAATTCCCTTTTTGGAATGTACAAGACCTTTCATAAGCATCCGAATTCTAGAGGAATTGGATTGTTTATGTCAAAAAATCAGATTGAAGCTATGGGAGGTAGAGTAGAAGTAGAGAGTGAAGTGAATTGCGGTTCTTGTTTTAAAATTTATTTTAATGAGGATTAGTGTAAGATCTAAATCTGCAGGATCTACTTATCAAGCATAAAAAAAAACGCCTCAATTGAGGCGTTTTCTAATTTCATTTTATTTGGCAATATTTACAGCTCTGGTTTCTCTAATAACTGTAATTTTCACTTGTCCAGGATAAGTCATTTCGGTTTGAATCTTTTGTGAGATATCAAATGAAAGTGAAACTGCTTTTTCATCCGATACTTTTTCGCTTTCAACGATTACACGTAATTCTCTACCTGCTTGAATCGCATAGGCATTTTTCACTCCGTGGAATCCAAATGCAATCTCTTCCAAATCTTTCAGACGTTGGATGTAAGAATCTAAAACCTGACGTCTAGCGCCTGGTCTTGCACCTGAAATCGCATCACAAACCTGAACAATAGGAGAAAGCAATGATTTCATTTCAATCTCGTCGTGGTGGGCTCCAATCGCGTTGCACACTTCTTCTTTTTCACCATATTTCTCAGCCCATTGCATACCTAACAATGCGTGTGGCAAATCGCTTTCTGTGTCTGGAACTTTACCAATATCATGCAGTAAACCAGCTCTTTTAGCCAATTTTACGTTCAATCCTAGTTCAGCCGCCATGATTCCACAAAGCTTGGAAACCTCACGCGAGTGTTGCAGTAGATTCTGTCCGTAAGAAGAACGGTATTTCATTCTACCCACCACTTTAATCAATTCTGGGTGCAATCCGTGGATTCCTAAATCGATTACGGTTCTCTTACCAACTTCAATGATTTCATCGTCAATTTGTTTGGTTGTTTTGGCAACAACTTCTTCGATTCTCGCCGGGTGAATCCTTCCGTCGGTTACCAACTTATGCAAAGCCAAACGGGCAATTTCTCTTCTAACCGGATCAAAGCAGGAAAGAATGATCGCTTCGGGAGTATCGTCAACAATGATTTCTACACCAGTTGCAGCTTCCAAAGCACGGATATTTCTACCTTCACGACCAATGATCCTACCTTTTACATCATCCGATTCGATGTTGAAAACAGAAACGCAATTCTCCACTGCTTCTTCCGTTCCAACTCTTTGAATGGTATTGATGATGATTTTCTTCGCTTCCTGTTGGGCTGTAAGTTTAGCTTCTTCCAAAGTATCTTGGATGTAGGACATCGCACCAGTTTTGGCTTCTGCTTTCAAACCTTCAACCAATTGGTTTTTAGCTTCCTCAGCCGAAAGGCCTGAAATAACTTCAAGTTGTTCCAATTGACTTTTGTGCATCTTGTCAACCTCAAGTTGCTTCTTGTCAAGTATTTCAATCTTAGAAAGATACTCTTTTGTTTTGGCTTCGAAATCGTCGTTTACTTTTTTCGCTTTCGACAATTCGCTTGAAACTTGAGATTCCTTGTCACGGATTCTTTTTTCTACTTCTGCAACCTTTTTATCTCTTCCAAGGATTACTTGTTCGTGCTCTGCTTTTAATTCGATAAACTTCTCTTTTGCTTGTAGAATTTTATCCTTTTTGATATTTTCAGCCTCTAAATTGGCGTCTTTTAGAATTGATGTCGCTTCTTTTCTTGCGTTTTTAATCAAGGTAGAAACATTGTTCTTTTCCATCAGTTTTGCGATGAAGAAACCTCCCGAAATACCTACTATTCCTACGATAACTATAATTAATGTACTGTCCATTTTGTTTTTGTTTTTGTATATAAAAAAAGCCTACATTAGAGTGAATTGTATAAACTCGTAAGGACAAGTTTTGAGCTAACTCGCTGTTCAAGCTTCCGTACTGAAACGGCTTGCTATAGTAACGATGATTTGCTCATTCTAAATTGTTAGTGTTGAGTTTACCAAAATATGAACTAATGTAGGCAGTATTTTAGTCTATGTTTAAGAACGTTTATTTCTCGAGATATTGCGCTAAAAGATTGTTTATTTTTTTTAATCTTTCGTTGGTTTCTGTATTATCCGTGGTTGTATCGATTTGTTTTTGCTCTAATTGTGATGCAAATTGTAAAGCACACATCGCCAAAACATCCTGTTTGTCCCTCACGGCATAATTTTCTTCGAATTGCTTGATCATAATATCAATTTTTTTAGAAGCACTTCTCAGACCTTCTTCCTGCGACATATCTACCGTTAACGGATAAACTCTGTCTGCAATTGATATTTTAATTTTAAGCTTTTCGTCCATACTTACTAATCGGATAACTGTGCAATACAGTAATCAATTTCACGAATTAATGAATTTATCTTAAGCTTTGTATCTCTTTTATTTTCTTCACTGCCCAGTAACGAATTGGCCATCTTGAGTGTGTTATACTTTCCTTTCAAGGTTTCAATCTCACGAGACTGATTTTGTATGATGGTTGCCGATTTTTGCAATTCGTCTTGTAGCTCCTTCGAAGTCTTCTCTAAATTATCCAATTTAGCAAAAAGTTTCGAAAGTCTATTCTCAAGAGTATCAACAATTTCCGCAATTTCACTCATTGACGCAATATTTCGTTACATAATCTACAAAGTTAATATTCCTATTTTATTACACAATGTTTTTAATTGTTTTTTACGAAATTTAATGCTTTTTACTATAATAATTTGAAAAATAGCTAGTTATAATTTGAACTATTTCTCGGTTAGATTGTGACTTTTTTTTATATTAGCAAAAATGTTTGTTATGACTTTACGATTGCTTTTTTTACTATTAGCCATACCGGTTTTTTCTCAGAATTATCCAAAGGATTATTTTAAATCACCATTAGATATCCCGCTTCATCTTTCAGGTTCCTTCGGCGAATTGAGAAGCAACCACTTTCATACCGGTTTGGATTTTAAAACCCAGCAAAAAGAAGGCTTGAATGTTTACGCTTCCGCGGAAGGCTACGTTTCGCGTATAAAAATTTCAACTTTCGGTTATGGAAAGGCAATTTACATTACCCATCCAAATGGATATACAACAGTTTATGGTCATTTGAAAAAAGCTTCTCCTACAATTGAAGCATACATCCGTGACAATCATTACAAAGAAGAAACCTACGAAATAGAAATGTTTCCAAAGCCGGGAGATTTGCCAGTAAAGCAAGGTGAACTTATTGCATTTTCCGGAAATTCGGGAGGATCCGGCGGTCCGCATCTTCATTTTGAATTTCGTGACACGCAATCCGAAAAACCGATCAATCCTTTGCTTTTTGGTTTTGATGCTTTGATAAAAGATACCAAATTACCAGCAGTTACAACATTGATGGCATATCCTGTTGGAGAAAACTCAAGCGTAAACCAATCGCTTCAACCTATTACCCTGAACATTTCGCTTCAGCCCGATGGAAGCTATGTTTCCGAAAAAGTAGCGGTCAACGGAAAAGTTGGTTTTGGAATCAGTTCCTACGATATGTTTGATTTCAATTACAATAAAAACGGACTTTATAAAGTGCAATCGTATTTAAATGGAGTTCCGCATTTTGGTTATCAGTTCGATACTTTTGCTTTCGACGAAAGTCGTTACATCAACGCATTGCTTGATTTTTATCGATTTAAGAGAATGGGAGTGCGCATTCAGCAGTTATTCATGACCAATTCTTATCCGTTGAGTTTAATCAAAACCAACGAAAATTTGGGTGTGATAGAAGTAAAACCGAACCTTACCAATAATTATCGAATTGAAGTTTCAGATTTTAATAACAATAAAGTTGTGGTTAGTGTTCCAATTCAATATTCGCCCAACCAGCCAACAATTGCAAACAATATCAAGAAAACGGATTATTTCCTGAAAGCCAAAAACGACAATATTTACAAGAAAGACAATATGTCGGTTTTTGTTCCGGCCGGAACTTTTTATGATGATTTCTATCTAAATTTTGATGTAAAAGATGATACTTTGACTTTTCACGACGAATCGGTAGCGGTTCATAATAATTTTACCGTAACCATCGAAAACAATAAATTTACGCCAGCTGAAAAGGAAAAAATGTTCATTGCTTCAGTTGAAGGGAAAAGGTTGAGCTTTAACTTTACCAAAATAAAAGACAGCGTTTTTACATCCTACACTAAAAATCTTGGAAAATTTGTTTTGGCAAAAGATACTACGGCGCCAAGAATCACTCCTGTAAACATCAAAGAAGGAAAATGGTTGAGCAACCAAAGCAATTTAAAATTGACTATCAGCGATAATTTATCGGGAATTAAAACGTTTAGTGGTTATCTGAATGGGAAATGGGTTTTGTTTGAATACGATTACAAAACCAAGACAATCGTTCACGAGTTTGAGGAGAAGTTTTTAGCCGAAGGTCGAAACGATTTAAAAGTGGTCGTTACAGATAATGTTGGAAATTCTACTATCTTTGAAACTCATTTTTTTAGAAGTCAAAAAAAATAATAAAAAGTCCTCTTGAAAACACAACATACCTTATTTACTCTGTTTTTTTTTCTTTTTAGTTTTACTGCTTTCGCACAGACGGCAAGGATTCAGGGTGTAATTCTTGATGAAAATAACAAGCCTGTAGAAAATGTAAACGTTACGTTTTCGAACGGTTTTACTGCTTCGGATAAAAACGGCTACTATGTCTTATATGTTCCCGCAAATGAAAATGTTACGATTGTTTTCAGTCATATAAACTTAAAAAAAGCTACCCAAGTTGTGAATCTGAATACAAATGAAAATTTTGAATTCAATCCTATTTTAAAGTCAAATGCTGAACAATTGTCTGATGTTGTCATCAATACAAAAAGTAGAAAACGTTCGCAAGGCCTTGAAAACATTGATCCGGCTACTATTAGGAAAAATCCATCCGCAAATCCTGGAGTAGAAAGTATTTTGAAGACTTTCGCAGGTGTGAGCGGAAATAATGAGTTGAGTAGCCAATATAATGTGCGTGGTGGAAATTATGATGAAAACTTGGTTTATGTAAACGAAATCGAAGTGTACCGTCCTTTCTTGATTCGTTCAGGACAACAAGAAGGTTTGAGCTTCACCAATACCGATATGGTTGAAAATGTTGATTTTTCAGCAGGTGGTTTTCAAGCAAAATATGGTGATAAATTGTCGTCTGTTTTAGATATAACGTATAGAATTCCAAAAGGATTTGGCGCTTCGGCCGAAGCCAGTTTTCTTGGCGGAAGTGTTGCGGTGGAAGCTGTTTCTCCTAATCAAAAATGGACAAATATTACAGGAATCCGTTACCGGGACAACAGTCTTTTGGTGAACAGTCAAGAAACGGAAAGCAATTTCAGACCTTCATTTGCGGATGTACAAACCTACTTTACTTACACGCCTTCTACAAAATGGCAATGGAGTTTTCTAGGGAATGTTTCACAAAACAAATACAGCTATGAGCCTTTGAGCCGTCAGACGAATTTTGGAACAATTAGCGATCCGATAGCTTTGTTGGTTGTTTACGACGGAAAAGAAAAAGACGAATACCGTACTTTTTTTGGAGCTTTCAAATCGGTTTATCAGGCAAATGAAAATAATACATTTAAGTTTATAGGTTCGGCTTATCATACGACAGAACAGGAATACTTTGACATTTTTGCACAATATCGTTTGGGTGAAGTCAATACCAGCATTGGTTCTGACGATTTTGGAAATGTAGATTTCTCAGAAGGAATCGGTTCTCAGTTGAATCATGCCCGAAATGATTTGGATGCCTTGATTGTAAATGCCGAAGTAAAAGGTGTGCATCAGATAGAAAAAAACACAATCGAATGGGGTTTCAAGTACACTCGTGAAGATATCAGAGACAGGATCGTAGAGTGGGAAGTAATTGATTCTGCCGGTTTTTCATTGAATCCTCCGAAATTTGAATTACCTGTTAATGAACAACCTTATAATCCGTATGTTGGGCCGTTGGTTCCTTATCAGAATGTTAGAGCTACAAATTATGTAAAAATTGACCGTCTTTCGGGTTATATGCAGTGGAGCCGAAAAGATGAGATTGGTGATCACGAAGTTTGGTACAATGCGGGTGTAAGAGCTCACAATTGGCAGGTTTCTGGTGATGATTTAACTGGAAAAAGCCAAACTACATTCAGTCCGAGAGCTTCTATCGCCATCAAACCGGATTGGGATAAGGATATGGTTTTCAGGCTTTCGGGAGGATTGTATCATCAACCGCCTTTTTACCGCGAGTTGCGCGATATGAACGGTGCTGTTAATCCAGATGTAAAGGCACAGCAGTCGTTTCATATTGTTTTGAGCAATGATTATAGTTTTAAAATGTGGGATCGACCTTTTAAATTGGTTTCAGAAGCTTATTATAAATCACTGACAGATGTAAATCCTTATACGTTAGAAAATGTCAGAATTCGATATGCTGCCAATAATAACGCAAAAGCTTTTGCCCAAGGTTTGGATTTGAGATTGAACGGTGAATTTGTTCCTGGAACTGAATCTTGGTTGAGTTTTGGTTATATGAAAACCGAAGAAAACATTGATAATAAGGGTTTTATCGCGCGTCCAACCGATCAGCGATTGAAATTCGGGATACTTTTCCAGGATTATATGCCGAACATTCCAAGTGTCAAATTATACTTGAATTTGGTTTACAATACAGGTTTGCCAGGAGGTTCGCCGTCTTATGCTGATCCTTATGCCTATCAGTTGCGTTTGCGTGATTACCGTCGAGCGGATGTTGGATTTTCGTATGTTTTAACAGATAATAATGCCAAACGACCGGAAGGGCATTGGCTGAAAAGATTCAAAGACTTATCATTTGGTTTTGAAATCTTCAATTTATTTGATAACCAAAACGCCATAACAAACACTTGGGTACGAGATGTTTATTCGAAAAATCAATATGGTGTTCCTAATTATTTGACGACAAGGGTTTTCAATTTGAAACTATCAGCAAGGTTATAAATACGTTAATACTAAAAGAAAGTTTTAAAAATCACTATATTTGAATAGAATTCTGATGACTATGAAAAACTTAAACATACTATTGGCTGGGTTTGCTGTTTTGGCACTGACAAGCTGTAAGGAAGAGGCGGAAACTCCTAAGGTTACCTATGAAAAAACTTCAACTACGGAAGCAAAACCGCAACCAATCGATTCTTCTCAGATAGAAATTGCCGACTTGCCAATTCAAATGGAAGGAACAAAATATTTGATTCATCCAATTGGAGATTATAGGGTTTACGAAGGTAGAGCAAAATCAAGCTATGGTTCTTCTAATACCGATAAAGTAAGCTTTTCGATTTCGAATTACAACCGATTTGAAATTACAGGATTTCTTCAGAATTTGAAATTCCAACACGTTGATTCAACTGAAATCAGACCGCTAACGGATAAGAAAATGGTGATTCAAACGGCAAGTTATCTGAATACTATTTTTGAAAAAACCAAGCATCAACTTTTAGTATATTCCGTTGCTGATATGGATACCAATAAGGACAATAAATTAGATGTAAGTGATATCAAGTCATTGTACATCAGTGATATCAGCGGAAAAGATTTCACAAAGCTTTCGCCGGATATGCAGGAATTGATTGATTGGAATTTGGTAGAATCGAAAAATCGTCTTTACTTTCGAACAATAGAAGACACCAACAAAAATGGTCAGTTCGACAAAAACGATGTAATACTTTATTACTATGTAGATTTATCTAACAAGGATTGGAAACTGGAAAGCTACAAACCAGTTTAAGGAATTATTTTCAGAAGATTTAAGTCTAGAAAAAATATTCAAAAAGACTTACAACCATCGAAACTAATAAAGAAACCAATTTAATAATTACTGAGATCATCTTGATTGTGTTTTTAATTTAAACAAATGTAAGTCAACTCATTTGATTAAAATTGTAAAAATGTAATCATTGTGTAAAAAGCCAATTTATTTTTCCATTTTGGTGGGAAGTGATGTTCTTAAAAAAGGCTTTTGGTGTTAAACCAGTCAATGATTTGAAGTCTTTTATCAGGTGGGATTGGTCGTAAAAGAGCAAGTCATTGCTTAAAGTTGTTAGATTTTCACCAGAATTTTTATATTCAATTTTAGATTTCAAGGCTTCCCTGAAGCGTTGGATTTTCTTAAATTCAGAAGGCGTTTTGCACAAATGTGTTTCAAAATGTTTGCTTAGATTTTGCCTGCTGGTCTTGTATTTATCGGCCAATTCTGCTACTGAATAATCATTATTTACGTTTGTCAAATCTTCGATGACTCTATGTAAAAAGGTGTGGCGGAAAGGTGTCAATTTCGAGAGCCAATAGTCTTCAATCAAATCCTTTTTGGTTTCTATATCTTTTTCTTTCAAGATAAACTGCATTTTTTCAGTATAATCATCATAAGGAATAAAATTCGAGAAAAAGTCATTCGTAAAATCACATAGAGGCTTATTCAAAAAAGAATTTAATCCCAATGGTTTGAAGTAAAAAGTAATTTCATTGAGTTCGCCTTTGCAAACTACGTGGATTGGTTTTTTGTAATGGCATATTAAATCTGACGAAAACGAATTATTCTTTTTGCCAGTGATAATAGCCTTGTTTTCAGAAAACTCAATCACCGTATCCTGATAAACCGATATAATGCTGAAATTATTCGGAAAAGTAAGGTACTCTACAGTCGGGTCATCTTCTTTTTGGGTAAGAAAATAATAGCCTTCCATATAGGTTTCGAGTAGTTTGTTTTTAGGCTTGCAGAATTCTAGTTTCATCTTGCAGATTTGGTAGAGGTAAATTTAAAGAAATACTTCAATTAATTTGCAATCCACTAAAAATTAAATCAGAATATCACTTTCCAAATCAGATTTTTCGATAGTAAAATCAAACCCAAGTCGTTCTACCAAATCAATCACAAGCTTTTTATACCAATTTTCAGATTTTGGATGAATGTAGATTTTTTCGATAAGATTACAGATGTCAACATCGATTTTTAGTCCGTTGTCAATCTCAAGATGATAAGAAGTCAAATCAGAAATAATACGGATTTCTCTTTCGTATTGAAAACTTTTCCGTTTGAAAAGAAATGGAAAAAAGGTATTTTCAAACGGAATGTATTCTTTTTTGTAGTCGATATAATTCACTTCGCCGATATGTTGTTGGTAGTCATTGTCGGCATTCAAAGCTTTTTGAATTCTGCCCAAAGTAGATTGAATCGCTAATCCTTCACTTTTCTGAGTAAAAATCTGCCACATCGCAAACGACTCGTATTCGTTGATGTGCCAACTGCTGATGACCACATTTTTGCGATGCGTTTTGTAGTATTCTAAAAAGCCGGGATTGTCAATCGAAAGTTTCTTGATTTCCTCGAAAGTCGGTTCGCTGAAAGTACCTTCGTATTGATCCTCAAACTTATCCGAACGCGACATGAACAATTTTCGGTAGAGCAGTAAATCAACAAATTTTGACAAGTCCAAGTATTTCCAAACGATGGTGTCTGGATCTTCGGGAAGTTTGATGGTATTGTCGGCTATATACATATTCTAAAATTACTTATAAAAATGTAAAAACCATTTAAAGATTGAATTAAATAAATAAAAAATTTAGGTTATTCAAAACTCTGCATCATCACCAATTTAGAATAAGTTCCGCCTTTCGCAAGAAGCTCTTCGTGAGTTCCTTGCTCTACAATTTCACCTTTTTGCATCACTACAATTTTATCGGCTTTTTGAATGGTCGAAAGTCGGTGGGCAATTACCACGGAAGTTCTATTTTGCATCATGTTCTCCAAAGCATCTTGAACCAATCTTTCGCTTTCCGTATCCAATGCCGAAGTGGCTTCGTCCAAAATCATAATCGGAGGATTTTTCAAAACAGCTCTTGCAATGGAAAGACGTTGTTTTTGTCCACCAGATAGTTTGTTTCCGCTGTCGCCGATGTTGGTGTCGATTCCCGAGGGTAAATCTTTTACAAATTCGTAGGCATTGGCAATTTTCAAAGCATTGATTACTTCTTCATTTGTAGCTTCTAGATTACCTAATCGAATATTGTCTTTAATGGTTCCGTTGAACATAATGCTGTCTTGCGTTACCAAACCAGTCAAATCACGCAAGGATTTCATTGTTACATCTTTTATATTATGATTGTCGATGAGGATCTCACCATTTTTCACATCATAAAAACGCGTCAAGAGATTGGCGATTGTGCTTTTTCCGCTTCCGGATTGTCCAACCAATGCAACTGTTTTTCCTTTAGGGATTGTCAAAGAAAAATTCTTTAAAACAGGTTCTTCTCCATAAGAGAAATTGATATTTTTAAGATTGATTTCATTCTTGAAGTCTTGTAGTTCAACAGCATCAACTTTGTCTTCGATAGTATTTTCAACTTCTAAAACTTCAAAAACCCTTTCGGCAGCAGCCAAACCATTTTTTACTTGGTAGGATGCTTTTGAAATTGCCTTTGCGGGAGTTAAGATGTTATAAGCCAGACCTAAGTAAACAATAAAAAGTGCACCATTTAATGTCTTGTCTACCAATACTAGGCTTCCTCCGTACCAAAGTAAGATAGCTATTACGACGATTCCCATAAACTCACTCATAGGAGATGCTAAATTATTTTTCTTGCCAATTGAATTGTTTAAATGCAATAATCTATTGATGGAGTCAATGAATGTTTTCTTAAAAAAAGGTTCTGCATTGTAACTTTTCACCACTTTTAATCCTGTGAGACTTTCTTCAACAACCGAAATCAGATAGCCGTTTTCCTTCTGTGCTCGTTGTGATTTTGATTTCAAAGATTTTCCAATTTTTGAAATGATAAAACCGGATATTGGGATAAATACAAAAACAAACAATGTCAGTTCGAGACTGATTTTTAGCATGGCAAGTATCGCGAAAACAATAGTTAACGGTTCTTTTATGATCAATTCCAAAACCATAAAGAATGAGTTTTGAACTTCGTTGACATCGCCTAGCATTCTTGCCATAATATCTCCCTTTCTTTTTTCTGAATAATAAGAAATTGGCAGGTCTATTATCTTGTTGAACATTTTTTCACGTAAATCACGCAGAACGCCATTCTTCAGTTTCATTAAATGTTGCGAAGCGGCATAATTGAAAACATTTTTCAACAAGAATGTCGATATAACAAGGGAAACTGTTAATAATAGCGCATATTCAGGGCCATTTTCTTCCGAAAGTTTTGTGATGTAGTATTGAAGATATTGTTTTCCGTAAGTTCCTAGCTCTAAAATCCCTTCATATTTTGGCAATGCAACGACACGCTCGTTCATTTTGAACAAAACTTCCATTAAAGGAAATAATGCTACAAAGGAAAGAGTGCTGAACAAAGCATATAATACATTGAAAAAGATATTCCAAACTATATGGAAATCATACTTTCTTGCAAAAGGAATTATCTTCTTTATATTTTCATCCATCATTATACTCCTAAATCGGCAATTATATTTTTAATTTTTGAGTCTAATTGTGCTTCAACTTGATTAGCGTTTGCCACATTATCAAGAGGAGCATTTACACTCACATAGAATTTTATTTTTGGCTCCGTTCCACTTGGTCGAGCTGCAATTTTAGAACCATCTTCAGTATAATAAATCAAAACATCTGATTTTGGAATGTTCAAAGTCTCAACTTCATCTGTAAATAAATTTTTCGCAGTTGAATTTTTATAATCTTCTACCATCACGACGCGCTCACCAGCAATTTCCTTCAAAGGATTTGAACGTAGATTTACCATCATCTGGTTGATTTCTGCCAATCCTTCAATTCCTTTTTTAGTCAGTGAAACCAAGTGTTCTTTATAAAAACCAAAATCTACATAAAGATTTTGCAATTCTTTGTAAACAGAACTTCCGTTTGCTTTAGCTTGGGCAGCAACTTCACAGATCAATAATGTAGCAGCAACGGCGTCTTTATCGCGAACGGCATCGCCAACCATAAATCCGAAGCTTTCCTCGCCACCGCCAATAAATTGCAATTCAGGAAAATCCTTGATCATTTTTGCAATCCATTTGAAGCCGGTCAAGCCCACTTTGCATTCAACGCCATAACCATCTGCCAAAGCAAGCATCATTGGAGTTGAAACAATTGTAGAACCAATGAATTGTTTTCCGTTGATTTTTCCTTGTTTTTTCCATTGTTCCAATAAAAATGCCGTCATCAAAACCATGGTTTGATTTCCGTTAAGCAAGGTCATTTTTCCTTCGTTATTTCGAACGGCAACACCCAATCTGTCACAATCAGGGTCAGTTCCAATAACAATATCGGCGTTTAATTTATCGGCTAAAGCCAAAGCCATCGTCAAAGCTTCAGGCTCTTCTGGATTTGGAGATTTAACCGTTGGGAAATCGCCATTTGGTTCGGCTTGTTCCGGAACGATGTGTACATTTTTATAACCAGCCTGTTCCAAAGTTTGCGGTACAGCTTTTATTGAAGTTCCGTGCAACGATGTGAAAACAATGTTCAGATTGTCTTTGGCGGAAGCCGAAGTATCAAAACTTGCATTTTTAATCGATGACTTTACGAAAGCATCGTCAATTTCCTTATCGATGTATTTGATTAGATTTTCATTTGCTTGAAACTTGATTTCGTCGTATTTCAAATCTTCAATAACCTTGATGATTTCGCTATCCTGTGGCGGAACCAATTGTCCACCATCTTCCCAATATACTTTGTATCCGTTGTATTCTGGCGGATTGTGAGAGGCAGTAAGTACGATCCCGGCTTGGCAACCTAGATATTTCAAGGCGAAAGACAATTCTGGAGTCGGACGCATATCTGAAAATAAATACACTTGAATGTCATTAGCAGAAAAAACATCGGCAACCACTTTCGCCAACGTGTTGCTGTTGTGACGGCAATCGTAAGCAATCACGACTTTTAATTTCTTTCCAGGAAAAACTTTGTGCATGTAATTGGCAAGTCCTTGCGTATTTTTTCCTAATGTATATTTGTTGATACGGTTGGTTCCAACACCCATAACGCCTCGCATTCCGCCGGTCCCGAATTCAAGATTTTTATAGAAACTTTCTTCCAGTTCTTTTGGAGAAGAAGTCATCATTTCCTTGATTTTTTCTTGTGTATCGTTATCAAATGTTGGTGTAAGCCACTCATTTACTTGGTCTAAGATATGTTTTTCGATGTGCATTTCAATAAGTTTTAAACTATTATAAATTTACTTCTTTTGCTATTTTGTATCGTCCTTCGTTGCTTTTGGTTTTTAAGATGATTTCACCTAAAAATCCGGCAAGAAACAATTGTGTACCTAAAATCATGGTAGTTAAAGAGATGTAAAACCAAGGATTGTCGGTTACTTTTATGGTTGGATAATCATTGTAAAGACGGATTAATTTGTTGACACCTATAAATAAGGCCGATAAAAATCCTATGACGAACATGCCGGAACCTAAAGCACCAAACAAGTGCATCGGTCTTTTTCCGAATCGGGAAAGAAACCAAATAGTGATTAAATCTAGGAAACCATTGATGAAACGCTCCATTCCGAATTTGGTTTCGCCGTATTTTCGCGCCTGATGTTTTACGACTTTTTCTCCGATTTTTCCAAAGCCGGCATTTTTTGCCAAGACAGGGATATAACGGTGCATTTCGCCCGAAACTTCAATATTTTTTACGACGATATTCTTGTAGGCTTTCAATCCGCAATTGAAGTCATTCAGCTGTACATCCGATGTTTTTCGTGCGGCCCAGTTGAATAATTTCGAAGGTAGATTTTTCGATACAATAGAATCATAACGTTTCTTTTTCCAACCCGAAACCAAGTCGAATTTCTGATTGATGATCATGTTGTACAACTCCGGAATTTCCTCTGGATTGTCTTGTAAATCGGCATCCATTGTAATCACCACATCTCCTTTTGCCCGTGCAAAACCTGCATGGAGTGCTTGGGATTTTCCAAAATTCTTAAGGAAATGGATTCCTTTTATATTTGGATTTTCGTTGGATAATCGTTCAATGATGGACCATGAATTATCCGTACTTCCGTCGTCAATAAAAATGACTTCGTAGCTGTAATTGTTTGTTTTCATTACCGAAATAATCCAATCGTGGAGTTCCTGCAACGATTCTTCTTCGTTTAGAAGTGGTATTACTATGGATAAATTCATTGTTATAAGTTTCTCTTATTTCTGAAAATTAATGCAACTAGAAATCCGATAAGGCAATCCCTCAAAAGGTATTTGATGAAGGCCGTAATCACTTCCTTAATCGTAAACGGATCAAAAGTTTTATAGAATTCTAGAGTCTGATTAATGTTTTCCTGAGGCATCAGGTTTTGTTTCAATAAATTGACATCAAAATTACGCATTGCCAACACAATATTTGTTTTTATTTCTGGGGAAAGAGCGAAATTGTATATCAAAATCAGATAAAGACAGGAAAGTAAACTTCCTGTTAGGATTGTAATAAAATAACCCGAAAAAGCTTCTTTGAAAGTAATAAAGCCGCCTAGTTTTCCTTTAATGACTACAATTGAAATGATGCCGAAAATAATGGTCAAGGCTAATGTTGAAACGCCTGCCCAAACATTGGTCAGCAAAGCAAGGTTTACAAAATAAATGTAACTCGAAAGCAGGATCAGCAGTATTCCTAATATAAGACCGATGCTGAATCCCGTCTTTTTAATAATGTCTGTCATTGAAGTATTTTCAAAATAATCTACAAATATAGTAATTCCGCTATTAGATAAATAAAAATCATTTCATATAATCTTTTAAAAAAAAGGAAGTAAAGATTTGTTTATTGAAAAATAATTGTAAATTTGCAAACTCAAAATAAATAAGTAAAAACAAAAAGTTATAAGGCGTTTATACCTTTTCAGTGAAAAAGAAAAGCTTCAAAGCAAATTATAGCCAACAATAAAAGATTTAAAATGAAAAAAGGAATTCACCCAGAGAATTACAGATTGGTAGCTTTTAAGGACATGTCTAACGACGAAGTTTTTATCACAAAATCTACTGCAGATACTAAAGAAACAATCACGCACGAAGGTGTAGAATATCCAGTTGTAAAGATGGAGATTTCTAGAACTTCTCACCCTTTTTACACAGGTAAATCTAAACTTATCGATACTGCAGGACGTATTGATAAATTCAAAACTAAATACGCTAAACACGGTAAATAATTATTTATCTGTTTCAAGATACAAAAGCCTTCCAACTCGGGAGGCTTTTTTATTGCTGTGATATTTGCATTAAGAATCTAAAGCCTCTATAAAAGCAAATAAAATCTTTGTAACTTTGAACATTAAATTTGAAACAAGAAACAAAATGAACTATATACTTTTTGACGGAACAGTTAGAAATGCCTTACTGCCATTCACATTTACACGTCCGGTTGCCGATATCCGTGTTGGAATTTTAACCATACGTGAAAAATGGGAAAAATATTTAGGTTCAACCACCACAAGTTTGACGGAAGAATATTTGTCTGAAAAATTTCCGATGGTGGAGTTGGAAGAAAACGTAATGATAAACGCATCATTTCTTCCAAATGCAGTCTTGGCTGAATTGGTTTCAAATTTAGAGCCTAACCAAGCCATTTTTAAAGGAGAGGAAGTAATTGCTTTCTTCACGCAAGATTCGCAAGAAGAAGTTGATTTTGATACTTACGAAATCATAGAATATGCTGAAGATTGCTTGACAATTGAACACACCTGGGATATCTTTCAAAAAAATGATAGTGCCATCCGTGAAGATTTTGAATTATTGACAGAAGACCGAAAATCGCAACCGATCCCTAAAAGTGTAAATGTAATTGCACCAGAAAATATATTTATAGAAGAAGGAGCAAAGCTTGAATTTGTAACGTTGAATGCTTCTACTGGACCTATTTATATTGGTAAAAATGCCGAAATTATGGAAGGTTCTGTAATTCGTGGGCCATTTGCTTTATGCGAATCTGGAAGAGTAAAATTAGCTACAAAAGTCTACGGTGCAACAACAGTAGGGCCTCATGCTGTTATTGGTGGAGAAGTGAGCAATTCAGTGCTTTTTGGATATTCAAATAAAGGGCATGACGGATTTTTAGGAAATTCAGTTTTAGGAGAATGGTGTAATATCGGAGCCGATAGTAACAATTCGAACCTAAAAAACAATTATGAAGAAGTAAAACTGTGGAGCTATGAAACAGAAGGTTTCGCAAAAACCGGACTACAATTCTGTGGTTTGATGATGGGTGATCACAGCAAATGTGGTATCAACACGATGTTCAATACAGGAACAGTTGTAGGAGTAAGTTCGAATATCTTCGGAAGTGGATTTCCTCGTAACTTCGTTCCAAGTTTTTCATGGGGTGGAGCTTCTGGATTTACAACCTACATCACTAAAAAAGCCTTTGAAACCGCACGCTTGGTGATGCTTCGAAGAAACGTAGAATTCGACGAAAAAGAAATGCGAATCCTAGAACACGTTTTCGAAGAAACTAAAAAGTGGAGAAAAGAATAAACTAAAAAAGGCTGTTTCAATCGAAACAGCCTTTTTTATAGTATCAATATTTTACTCTTCAGTATAAATTCTATAGAACTTTCCTTCTGCCTCAAACTGTAATTTTACATCATTATCCAATTTCACAAAAATGAATCGAGGTCCATTTTCTACTTCAACAACTCTGCGATTTCCGTAGTTTGTCTTCAAATAAGTAACTGTTGCCGGCTTTAAATAGCTGTAAGGAACAGGATTGTTATTTCCTTCAACTTCTTTCCATTTTCCGTAGCTGTCTAGCTCAATTTCAATTCCATTCTCCAAAGTAACTTCGTATTTGTGTTTCTTGTCAGAAGGAACTTTAAAAATAGTTTTGATTTTCTGGTCTTTAAAATGTGTCGCCACAAACTCCGTTCCTTGAGTGGGCAAGGTTCTAACCTGCTCTTTTTTTTGTGCATTCATAAAGAAGCTCGTCATAAAAAGCAAAGCAGCAATAATAATTTTATCTTTCATTTTAGGCAAATTTAAAATTTAGGATACTAATGTACTAAAAATTATACAAACCCAACAAGTGAAGTCTTATTTATCTATTCTCAAGAATTTACCATTCAAATCAAACTCCAAATCCAATCCATTTGTCAGATCTACATCATAATCCCTAAGCCCTTTATCGATATGGGTAATCTGCTCATTTGGGTATTTTGTTTTCACATAATCCAAAATCGTTTTCGGAATAAACGCAGTTGGAATTGGTTTTTTGTCGCCGTCCACTTCTTTCCATTCACCTTTTTGATTAAACTCAACTTCAGTTCCGTCATTAAGCTTAACTTCGAATGTAACTTTCCTCATGTCAGTATCTTTAACGACGGTCCTGACGGGATTATTTTTGAAATTTGTTGCTAAAAAAGTAACTGCTGAAGCTGGCAATTCACTCTCTTTGATTATTTCTTCCTGAGCATTCATAATAGAAGACGCCATGGCAAAAGATGCCAAAAGGATATTTTTAATTTTCATAAAACTTTGATTTTAAATTCAACACTAAATTAGGCAGCCTTAAAATGTATTCCTAAAACTTTATGAAACCTTTAATTCAGGGCCATTCGCTGTGAAAGAGTTCAAACGCAAAAAATTGAGAAAACTATTAGAATTTTTCTGGAAAGCTACTGTATTCAATTCCAAATCAATTTATTAAACCTAAAGAAATTGTTTTTCATTTTATAAAAATTATGTTATAGATTAGCCATTTGTAATAATAATAAAAAAGATAATTAAAAAATCAACATTTTGTTTTATTGATAATGCTAAATGTATAATTATTGGTTTCTGTTTGATAGAATGAATATAAAAACACTATTTTTTAGCTTGTTTTTTTGTCTAATTGTTAATATGGCGACATTTGGACAAACACTTGAACAATGTAAAAAAGTCATTGATTCAGGCTTTGTTGCTATGGATAAAGGCGATTATTCGGTTGCTTTAGAGTATTTGACCAAGGCACAAATAGCAGCTGAGAAGAATAATTGGCACCAGCAACAGTTTGAAATCAAAAATAATATTGGAATTATTTATTATAATCTTTCGGATTATGGAGAAGCATTAAATTACTATCTCGAAGCTTACACAGTTGCCATCAAACACTTGGATCCCATACGCGAAATGGCAGTTCTCAATAATATTGGAGGAATGTATGCAATGGAAAAGAAATTTGTGAAAGCAAAGGAATATTATCTAAAGGCTTACAATACCGCCAAAGAGGAAAAAGATGCCATAAAAGTATCCTTATATGCTATTAATATGGCAAGGGCGGAAAATAGGTTGGATAACCCGAAGGGAGCAAAAAAATATATAGAAGAAGCTTTGGAAATCCTTGCAGATCATAAAGAGTCTACTGTATTGAACATACAAGCCGAAGCAACTTTTGCTGAATATCTTTTATTGGAAGGGGAATTAGGGCAGGCAAAGACTATATTGTTGAAGTTGTATACTAAGACAAAAAGAGTAAGAGAAAAAGAATATAATATGACAATCCTAAATCATTTGGCGCATATCTATTCTTTAGAAGGAAATACAGATAAAAGTATTTTTTATTTGAGATTGGCTTTGCAAGACTGCAGGGATTTGGATATGAAAGCCAATCTTTTAAACGAGCTTTCATTGGCTTATGTCAAGAAAAATGATTACAAAAATGCTTTAGAAGCTAAGAACGAAATGGTCAAAACCAGGGATTCAGTAGCGAAATTAAATAATGAAAAATTATACGAAAACAATAAGGTAAAATTTGAAATTCAGAATTATAAAAACGATCTGAATTCTCAATTGGAAAAGTCAAGTAACGAACGAAAAATCTTTATTTCGGCCATTGTAATCTTCATGGTATTGCTGTTTTTCGTCTACAGAATGTTTAGAAATCGGGCTATCAAGCAGGAGCAGAAGAAGATTATAGCTGAAAGGGAACAAAAGATCATTGCGCTTGAATTGGAGAAAGAAAAGAACGAAAATCTTTTACTCGAGAAACACGTAAAGGAAATAGAAAACGAAGCACTTCTGGAGCAGGAAACCCTCAAAAACGAGATCGAACAAAAAAACAGAAAGCTTTCTTCAAAGGCATTATACCTCTCGGGAAGAAACGAAATGATTGAAGAAATTGTGAATTCACTATCAGAACTTCCGGATGTTTCACAAAATTTAAAACTCAAAACCCACATAAAATCGCTGAAAGAACATTTAAAAACTGATTCGGAATGGGATAATTTTATTGTCCATTTTGAAGAAGTCAATCAAGGATTGCTTTCGACTTTAAAGGAAAAACATCCGAATCTTTCTTCAAATGATATCCGTTTTATCTGCTACGTTTATATGAATTTGAGCCTGAAAGAAATCGGGACAATTTTCAACATCACACAGGAAGCCTGTCGAAAACGCAAGGAGAGAATCTTCAGGAAAATGCAAATCGACAAGGACATTTCATTCTACGAATACCTTTCAAGATTAGCATAAACACAAACAGCGTGCTCTTCACGCAAGTGGAAATTTAAGGAGCAAATCATTTAGGCATTTCAATAATCGTAGTTCCTGCTGTCCGTTACAATCTTTTGCCTCGAAAAAAATCGAGGCAAAAGGATTTCCACTACCATCAGGGCTAAAGGAAAATCCATTTTCATTTCCAGAAACTTTTTCGGTCAATATTGGCGCTAATCATCTCGGTTAAAGAGAATCAATCTAAAATAAACGAATCGTTTCCTATCTTAAAAAATGTATGTAAATTTGCAGGCTTAATTTTTTGACAACGATTTCATCAATTAAGCTTTATTATGGAAAACAAAAAGAAAGTCGCTTTTTATACTTTGGGGTGCAAGCTGAATTTTTCAGAAACCTCCACGATTGCCAGAAATTTTCAAGACGAAGGTTTTGACCGTGTTGATTTTGAAGAAGTTGCCGATATCTATGTCATCAATACATGTTCAGTAACAGAAAACGCCGACAAGCAATTCAAGCAAGTAGTAAAAAAAGCAATGAAGTTGAACGATAAAGCTTTTGTTGCCGCAGTTGGGTGCTATGCCCAATTAAAACCGGAAGAATTAGCTGCAGTCGACGGTGTAGATTTGGTTCTCGGAGCTACAGAAAAATTCAAAATTACCGATTACATCAACGATTTGTCCAAGAACGATATGGGCGAAGTGCATTCCTGCGAAATCTCCGAAGCTGATTTCTATGTAGGAAGTTATTCCATTGGAGATAGGACTAGAGCTTTCTTGAAGGTCCAAGACGGTTGCGATTATAAATGTACCTATTGCACGATTCCTTTGGCACGTGGTATTTCTAGAAGCGATACGTTGGAAAATGTATTGCAGAATGCAAAAGAAATTTCACAGCAAAACATAAAAGAAATTGTTTTGACCGGTGTCAATATTGGCGATTATGGAAAAGGCGAATTCGGAAATAAAAAACACGAACATACTTTTTACGAACTCGTTCAAAAGCTGGATGAAGTAGAAGGAATTGAACGTTTACGAATTTCATCCATAGAACCGAATTTGCTAAAAAACGAAACGATAGAATTCGTTTCAAAAAGCCGCACTTTTGTACCGCATTTTCATATTCCACTACAATCGGGTAGCAATGATATTCTGAAGAAAATGAAGCGTCGTTATTTGCGTGAAATTTATACCGAAAGAGTAAATAAAATCAGAGAAGTGATGCCTCATGCCTGTATTGGTGTAGATGTAATTGTTGGTTTTCCTGGTGAAACCGATGAGCATTTTCTGGAAACTTATCATTTTTTGAATGATTTGGATATTTCCTATTTGCACGTTTTTACCTATTCTGAAAGGGAAAATACCGAAGCGGCGAATATGGAAGGGGTTGTTCCCGGAAATGTTAGGGCAAAGAGAAGCAAGATGCTCCGCGGACTTTCGGTAAAAAAGCGTCGCGCTTTTTATGAAAGCCAAATCGGAACGAATAGAACCGTTCTTTTTGAAGGCGAAAACAAAGAAGGCTACATTCACGGATTTACCGAAAATTATGTAAAAGTAAAAACCCCTTGGAATCCAGAATTGGTGAATACACTACACGAAATAAACCTTACCAGAATTGATGAAGATGGAAGTGTAAGGATGGAGTTTTTGAATGTATATGCGTAAATTCCAAAAAACAATTTCCAAAGGACAAATAAATTTCAAGCTATAATCCCGAAGTTTCGGGACAAAATCCAAAACTTTACGAATCGCTAAGGTTTGGATTTTTGATTTTATTTGTTTTTTGATTTTTGAGATTTGTAATTTAAGAAAATCTAGTATTTATAGTGAAATTTAATCTTCGTTATCCTAAAAACACTCTTGCCATATTGCTCAATAAACTCAAAAGTATTTCTTCCAGGCTGTTTAAAATCGACAATTATTTTTGCGGAAATTTCATAATACATTTTTTCACCTTCCATCATAAAGCGTGCACCGGCATTTCGATAGGCCGATCGGACCAACGTAAATTCAGATAAATTCCAAGTAGTTAGTTGTGTATCGAAATGATCGGCTTCAGTACAAAGTGCTTCGGTGATTTCGGTTTTCGAGCCATAATATTTTTCAATATTTTCGAAAAAATGAATGACTTTTGAAGTGGTTTCTTGTGATGGCATCAGGTAAAAGTAAGGATTTATCCAAAAAGAAAAAAGCTTTTACAATCAAGTAAAAGCTTTCAATGTTTGATTTAAATTTTAATTCCCGGAGGAAGTAATTCTTTGTAAACCGGATTTTTTCTGAAAAAAGCGGCAATTTTCGGTAAAATCGGAACTACTTTCAATTTACGTTCAACAGCAATAGCCATAATGTTTTTCAAAAGATCGCTGATGAATTCTTCGTCATCAAAATTTTCAGGAACATTGATGCGGGTCAGGAAAATCTTCTTTTCTTGGAACGAATATTCCACAGAAACTAACTTTCCGTCAACCAGCGTTTCAAATTGTCTTGAAAAAGTATTGTCTTTAATTTCCATAGTTTGAATCTCCTTTTTTTAAGCGTGTGTCATTGGTACTTCTACCAAAAGTATTTTTGCTTGCTGTTTTACATCAATATCAAAATCTTCAAAATTTATAATGCCCATTGCATCTCTTTCATTCAAAATCTGTCTATCAACCTCGATTTCTCCTTCAATAAGGAAAAGATAAACGCCATTTTTGGCAATGTTAACCTTGTAATTTACAGTTGTTCCGTTTTCAAAAATCCCTAGATTGAAAAAAGTCTGCTGATGTACCCAAAGTGCGTTTCCGTCGTTTTTATCTCTAGGCGAAACAACATTTACAAAGGTATTGATTTTGCTGGCCAAATCAAACGATTTCTGGTCGTATCTCGGTTCTACATTTTGTGTTTCTGGAAAAACCCAAAGCTGTAAGGTTTTTGCTCTTTCCTTCTCGCTCGCATTCATTTCGGAATGTAAAATTCCCGTTCCGGCACTCATTACCTGAACTTCTCCAAAACGAATCACGCCTTCATTTCCCATGCTGTCACGGTGCTTCAATCCGCCTTCGAGTGGAATGGTAATAATTTCCATATTATCGTGGGGATGTGTGCCGAAACCCATTCCAGCGGCAATTGTGTCATCATTCAAAACCCGAAGCATTCCGAATTGCACCTTGTCGGGATTGAAATAATTTCCAAATGAAAAAGAAAAATTAGCATCGAGCCAGCCGAAATTCGCCTTTCCTCTTTCGGTGGATTTGTATAGTTGTGTCGTCATAATTTATTGATAAATTAAAAGTTCGGATGAAGTTCTGTCCGAGAAAAAAAGTATTTTTATGCAAATTTCGTAATAAATCACAGATGTTGCTGTTATCATACCGTTAAAACAATTTTGATGCAAAAAATCCACGTTTATTTTATGCCGGGACTTGCCGCAAGTTCCTTGATTTTCGAGCGAATTGAATTGCCTGAAAATGTTTTTGAAATTCATTTATTGGATTGGGAAATGCCGATTTCGAGAGAAATTCTGAAGGAATATGCAAAAAGAATGGCTTCGCTTGTAACACATGAAAATGCAGTGCTGGTTGGCGTTTCGTTTGGAGGTGTCTTGGTGCAGGAAATGGCACAATTTTTAAAGTTGAAAAAAGTGATCATCATTTCGAGTGTAAAATGCAATCTTGAAGTTCCAATGCGGATGAAATTTGCAAAATCGACCAAAGCTTACAAGCTTTTGCCAACAGGATTGATGAAAAATGTAGATGTTTTGGCAAAATTCTCTTTTGGTACAATAATCAAGCAACGATTGAAGTTGTATGAAAAGTACCTGTCGATGCGCGAAAAAGTCTATTTGGATTGGGCAATCGAGCAGATGATCATGTGGGAGCGAACAGAAGTGGATACGAAAGTAATTCATATTCACGGTGATATGGACGAGGTTTTTCCGATAAAGAATATTAAGAATTGCCACATCATCAAAGGGGGGACACATATTATGATTCTGAGTAAATTCAGGTGGTTGAATGAAAATTTACCACGAATTATTTTGGAAGAGGAAGTTTAATTGGATAGTTTTACAACAATCAAAAAAAAATGAAAATGAACTGGATAAAAAAAACAGGAATAATCACAGCAGTAGTATTAACAAGCGGTGCTTTGATTCACGCGGTTTCAGGCGAAATCAAAACTGAAACGACAACAACTAGTAAAAGATACTTTCCGGCAAGTGTAGATTTTGCAGGAGAAGCAACGCCATTAAATATTTCAGATGTCAGAGAAAGATTCGACAGGGAATTATTGGTTAATGCCAATTTAGATGCTTCGACGCTTTTAATTATAAAAAGAGCCAACCGATTCTTTCCGATAATTGAACCTATTTTGAAAAAAAATGGTGTGCCGGACGATTTTAAATATTTGGCTGTAGCCGAAAGTGCCTTGATGAACGCAACATCTTCCGCCGGAGCAAAAGGATTTTGGCAGTTCATGCCTGCAACTGCAAAGGAAAGAGGTATGGAAGTAAACGATGAAGTGGACGAAAGATACCATTTGGAGAAATCCACCGAAGCGGCCTGCCGTTATCTGTTGGATGCAAAATCGAGACTGGGTTCGTGGACATTAGCCGCGGCATCTTATAATGGTGGTTTGGCTGGCGTGAACAAACAAATAACAAGTCAAGGTGTTTCCAATTATTATGACTTATTGTTGACAGATGAAACCCATCGTTATGTTTTCAGGATTTTGGCCTTGAAGGAAATCATGAAAAACCCGACGCTTTATAATTTCAATGTGATGCCTGAAGAATTGTACCAGGGAATTCCAACCAAGAAAGTTGTGGTGGATTCTTCCGTGACTGATTTGGCAGCTTTCGCAAAAGAGCAAGGGATCAACTATAAGATTCTAAAAATTCACAATCCGTGGTTAAGGGATAAAAAACTGACCAACGCTTCCAAGAAAAAATACGAATTGGAAATCCCTTTGAGTGGGTATTAAAAAACAAAAAGCTTTCAGGAAACTGAAAGCTTTTTTAGTATTCGTTTAGTTTTTTTGGATTTTGTCTTCCATCAAAAATATCTAATATAATTACTTGGTCATTCGTTCTTTCATAAATGATTTTATAACTCCAAATGCTGATGTGACGAAATTTTACCTTGTTAATTATAGGATCAATCGAATATTCAAAACTTTCATCTTGTAATTTTTCGGCTAGTTCAATAATTTTTTCAATAACCATTTCTGCATTTTGTGGACTATCTTCAAGAATGTAAAAGTAAATATTTGTTAATGAATTACTAGCTTCTTCGGACCAAACTACATTCATTTTTTAGATAAAAATATGCGATTTTTAACTTCTGCAGATGTAAAAGTTTTGGCGCCATTAGCTATAGATTCGCTAATTGATTCAATATGATTGATATATTGGTTTCTTGTCAAAGGTTTGCCATCAGTTGTGTAAGCTAAAACATAAGTCCCATTTAGTACAGTATCAATTTCATCCAAAAGTTTTTCGTCTTGAATGGTTTTTACTTTTTGAATGATTTTGATTTTATGCTGTTCTAAATTCATAATCTATAATTTAAAAAGTAAAGATAATAAAATTATGATTGAATCTTAATGATTTAGTGGTAACAAAAAAGCTTTCAGGAAACTGAAAGCTTTTTTTATATCTGTAAACTGCGACTGAACATTAGATTTTCTTCATCTGTTCCTTCATCATCTTGATCTGGTCTTTCAACAAACCTTGTTTGTCCAATTTCTTAGCTTCGTTCAAAAGATTCGTCGCTTCCAATTTTCTTCTTCTGGTCATCGCTACACCCGCTAGGTTTAATTTTGCTATGGCAATATCCGTATCCATTGACAAACCAAGTTCCAATGCTTTTTTGAAGTGTTTTTCAGCTTGTGTGATATTCGTTTGTGACAACATCAATCCGTGAAGGTATTGGAAGTATCCTTGTTGTTTTCTTACCAATGAAGCTTCAGGGTTTTTGATGTAAGCCAGCCATTTTTGAGCGCCAGGGAAATCCTGTTTTCTCAATTTAAGGAATGCCAAAAGGATAAACTCATTTTTAAAGTAAAGAAAAATAAAAATTAGCGATAATAATAAAAGGAAAATTCCATTACCGATATTACTTTCTGTAAATTGCCAAATACCAGTAGCGATAATAAGTCCGGCTAAAATAAGTTTGATATTTTTGTGAAACATAATGCGTTTTTTATATGAGTTTGCAAAGGTAGTAAAATCAATTAAAAATATTTTTATAAAACTACTTGTCAGAAAAAAAAACCTTTGTATATTTGCACTCGGTTTTTAGGGAATGATATCTCTATCACGAAATTATAGAAATTAAATCACGATTTTAAAGATACAAAGCAATGAGCAAAAGAACATTTCAACCATCGAAAAGAAAAAGAAGAAATAAACACGGATTTATGGACAGAATGGAATCTGCGAACGGAAGAAAAGTTCTAGCGCGTAGAAGAGCTAAAGGAAGACATAAATTGACTGTTTCTTGCGAGCCAAGACACAAAAAATAATGTTTATTGAAAAATAAATAAAGGCGTTACTTATTTTAGTACCGCCTTTTTTTATACCTTTTCGTTAAAGTTTAATACCCCCGAGATTTTAAGTCCTCAACTAGCTGAAAATCTTTTGATTTATAAAATACCTAACTACACAACAACTACACAATGCCAAAAGACAACTCCATCAAATCGGTTTTAATTATAGGATCAGGTCCAATTGTTATTGGTCAGGCCTGCGAATTTGATTATGCAGGTTCCCAATCTGCTCGTTCAATTAGGGAAGAAGGGATCGAAGTAATTTTGATCAACTCGAATCCGGCAACAATCATGACCGATCCTTCAATGGCAGATCACGTTTATCTGAAACCATTGACCACAAAATCCATCATCGAAATCCTAAAAGAGCATCCGCAGATTGATGCCGTCTTGCCTACAATGGGAGGTCAGACTGCATTGAATTTATGCTTGGAAGCAGATGAAAAAGGAATCTGGGAAGATTTTGGCGTAAAGCTGATCGGTGTTGACATCAATGCCATCAATATTACCGAAGACAGGGAGCAATTCAAGCAATTGTTGGAAAGAATCAACGTGCCGACTGCACCTGCAAAAACGGCTACTTCTTTCCTTAAAGGGAAAGAAATCGCACAGGAATTTGGTTTTCCATTGGTAATCCGTCCTTCGTTTACCTTGGGTGGAACTGGAGCGGCTTTCGTTCATTCTAAAGAAGAATTCGACGAAAAGCTTACTTATGGTTTAGAAATGTCACCGATCCATGAAGTCTTGATTGATAAGGCTTTGTTGGGATGGAAAGAATATGAATTGGAACTTTTGAGAGACAAGAACGATAATGTTGTCATCATCTGTTCGATTGAAAATATGGATCCGATGGGAATCCACACAGGAGATTCCATCACGGTGGCTCCGGCAATGACTTTATCGGATACCACGTTCCAAAAGATGCGTGACATGGCAATCCTGATGATGAGAAGCATCGGGAATTTTGCAGGAGGATGTAACGTGCAGTTTGCCGTTTCGCCAGATGAAAAAGAAGACATCGTTGCGATCGAAATCAACCCACGTGTTTCTCGTTCATCAGCTTTGGCATCTAAGGCTACAGGTTATCCGATTGCAAAAATTGCTTCGAAACTTGCTTTGGGATACAACTTGGATGAACTTCAAAATCAAATTACTAAATCAACTTCAGCACTTTTCGAGCCAACCTTGGATTACGTTATCGTGAAAATCCCGCGTTGGAATTTCGATAAATTCGAAGGAGCCGACAGAACCCTTGGACTTCAAATGAAATCCGTTGGAGAGGTTATGGGAATCGGAAGATCGTTCCAAGAAGCTTTACATAAAGCGACCCAATCTTTGGAAATCAAAAGAAACGGACTTGGAGCTGACGGAAAAGGATACAAGAACTACGAACAGATCATCGAGAAACTGACGTATGCAAGTTGGGACCGTGTTTTTGTGATCTATGATGCGATTCAAATGGGAATTCCATTGAGCAGGATCCACGAAATCACGAAGATTGATATGTGGTTCCTGAAACAATACGAGGAATTGTTCCTGCTGGAGAAAGAAATTTCCAATTATAAGATAGATACTTTGCCAAAAGAATTAGTGCTTGAGGCAAAGCAAAAAGGATACGGCGATAGACAAATCGCACACATGTTGGGCTGTCTTGAAAGCCAGGTATATAAGTTGCGTGAGGAGATGGACATCAAGCGTGTTTATAAACTGGTGGATACTTGTGCGGCAGAATTTAAAGCACAGACGCCTTACTATTATTCTACGTTTGAAGCTGAAATTGAAACAGCCGATGGTAAGAAATATGTTGCTAACGAAAGTATTGTAACCGATAAAAAGAAGGTAGTCGTTCTAGGTTCCGGACCAAACAGGATCGGACAGGGAATAGAGTTTGATTATTCTTGTGTGCATGGGGTTTTGGCGGCAAAAGAATGCGGTTACGAAACCATCATGATCAACTGTAATCCAGAAACGGTTTCTACCGACTTTGATACGGCGGATAAACTATACTTCGAACCTGTTTTCTGGGAGCACATCTACGACATAATCCGTCACGAAAAGCCGGAAGGTGTAATCGTGCAGTTGGGTGGACAGACCGCTTTGAAATTGGCTGAAAAGCTTTCAAAATACGGTATCAAGATCCTGGGAACAAGCTTTGATGCTTTGGATTTGGCCGAAGACAGGGGACGTTTCTCTGAATTGCTGACCGAACTGAACATTCCTTTTCCGAAATTCGGAATTGCCGAAAGTGCTGACGAAGCTTCGAAATTGGCCGATACGCTAGATTTTCCTTTATTGGTTCGCCCTTCATATGTATTGGGAGGACAAGGGATGAAGATTGTCATCAACAAACAGGAATTAGAAGAACACGTAATTGATTTATTGAAATCGATTCCAGGAAATAAATTATTGCTGGATCATTATTTGGATGGTGCGATTGAAGCCGAGGCAGATGCAATTTGCGACGCTGATGGAAACGTATACATCATCGGGATCATGGAGCACATCGAACCTTGTGGTGTACACTCGGGCGACAGTAATGCAACATTGCCTCCTTTTAATTTGGGAGAGTTTGTGATGCAGCAGATCAAGGACCATACGGTGAAAATTGCGAGAGCCTTACAAACTGTAGGATTGATCAACATCCAGTTTGCAATAAAGGACGATACGGTGTACATCATCGAAGCAAATCCAAGGGCATCGAGAACGGTTCCGTTTATCGCGAAAGCTTATGGAGAACCTTATGTAAACTACGCTACAAAAGTAATGTTGGGTGAAAACAAGGTAACCGATTTCAAATTCAACCCGCAATTGAAAGGATATGCCATCAAGCAGCCGGTTTTCTCTTTCAGTAAATTTGCAGGAGTGAATAAAGCATTAGGACCAGAGATGAAATCAACGGGAGAAAGCATCTTGTTCATCGACGACTTGAAAGACGACCAGTTTTATGAGTTGTATTCCAGAAGAAAAATGTATTTGAGCAAGTAGCGACAAATAATCATTTGTCTTTTCATAAACAAAAATCCCTTTCAATTGAAAGGGATTTTTTGTTTACAATATCCATTCACTATTAGAAAAAGATTTTGTTTTTGTTACCAAGGTCTTTTCTTATTCCTAAACTCTAATATGTTTTTTGTGAATTTGCCTGTTAAAGGGTCAATTTCAAAATACCCACCTTCCCAATTGAAAAGCCTTGCTGTTTTTTCATCAACTTTATAGACTTCAGTATACGGGTCATTAATCCCAAGATATTGCTTTCCTTCAAACTCAACTTGGTCAACTTTTGGAATTTGCCAAATAATTTCTCCATTTCTATTTACTCCCCAAACATTTTCATTGATATTTGATTCATGATAATCGGTAATTACCAAGATCACTTCCCCAAATTTTTCAGTATGAGATATTTTGAATGGAAATTCAATTTTTTTTGCCCCAAGCCTTAATACATTCTTGTTTACAGAGAAGTTCATTTTGAAAATATTTATAATTTATTATAACTGCAAATCTATACCATAATTTTTAAAAGAGCCTCTTTTTCAGTTGCGGTGACCTTTGATCCAGTTGCGATGACCTCTGATTCACTTGCGATGACTAAAACCGCAAAATTTACTCACAAGCAATTCTTGGGTTGCCCAAACTGCTTCGCTGTTTAATTTCATAAGTAAATCGGTCAAAATGCTTGTGTCGAAATGCATTTCCACTATTACGTTTTCTGTAATTTAACATATTATTAAATCACCAGGTATGTTAAAGTAAATAGTAAATGCCTTAATTTTGTTCGCGGAAGAATAAATCATTAATGAAACAGTTGCTCTCCTTTTTCGTTTTCTTGTTGTTGGGATGTGTGAAGCTATCGGCCAGCACAGTCAATGATTTTGAAACTATCGAAACAACCGAAACTGTTACACCAGAGGTAATCAACAACGATGCACCGCATGCTTTACTGATACCGCAGGATTTTATTTTTACTTCCGTACACATCACTTTAGAGCAGGAATCGAAAAACATCTTTACTACGGATAATGAAAAAGCCGAAGAAGAGGTGCCGACATCGGTTAAAAAGCCAACCAATGGCGCTTTTGTACTTGCAAATCCCCATTTTTTAAAGCAATTTGTCGGTTCTGACGACAGTTCCATAAAGCAATTCCAACCAAGGAATTATTTTGTTTATTTCCCTTCAAACACTATTCAGATTCTATTCTGTACCTTCAGGATTTGATACCTTTTTCTTAATGTAATGTAAGATACTGAACCTCTGTTCGGTTATTTTTCGTTGCCCTAAATCGGTTTGCATTGCGTCAAGCGGATTTATCGTGTATGATTTTCTCGTACACTTTTCAAAACTCCAAAAACACATACCGTTTAAATTTTAGAATATGAAAAAAGTACTCATGCTGATGAGCCTTTGTGCCTTGCTTTTGAATGCAAGCTGCAAAACAGAACATAAAGAAAAGGAAAAAGAAGAGGAATTCTTAGTGACCAATCCTGTAAAAAAGGACACCGTTGTGACCAAGGATTATGTATCGCAGATCCAGGCCAGCCGCCATATCGAAATCAGGGCTTTGGAGCGTGGTTATCTGCAAAAGATCTATGTTGATGAGGGGCAATTTGTAAAGCAAGGACAGATTCTGTTTCAAATTATGCCGAAGATCTACGAAGCTGAAATGCAAAAGGCCAAAGCCGAAGCTGGTTTTGCTGCCATTGAATATAAAAATACCAAGCGTTTGGCCGACAATGATGTGGTGGCGCCAAACGAATTGGCTATGGCCAAAGCCAAGCTGGACAAGGCAAATGCCGAACTTTCGTTGGCACAGGTGCATCTTGAATTTACGCAGGTTCGAGCACCGTTTGACGGAATTGTCGACCGCTTCAATGTACGTTTGGGTAGCCTCGTGGAAGAAGGCGACCTGCTGACCAACCTTTCCGACAACAGCAAGATGTGGGTGTATTATAATGTAACCGAATCGGAATACCTGGATTTCAGACAGAACCAGAAAGACGATTCAAAACCTGTTGTAAAACTTCTGATGGCCAACAACCAATACTTTGACCATTCTGGAATTGTAGAAACCATCGAGGCCGATTTCAATAACGAAAACGGTAACATCCAGTTCAGGGCTACGTTCCCTAATCCGAAGGGATTGTTGCGTCATGGCGAAACAGGAAATGTTCACGTGACGGTTCCGTTGAAAAATACCTTGCTGATTCCTCAGAAGGCTACTTTTGAGGTACTGGATAAGAAATATGTTTTTGTGGTCGATAAGGACAATGTGATCCATTCAAGAGAAGTGGTAATTGAAGCCGAAATGCCGCACTTGTTTGCCATCAAATCAGGTATTTCCGAAAACGACAAGATCCTTCTGGAAGGACTGCGCCTTGTAAAGGAAAACGAAAAAGTGAAGTATAAGCTTGTAGCGCCGCAAACGGTGTTGTCTAACTTGGAACTGTATGCCGAGTAATCGCATTTCCTTAAAAAAAGAAAAACATGTTTAGCAAGTTTATACACAGACCCGTTTTTGCGATCGTGATCTCGATCATCATCGTCTTTGTTGGCTCCTTGGCCATCAAGCAGCTTCCTATTTCGCAGTTCCCGCCTATTGCACCTACAACGGTAAACATCTTTATCGCCTATCCGGGTGCAAGTGCCGATGTTTTGGTAAAATCTACATTGATTACCCTTGAAAACTCCATCAACGGGGTAGAAGGGATGCGTTACATTGCCACCGATGCCACGAGTGCGGGTGAGGCAACGCTCCGTATCATCTTTGAACCCGGAACTGATCCCAACGAAGCAGTTATCCGGGTCAAGACGAGGGTCGATCAGGTAATGCCGCTTTTGCCAGAATTGGTACAGCGTGAAGGAGTGGTGATCACTCCAATCCAGCCGAGTATGTTGATGTACGTCAACCTTTACGCCAAGGACAAGAGCATGGACGAGAAATTCCTCTACAACTATGCAAGTGTGAAGCTGATTCCCGAAATCAGCCGTATCAAGGGTGTGGCAAGGACGCAGATTTTAGGAAGCCGTACGTATGCCATGCGTGTTTGGTTGAATCCAGACAGGATGCGTGCCTATAATGTTTCGGTAGAAGAGGTGATGAAAGCCTTGGGCGAACAAAGCATCATCGGTCGTCCGGGTAGGATCGGACAAAGCTCTGGTATTGCCGCCCAGTCGTTGGAATATGTGCTGACGTACAAGGGACGTTTCAATAAGCCTGAAGAATACAACAATGTCATCATCCGTGCCAACTCAAAAGGACAAACCATCCATTTGAAGGACATCGGAAAAGTAGAATTAGGAAGTGAGTTTTTTGATATCTATTCCAACCTTGACGGACATCCATCTGCCGCCATCGTTTTAAAACAGAATTACGGTAGTAATGCCAGTGATGTAATCGAGGAAGTAAAGGCCAAATTGGAAGACATGAAGGAAACGTTCCCTCCAGGAATGGACTATAAGATCAGTTATGACGTGTCGCAATTCTTGGATGCTTCTATCGATCAGGTTTTGGAGACGTTGCGCGATGCCTTTATCTTGGTGGCACTCGTAGTGTTCATCTTCTTGGGTGATTGGCGTTCAACGCTGATTCCGATCTTGGCGGTTCCCGTCTCGCTTATTGGGGCGTTTTTCGTCATCCAGTTTTTCGGACTTTCCATCAACCTGGTGACGCTCTTTGCCCTCGTATTGGCCATCGGTATTGTCGTCGATGATGCCATAGTCGTCGTCGAGGCCGTCCATGCCAAGTTCGAGGAGTTTCCGCACATCTCGCCCTATAATGCGGTAAAGAAGGTATTGGGTGAAATCAGTGGAGCGATCATCGCCATCACGGCAGTTATGGTTTCGGTATTCCTTCCAATCTCGTTCATGTCGGGACCTGTGGGAACATTCTACCGACAATTCTCCATCACCATGGCGAGTTCGATTGTCATTTCAGCCATCATCGCCTTGACGCTTACGCCGGTTCTATGTGCGATGCTGTTGAAAAACAACCACGGAAAACAAAAGAAAGGCAATATATTGACCAAAAGCCTGGACGCCTTCAACCGAATGTTTGATAGGCTGACAGGAAAATACGTCATCCTTCTAAAGAAAATTGTCAACAGAAGATGGCTTACTTTCGGAATACTCTTGGCGTTCTGCGCGGGTATTTTCTTTGAGAACCAAATCCTGCCTTCCGGATTTATCCCGAGTGAAGACCAAGGAACCATTTATGCCATCATTCAGACACCGCCGGGAGCTACTTTGGAACGCACCAACCAGGTATCACAGAAATTGCAGAAGATATGCGAGAAGATTGATGGGGTAGAATCGGTTTCGTCTTTGGCAGGTTATGAAATCATGACCGAAGGGCGTGGTTCCAATGCAGGAACGTGTCTGATCAACCTGAAAAAATGGTCGGACAGAAAGCATACCGTTAAGGAAATCATGGAGGAACTTGAAGAGAAATCACAAGGACTTGGAGCCGTGGTGGAGTTCTTTGAACCGCCGGCAATCCCAGGATTTGGTTCTTCGGGAGGTTTTTCGATGCGTCTGTTGGACAAGAATACCGAAACCGATTATCAGGATTTCGATAAGATCAACAAGCAATTCATGGCCGATTTGGGCAAACGCAAGGAGCTTTCAGGCTTGTTTACCTTCTTTGCAGCCGATTATCCGCAATACGAATTGGAAATCAACAACGAATTGGCGATGCAGAAAGGCGTTTCTATCGGTACTGCGATGGAAAACCTTAACATCCTGATCGGAAGTACCTACGAGCAGGGCTTCATCAAGTTCGGACGTTTCTTTAAGGTATATGTGCAATCCGATCCTAAATTCAGGAGATTGCCTTCGGACATCTTGAACCTTTACGTGAAGAATGACCAGGGCGAAATGGTGCCATACTCCGCTTTTATGACCTTGAAGAAAACACAGGGGCCGAATGAGGTGACACGCTATAACATGTATAATTCCGCCGCCATCCAAGGTGCTCCTGCAAAAGGCTACACCACTGCCGATGCGATTGCCGCCATTAAAGAAGTTGCGAGTGAGTCGCTTCCAAAAGGTTATGACATTGCTTGGGAAGGTCTTTCGTATGACGAAGCAGGCCGAGGAAACGAGTCGCTTTACATCTTCTTGGTTGTATTAGTGTTTGTCTATTTTGTATTGGCCGCCCAGTATGAGAGCTTTATCATTCCGTTGGCCGTAGTGTTCTCGTTGCCGGTCGGGGTCTTCGGATCGTTTGCAGTATTGCAGATGATGGGACTTCAAAATGATATCTATGCACAGATCGGACTCATCATGCTCGTCGGGTTGCTGGGTAAGAACGCCGTACTGATTGTGGAGTTTGCCGTTCTCAAGCGACAGCAGGGAATGACAATTCTTGAAGCCGCCATCGAAGGCGCAAAGGTACGTTTCCGTCCGATCCTGATGACGTCCTTCGCCTTTATCGCCGGATTGATTCCGTTGATTATTGCTTCAGGAGCAGGAGCCATTGGTAACCAGACCATCGGAGCATCTGCACTTGGTGGTATGCTTTTCGGAACCATCTTTGGGGTAGTCATCGTGCCAGGATTGTACTTTATTTTTGGCTCGTTGGCCGATGGACGCAAGCTCATCAAGGGAGAGGAAGAGGGTTCTTTATCAGAAGGATTCATACATCAAATAGATAATTTCGAAAACACGGAGGAACATGAATAACACGTTTAAATATATAATCGCATTGGGCCTTGCCCTGAACTTTACGGGATGCAAGACACCCGAGCTGGTTCAGAAAACAGAAAAGAAGGAAGTACCTTTGAGCTACAACAGCTCAAAGGACACCTTGAATACCGCCACCCTCAAGTGGAAGGAGTATTTCAAGGATGTCTATCTTGATTCGCTCATCAACACGGCCTTGTCCAACAATCAGGAGCTTAATATTACGATGCAGGAAATTGATGTGGCCAAGAACGAAATCAGGGCGAGAAAGGGAGAATACCTTCCTTTTGTAGGACTTAAAGGTGGAGCAGGAGTAGAAAAGGTAGGACGCTACACCAGCCAAGGTGCCAACGATGCCAATACTGAAATCAAGCCCGGCATAGAAACACCCGAACCGCTTCAGGATTATGGCGTAAAAGCTTATGCTACTTGGGAGCTCGACATTTGGAACAAACTCCACAATGCCAAGAAAGCGTCTGTAAGCAAATACTTGGCTACTGTAGAGGGCAAGAACTTTATGGTCACAAATCTTATTGCCGAGATTGCCAATTCTTACTACGAACTCTTGGCGCTCGACAGCCAGCTGGCCATCGTGCAGCAAAACATCGGCTTGCAGAACAACGCCCTGAAGATTGTAAAATTCCAGAAGGAAGCCACAAGGGTAACCGAACTCGCCGTAAAACGTTTTGAAGCACAGGTATTCAATACCAAGAGCTTGGAGTTTGGCATCCAGCAAAGGATTGTGGAAACCGAAAACAGGATAAACTTTCTGGTTGGAAGATTTCCGCAACCGGTAAAAAGAAGTACCGATAACTTTACTGATTTGGTTCCTAACGCCATCAGTGCCGGTATTCCATCACAGTTGTTGGAGAACCGTCCCGATGTAAAACAAGCAGAAATGGATCTTGCTGCAGCCAAATTAGATATAAAAGTTGCCAAGGCGCGCTTCTTTCCTTCGGTAGGGATTTCAGCGGGTATTGGCTTGAATGCATTCGATGCAAAATACCTGTTCAAGACTCCGGAGTCGTTGCTGTATTCGCTGACAGGCGATTTGGTAGCACCTTTGATCAACCGAAATGCCATCAAGGCGAGTTATTATTCGGCGAATGCCAAACAGATACAGGCGGTTTACAATTATGAAAAGACGATACTGAATGCCTATATAGAAGTAGCCAACCAATTGGCTAAAATAGAGAACATGAACAAGACGTATGATTTGAAAGCACAACAAGTACAAGCCTTAAATACCTCAATTGCCATTTCAAACGACTTGTTCCTTTCGGCACGAGCCGATTATATGGAAGTACTGCTGACGCAACGTGATGCACTCGAATCCAAGTTTGATTTGATTGAAACCAAACTGCAACAGATGAACGCAATGGTGAACATCTATCATGCCTTGGGCGGTGGTTGGAAGTAATATTGTTACTGGTTTATATAGAAAATCCCTTTCGTATGGAAGGGATTTTTTGTATCATCTGTCATTGCGAGGCACGAAGCAATCTTAGTATCAACTTCCTTAATTTTTTCCATCTCGGTATTGTCACCCGAGCACTCTCGAAGCTTTAGGAATGGAGACTAAAAAGATTCACAAACGGTAGTTTTTGATTTTGTTTGAGGATGCGGTTTGCAAACTGCGCAAGCAATTCAGGATATGTTATCGGGCTTTTACAACCATTTTCCTAATTACACGAAAAGTTCACCGTACTTTCCAATGAATTATTCATAGGACTAACAAGCAGGGCAGTACCTCCAAAGGGTCCCGGCACATAACGGCGGGTAACATTTTTATAGTGGCCACTCTGAAAACGTGGAAATCCATCCACATCATACTCATACGAATAGTCAATATGCGTGGTGTCGCTCGTAGAATAGCGGTGTGCTATAATTTCAATGTTCTTCAGCATCTTTGTTTCAGAAGGTGTTTCCTTGGCAAAGAATAATTGGTAGATAGGCCTTTTAGGAAGATACTGTACCGATTCCTGATGCGACAAATTCGAGATAAAGAGCAATCCCAGTGGCCCTTCAAAATAAGGCTCGACCTTGTTTTCGGTATCAAAGTAGCTATAGGTATAATCGGCTGTATAATACTCCTGTGAGTCGAGGTCGTAAAGGTTTTGGACCGATTTCTTTACTAGATTCCCATTCACATACTCGTACGTACTTTTCACTTCTACCGAAGCACCTTCCTTGAAAGTAGTAATGCCGGTCAAGACACCGCCCCCATCATAGTGCGCAGTAGTAGTCGCCACCAACACCCCTTGAGCATTAAACTCCGACTGTTTGGCTACTTTACCTCTCGAATTATACTCCACCTCATAGTACGTTTCCAACTGATTGTCTATTGTTTTAGACACTTTATTGGCCTTTCCCTGCGCATTATAGTCGATGGTGTACACCGAAACCACAGGCGGAGCAGTAGGAGCGGCGATGTTAAAGTCAGAAGTGGTGATTTTAATCAGTTGGTCTTGCTCGTTATAGACCATATCGCTTAGGTCCCCACCAAAGAAAATCCGGTCGGGTCGGGTTTTGCATTCCACAGAAACTGGGTCGTGGTGTGGGTCATCATCGTTGCAGGAAGAGAACGTAAGGAGTAAGAAGGCCGCAATGGCAAAGCAATTAAAAGGAAGCTTATTGTTTTTCTTCAATTGGTTAGAGGGACTAGTTGCGTTACTAGTAAGCGCTGTTTTCATAATTGGTGCTGTAAATTAGTTGGATTGATTCTATTTCAAACAAGGGGGGTGAATAGAATTACCGCTCTAAAGTACTGCATAAAAGAAGCATATTCCTTTACTATCAAGGCATGTCACACTATTGTCCTTGGGATAATTTTGGGACCTGCTTTTGGGATTTGTGTCTTTTTAAAGAAATTTATCTTTTGAAAACCTTGTGAGGCCTTGTCCTGTCTATCCGGAAGCGTTCTCTTTGTGCCGCGGAGCATTCACTTTGTACCGCGGAGCATTCACCTTTTACCGCGGAGCATTCACTTTGTGTCGCGGAGCATTTACTTTGTGCCGCGGAGCACTCACTTTGTCTTGCGGAACATTCACTTTGTGTCGCAACGTATTTACTTTTATTTTTAATTGAAAAAAGGGTTTGGCAGCAACTGCCAAACCCTTTTTGTAATGTATTGTAATTAACGCTTTGTGTTATTCTACGGCTATTTGATGTCCTTCGACTTGGCCGTTTACGTTGATGTTTAGGATGTAAACTCCCATTGGCAGTCCTGCTACTGAAAAGGTTGCTTGGTTGTTGTTGATTTGAACGGTTGTTCTGGTTTGTCCGTTCATGTCTACCAATTCGCCGGATACGGCAGTATCTGTTGAGGGGATGTTGTT
>NZ_JBMGQS010000004.1:0-169691 GCF_049060005.1 Flavobacterium sp. PLA-1-15 | reverse complement strand
TCTTCCAGTGTTTTCCTAAGAACGTCGCCTTGATTGCGGGTGCAAAAGTACACAAGATTTCCACTAACGCAAGCTTTAAATACACTTTTTTTCAAAGTTTTTTTCAAGAGGCTGGAAACGTGCGTCTTGGAGATCGAAGTTTTTTTCATGTTTTGGAATCGGCAGTACCGTATAGAGCCGGAATCGGCGGAGATGCTGTGCCCGGGGGATTGGATTGTTCCCAGATGGAGGGTTTTTGAGGGGTGATTTCTGCGCAATTGTGGCGGAATGTCTCCAAAAACACACCCAAGGTCTCCCTCCCAGCCCCGATTGGAGTGGAAATCCTTTTCCTTTTTTCTTTAAAAAGGAAAAGATTGGAATGGAAAGCGGGAATATGGATGGAACAAATGCCCGAATGTTCTGCTCCTAATCTATAAAAGCACATACATTATATATAGGTGTAATATAGTACCTATATATATTGTGTGTGTTTTGGGAATCTTCTATATTTGCGGTCATAAATTTTATACGATGATAAAGATTACGTTACCCGATGGGTCAGTTAAAGAGTTTGCGCAAGGCGTGACTCCGATGGATGTTGCAAAAAGCATTAGTGAGGGATTGGCTAGAAATGTTATTTCGGCTTCTTTCAATGGAACTACTGTGGAAACCGCGACGGAACTGACGACGGACGGTTCGCTCGTATTATATACTTGGAATGACAAGGATGGGAAGAAAGCTTTTTGGCATTCGACTTCACACGTTATGGCGCAGGCTTTGGAAGAATTGTTTCCTGGAATCAAATTAACATTAGGACCTGCAATTGACAACGGTTTCTATTATGACGTAGATTTCGGTAATCAAAAGATTACGGATGCTGACTTTAAAAAAGTAGAAGATCGTGTTCTCGAGATTTCGAGGGGCAAATATGAATTTAAGATGCGTTCAGTTTCTAAGGCTGAAGCGTTGGATATATATAAGGACAACGAATACAAGACGGAACTGATTTCAAATCTGGAAGACGGAACGATTACTTTTTGTGATCATGCCGACTTCTTTGACCTGTGTCGTGGTGGGCATATTCCGAATACTGGAATCATCAAGGCTTTTAAAATCATGAGCGTTGCCGGTGCGTATTGGAGAGGTGATGAAAAGAACAAGCAGCTGACGCGTGTTTATGGAGTTTCTTTTCCAAAGCAAAAAGACTTGACCGATTACCTTGAACTGCTTGAAGAAGCAAAACGTCGTGATCACAGAAAGCTTGGAAAAGAATTGGAATTGTTTGCCTTCTCCCAAAAAGTAGGTCAAGGTTTACCATTGTGGCTGCCAAAAGGTGCCGCGTTGAGAGATCGTTTGGAGCAATTCTTGAAAAAAGCACAAAAGAAAGCCGGCTACGAACAAGTGGTTACACCACATATTGGTCAGAAAGAACTTTATGTGACTTCTGGACATTATGAAAAATACGGAGCAGACAGTTTCCAGCCTATCAGCACACCTGCAGAAGGCGAGGAATTTTTATTAAAACCAATGAACTGTCCGCACCACTGTGAGATTTTCAATGTTAGGCCTTGGTCCTATAAAGATTTACCGAAGCGTTATGCTGAATTCGGAACAGTATATAGATATGAGCAATCAGGTGAATTGCACGGACTGACTCGTGTTCGTGGCTTTACTCAGGATGACGCGCATATTTTCTGTACGCCAGAACAATTGGACGAAGAATTCAAAAAAGTAATTGACCTTGTATTATATGTATTCGGATCGTTAGGTTTTGAAAACTTTACGGCGCAAATTTCTTTGAGAGACCAAGAAAATAGAGCTAAATATATAGGTACTGACAAAAACTGGGAAAAAGCCGAAAATGCAATCATCAATGCAGCGAAAGACAAAGGCTTAAACACAGTTGTTGAATACGGAGAAGCCGCTTTCTATGGTCCGAAACTGGATTTTATGGTAAAGGATGCTTTGGGAAGACAATGGCAATTGGGAACCATCCAAGTGGATTATAACCTGCCTGAACGTTTTGACCTGACTTACAAAGGTTCAGACAATGAATTGCACCGTCCGGTGATGATTCACAGAGCACCTTTTGGTTCAATGGAACGCTTTATAGCAATTTTATTGGAGCATACTGCAGGAAATTTCCCTATTTGGTTGATGCCTGAGCAGGCTATTATATTGTCTTTGAGCGAGAAATATGAAAATTATGCCAAAAAAGTTTTAGAATTGCTAGAAAATGCCGAAATTCGCGCCCTAATTGACAACCGAAACGAAACAATCGGTAGAAAAATTAGAGAAGCCGAAGTTCAAAAGTATCCGTTTATGCTGATTGTAGGCGAGGAAGAAGAGAAAAATGGTACTATTTCAGTTCGTCGTCACGGACAGGAAGGAAAAGGAAATATTAGCGTTACGATTGAAGAATTTGCTTTGATTGTAAACGAAGAAATAAAAAAGACATTAAAAACATTTACAGTTTAACTTAAAATTTTAAGGCCATAGCAATAAGAAACAATAGAGGTTACCAGCCTCGAGTAGAAAAAAAAGATGCACACAGAATAAACAATCTTATTCGTGTTCCTGAAGTACGTCTTGTGGGAGAAAATGTGGAGCCAGGAGTTTACAAAATCTCTGAAGCTTTACGTATGGCAGATGAACAGGAATTTGACTTAGTTGAAATTTCTCCAAATGCTGAACCGCCTGTATGTAAAATAATGGACTATAAAAAGTTCCTTTATATGCAGAAGAAAAGAGAAAAGGAGCTTAAAGCAAAATCTACTCAAATTGTAGTGAAAGAAATTCGTTTCGGACCACAAACAGATGAGCACGATTATGAATTCAAAAGAAAAAATGCAGAGAAGTTCCTGAAAGAAGGCTCTAAATTGAAAGCATTTGTATTCTTTAAAGGACGTTCCATCATTTACAAAGATCAAGGACAAATTCTTTTATTAAGACTTGCCACTGATCTTGAAGAATTCGGAAAAGTAGAGGCCATGCCTGTTCTTGAAGGAAAGAGAATGATTATGTTCATTGCTCCGAAAAAGAAAAAATAGTTAATAGGCAAAAGCCAACAGGCAAAAGTTGTAAAACTAATGGCTAATGGCTAATGGCTAATTACTCAAAATAAGTAAGTAAGAATAAATTAAATACACTAGGAAAAATGCCTAAAATGAAAACCAAATCTAGCGCCAAGAAACGTTTCAAAGTTACTGGTTCTGGAAAGATTAAAAGAAAGCACGCTTTTAAAAGTCACATCTTGACTAAAAAATCTAAAAAGCGTAAATTAGCTTTGACTCACTCTGCACTTGTTCACAAGACAGATGAAAAAAGCATTAAACAACAATTAAGAATTATCTAATAAGCCAATAGTAAAAAGCCAATAGCCAATAGTTCTAAACTTTTGCCTAATGACTGATTACTTTTGCCTATAAATTCTTTAGGTTAAAAATTATTCAATAACCTTGGAGTACGGCCTTAAGTTCCTTTGATTAAATTCAGGACGCCTGCTACAAAAACACATTAAAATTATGCCAAGATCGGTAAATTCAGTTGCTAAAAGAGCAAGAAGAAAAAAAATAATGAAGCAAGCCAAAGGTTTCTTTGGTAGACGTAAAAACGTTTGGACAGTTGCTAAGAATGCGGTTGAGAAAGCTATGGTTTATGCTTACCGCGATAGAAAACAGAATAAAAGAAACTTCCGTTCATTATGGATCCAACGTATCAACGCTGGAGCTAGATTGGAAGGATTATCTTATTCTCAATTCATGGGGAAAGTTAAAGCTAACGGAATCGAATTGAACAGAAAAGTTCTTGCAGATTTAGCGATGAACCACCCAGAAGCTTTCAAAGCAGTTATCAAAAAAGTAAAATAAGAACGTTTGTCAAACAATAATTTATCTACTTACTTATACCAAACCCATTCGAAAGAGTGGGTTTTTTATTTTACATCCTTTATATTTGTTTTATGAATCCACTCATTCAACATATTCAAAAGTTCATTTCTTTAAGCGAAAGCGAAGCAGATGTTGTCCTTTCCTATTTTGAAGCACAAGCTTTCAAAAAGAAGCAACTGCTATTAGAAGAAGGGCAAATAGCCTACAAGCAATATTTCATTACCAAAGGGATTGTTCGGTTTTACATAAACAATTCGAAAGGTGTTGAGCAAACGATGCAATTCGGAATCGAGAATTGGTGGATCACCGATTATTTGAGTTTTCAATACCAAACTCCAACCTACTTCCACATCCAAGCTGTTGAGAACATCGAAGTCCTTTCGATTGACAGGAAATCATTTGATGCATTATTGGAACGTATTCCAAAGCTTGAAAAGTACTTCCGATTGGTTATTCAAAAATCTTTCGGTGCTTCGCAAGTCCGAATCAGATATCTCTTTACAATGTCTGCCGAAGAGCGCTTCCGCCAAATGAACGAGATGTTTCCCGAATTTGTGCAACGCGTTCCGCAATACATGATTGCTTCCTACTTGGATTTTTCGGCGGAGTTTATGAGTAAGATTCGAGCTGGAAAAGTCTGATTTCATTTCTTGAACTACTTCAAGTTTTTTGAGCCACATCTTACGCAACTTTGTAATGAACTTAAAAACATATCAAAATGGACACAAGAGTAAACATTTTCCAGACACAACCAGAAGCCTACAAAGCAATGTTCGAATTAGAAAAATACATCGCTTCAACTTCTCTAACTTCGACGCATAAAGAGCTAATCAAAATCAGGGCTTCGCAAATCAACGGTTGTGCTTTTTGCATAAACATGCATACCACTGATGCAAGAAAGCAAGGCGAAACCGAACAAAGAATCTACCTTTTAAACGCTTGGAAAGAAACCAATCTTTATACTCCAGAAGAAAGAGTAATCTTAGAAATGACCGAAGAAATAACGCTAATTCAAAAAAAGGGTTTGTCTGATGCAACTTATGCAAAAGCAAAAAACTTGTTTGATGATGATTATATCGGACACATCATGATGATGATTACCATAATCAATGCTTGGAATAGAATTGGAATTGCAACTGAACTTTCTGTTGGATAATTAATTTTTAAAATATGATTTCTGTAAAAGTAACCTACACCGTAAAACCTGAATTTGTAGCCCAAAACAAGGCCAACATCAAAATATTCTTGGAAGATTTTAATAAACTAAACGCATCCGATTTTGAATATGATGTGTTTTTATGCCAAGATGGAATTACCTTTTTACATCTATCATCTTATAAAAATGAGGAAATTCAAAACCAAATTCTGAATGTTCCGTCCTTCAAAAACTTCCAAAAAGAACGTGATGAAAGCGGTTTGAATAATTCACATACGCTTGAAATGCTTGAGCACATCGGTTCATCAAAGTAACTAAAACAAAAAGCCTGACAATGCTCTTGCCAGGCTTTTGTTTTATATGTGTATAAATCTTATTTAAAAACTTCTTCGTTCTCCCCATCAAAACTTGCAAAAACCATACTCGGATGCGAATCCTGATGAAAAACATTTCCATCAACATCAATCGCAATCGCACCTGCAAAACCATCAAACGGCTTTAACTCATTAAAGGTTTTTTCAAAAGCTTCGTTCAAAGAAAAACCATCCGTAACACGCGTTACAATCTTCGAAGCAACCGCTCCACTTACGATATCTTCCCCCACACCAGTCAAACTCACACCACAAAATTCATTAGCATAATTCCCTGCAACCGTAGCCGAATCGGATATTCTGCCCGGAATTTCAAATCCTTTCCCTCCAGTTGAAGTCGCAACCGCAATTTTACCAAAACTATCGAGTGCCACACAACCTACGGTTCCCCTTCCATTTCCAGCTTTTTTAGCTTCATATTCAGCTCTCCTTTGCGGAATTTCAGTCGAAAATTTCTCAAAACCCAACTTCCTTGCAAAATCAGTAGCTCCTTCTCCACCCAAAACTTTATCCTCGCTGTCTTGCAACATGTGTGCAACCTGAATCGGATTTTTCACCTCTTCAATATTAATAACACCGCTCATCTTCATCGAAAAGCCGTCCATCAACGAAGCACTCATCCTGATTTTACCGTCGCTTTGAATCTGCGAACCAATTCCTGCATTGAACAATTCATCATCTTCCAATTGCGAAACGGCATAAACCACCGTTTCCAAAGCCGAATGCGACTTCATAAATTCATACGAATCCTTCGCAATTCGCAACAAAGCATTCTGCTTCGCCACTTTTGTTTCATTATTGGTAGAAGATTCAGAGAAAAAACCGCCGTGGATAATTATTTTCATAGCTACTATCAATCAGTTGGAAGTCCTAATTCGTCCGCATATTGCGAAGATCGGATAAACATTTTATGCGTACTCAAATCAAAAGTGTCGTACATACTCATCACATGCGTCACCAAATGCGAGATTGAAATCGGTTGCCCCAACTCGACTTGAGTCAAATTGGTATCCTTAATTTCCCGACCGTCAACCAAAATCACAAGCCCAGAACCAATCGCCTCCATCTGCGTATTATTTTTAATCAGCAAGCCAGTATCCTCTCCAAGTCCAATTCCAAGCACTTTCGGATTCCCAACAACCGCCTGAAAAAGCCTGCCGATTCTACCCCTTTGCACAAAGTGCGTATCGATAATCACACCATCAATCAATCCCAAACCACTCGTTATTTTCACCTCGCCTTTCAGCAAAGCCTCAGAACTGCTTCCCTGATAAATCATATTATTCGACGCAGCCGCAGCACCTGCCGAAGTTCCCGCATAGATAAAATCCTCATTATGATACTTGTCTAAAATAATATCGTGAAACGCAGTTCCACCAAGAATAGAAGTCAAACGCAACTGGTCGCCACCCGTAAACATTACCACATCGGCCGCCTTCAAGCGTTCCAAAACCTCAGGAGCCGTTGCTTGCTCACGCTTTTCAATATGAAGTACCCCAACGTTTTTCGCACCCAAATACTCAAGCGCTTTCACATATTCCGGACCTATTTCTCTCGGTATTTTCGAAGCCGTCGTAATCACTTCAATCTTCGAATCTTCCTTATGCTTCGATTCTAAAATAAGACGTTTCAAAATTCCCGTCTCAAAAAAATTCAAATTATTCGCCACATTTGCATCAAAGCTGGCTTCCGTAAAACTTCCCTTATCAACCGCACCGCCGATAATCATTAACTTTCCTTTTATATTCATTTTAACTGGTATGTTAGATTGGTAAAAATAACCAAAAACTTAAAAAACACAAGCCTTCAACGCATTTTTTAAGAATAATTTCAGGAGCCAATCCGGCTTTCCACTACAAGCTCTCCGCTCAAAAGCTTTTTTTCAAAGCCACAAAAGGAGCTTCCCTTGGTCGCTCTTTTGCGTCAAGAAAAAATAGCTTTCAAGCCATCGAGGCTTTCCGTTACAATCCGGGCTATATTACAAACTACATGTAAAAACAGTTGTCGAATTACTTGTTTAAAAGCATAATGCTTTCAATAGTAAAAATATTAAATTACAATATCAGTACTAAAAAAAATATTTTAGTTGAATGATATTCTAAATATTTTAACTAATTTTCTAAATAAATTTTCAAGTTGATTTACTTCAAGAAATCAAACCTAAAAAACGTATTAAAGATCAACCGATTAACTAAAACAAAATACAACAATTAACTTCATCTGAATGAAAATATTAAAAGTACAAGCCCTTCGAGGACCCAACATCTGGAGTGTCCAAAGAAAAAAATTAATCCAAATGAGGTTGGATTTAGAGGAGATGGAACAATTTCCAACCAATAAAATAGATGGTTTCAAGGAACGCATCGAAGCAATGTTCCCTACGATGTTTGAACACAGGTGTTCAGAAGGCGTTCCAGGAGGATTCTTCTCAAGAGTAGAAAGAGGCACCTGGATGGGCCACGTAATCGAACACATTGCCTTAGAAATCCAAACCCTGGCCGGAATGGAAACCGGTTTCGGTAGAACTCGTGAAACCAAAACACCCGGAATCTACAACGTTGTTTTCAGTTATACAGAAGAAAACGTAGGCCTTTTTGCCGCAGAATCAGCCGTTCACATAGCCGAAGCCTTAATTGCTGGAACCGAATATGATTTGGAAGCCGACATCCAAAAAATGCGTGAAATTCGCGAACGCGTTCGTCTCGGACCAAGTACAGGAAGTATTGTAGAAGAAGCCGTTGCCAGAGATATTCCGTGGATTCGTCTGGGAACAAATTCACTTGTTCAGCTTGGTTATGGCGTAAACCAGATGCGTTTTCAAGCAACAATTACTTGTAAAACCAGCAACATTGCCGTTGATATCGCCTGCAATAAAGAAGAAACAAAACGTATGCTCGACCTGGCTTCAATTCCTGTAGCTAGCGGTAGCATCTGTGTCGATGAAGAAGGATTAGATGCAACAATTAAAAAAATTGGCTACCCAATTGTACTGAAACCTCTGGACGGAAACCACGGAAAAGGCGCTTCCATCAATGTAAAAAATTGGGAAGATGCAAAAGCCGGATTGAGATATGCTCAAACTTATAGTCGAAGAGTAATCGTGGAAAAATTCATTACAGGATTTGATTTCCGCGTTTTGGTCATTGATAATAAATTAGTTGCTGCCGCTAAACGTGTTCCTGCGCATGTTGTTGGAGATGGAAAAAGCACCATTCAAAGCCTTATTGATGAAACCAATAAAGATCCAAGAAGAGGTTATGGCCATGAAAATGTTCTGACGCAGATTGATGTAGACCGTGATACCTTAGATTTATTGGAAAAACTGGATTATACTGTTGAAAGCATTCCTAAAAACGGAGAAATTGTTTACTTGAAATCGACTGCCAATTTGAGTACGGGCGGTACTTCTGTAGATGTTACCGATATGATGCACCCTGAAAACATCTTTCTAGCCGAAAGAATTTCAAGGGTGATCGGCCTCGATATTTGTGGTGTTGATATTATGGCTGAAAATCTGACACAACCTTTAAAGGAAAATGGCGGTTGTATTTTGGAAGTAAATGCCGCTCCAGGCTTTAGGATGCATCTTGCTCCTTCTGAAGGTTTGCCCCGAAATGTTGCTTCGCCAGTCATTGACATGCTTTATCCACCGGGAAAAGCAAGCAGAATTCCGATTATCGCAGTAACTGGAACAAACGGAAAAACCACCACTACCCGACTTTTGGCGCATATTGTAAAAAATAATGGCTACAAAGTAGGCTTCACAACATCGGATGGAATTTACATCCAAAATCACATGATGGAAAAAGGCGACACAACGGGACCTATTTCTGCAGAATATATCTTGAAAGATCCTACTGTAGAATTTGCAGTTCTGGAAACAGCACGAGGTGGAATTCTTCGTTCAGGATTAGGATTTAGCCGTTGTGACATTGGTGTAATTACGAATATTCAGGAAGACCATTTGGGCTTGAGTGATATCCACACACTTGATGATTTGGCAAGAGTGAAAAGCACGGTTGTAAAAAGTATCAAGAAAGATGGTTGGGCCATTTTGAACGGAGATGATGAGCAATGCATCAAGATAGGAGAAAATTTAAGTTGCAATGTAGCTTATTTCAGTATGGATGAGGAAAGTCCTTTCATCAAAAAACAATCCAAGGAAGGAAAAATTGTGGCTGTTTACGAAAATGGTTTTATTACAGTAAAAAAAGGAGAATGGAAAATCCGAGTGGAAAAAGCGACACACGTTCCGCTGACTTTGGGTGGAAAGGCCAAATTTATGATTGCGAATGCTTTGGCCGCAACGTTGGCGAGTTACTTATGGGGCTTTAAAACGGAAGATATTAGTCTATCACTTCAAACTTTTATTCCAAGTGTGGCGCAAACTCCTGGTAGGATGAACATTTTTGAGTTTAAAAGATTCAAAGTGCTAATTGATTTTGCTCATAATCCGGCTGGCTATTTAGGTGTTGAAGATTTCTTGAGTTCCGTTGAAGCCAATAAAAAAATTGGAATCATTGCCGGAGTTGGCGACCGTCGTGACGAAGACATTAAGGAATGCGCAAAAATTGCAGGCAGAATGTTTGATCACATCATTATTCGTTCGGAAAAACATTTGAGAGGCAGGACGGAAGAGGAAATCAACGATTTGATCCTTGATGGGATATCAGCATCTGGCAGGTCTGTAACTTATGAAATCATTTCTAAAGAGGTTGATGCGATTAAACATGCCATCAATATTGCCGAAGAAGGAACCTATATTACAGCTTTGAGCGATGTGGTAACCAATGCAATAGAAATTGTCCAGCAGTATTTGGACAAGGAAAATGAAGCAGGTTCTATTTAAACACAATTTCAATAACTTTAAGGATAATGTTAACGGGGGTTAAAATCCTGTTGACATTATCCTTTTTTAATACATTTGCCTTCTATCAAACAAAAATCAATATGAATAAAAAAATTATTGCTGTTTTTAGTCTCTTCTTGGCGTTTACAGCTGTCGGACAAACAAAAAAAATCACCTTGGATGATGGTGTTTTGCAACAATACAGAGCTTTTAGACCCGATCAAATGTTGGGTTTTCAATGGATTCCAAACTCAAATAAGTATATCTACTTTGAAAATTTAGGTCAGAAATTAATGTCGGCGAGTTCAGTTGATACAAAAGCTACTGAATTGGTAACTCTTTCCGATTTAAACAAAACCCTTGCAACCAGTTTCAGAGGTTTTTTTGGAATTGAGTGGAAAGACGCCAACACTTTTATCTTAAGCGACGGAAGTAAATTCTACGAGTACAACGTTGCCACAAAAACTGGAAAGCAAATTGCTGAATTGCCTGAGACTTCAGAGAATCAAACCTTCGACAGCAAGAAACAAAATATTGCCTTTACAGAAAAAAACAATCTGTTTATACTAAAAAACAATCAGAAAGTAGCGGTTACAAATGAAACTAACGAAGGAATTGTTTCGGGACAGACCTATGCAAGAAGCGAATTTGGAATTCATAATGGAATTTTCTGGTCGCCAAATGCAAACTTTTTAGCCTTTTATCAAAAAGATGAAACCGAAGTAGCCGATTATCCTTTGTTGGACATCAATGAAACGCCTGGAAAGTTAGTGAACATCAAATATCCGATGGCAGGACAAAAAAGCGAGAAGCCAAAAGTTGGAATCTATAATTTGGCTACAGCCAAAACCGTTTTTATCACTCCAAAAGGAAGCAGTGAAGATTATCTGACGAATTTATCTTGGACACCTGATGAAAAATTCGTCTTGATTGCCGAAGTTAACCGCGGACAAAATAATATGTCGCTTCATTTATATGATGCAAATACAGGAGCTTTCGTAAGAACACTATTGAACGAAAAAAATCCAAAATGGGTGGAGCCGGAACATCCTGCCTTTTTCCCAAGCAATAAATCGAATAATTTTGTATGGTTCAGCGAAAAAGATGGCTTTCAAAACTTGTACTATTATTCAATCGAAGGAAAACTAATCAAACAATTGACTAATAATAAATTTGTAGCAACTGGAATTTTGGGAGCAAATCCGGCTGGAACAGAAATTTATTTTTCTGCCACAGGAGCCAATCCAACAAATATGTTGGCTTACAAAGTTGATTTAAAAGGAAAACAAACTTTATTAACCAAAGACGAAGGTGTTCATAATTTCTCTGTTAATACCGATGGGAATTGGTTTTTTGATGAATTCTCCAATCATAGCACACCTTCAAAATCTTTGCTTTTAGATAAAAATTTAAAGGTTACTCCTTTGGTCGAGAGCAAAAACAAATATGCCGATTACCAAATGGGAACTGCTGAAATCAAAACAATCAAAGCGGGCGACGGAACGACTGATTTGTACACACGATTGATCAAACCAAGTAATTTCGATCCATCGAAAAAATATCCAGTGATGGTTTATGTATATGGTGGTCCACATGCACAAATGATTACAAATTCATATTTGGATGGAGCCAATCTTTGGATGTATTGGATGGCCGAACAAGGTTATCTAGTGTTTACGGTTGATAACAGAGGTTCTGAAAACCGAGGTTTGGATTTTGAAAATGTAATTCACGGAAAATTAGGCGAGCATGAAATTGAAGACCAAATGAAAGGTGTTGAATACTTGAAATCGCTTCCGTATGTGGATGGAAATCGTTTGGCAGTTCACGGTTGGAGCTATGGCGGTTTTATGACCACTTCATTGATGTTGAAAAAACCAGATACGTTTAAAGTAGGAGTTGCCGGTGGACCGGTGACAGATTGGAAATATTATGAAGTGATGTATGGCGAACGCTATATGGATACTCCCGCGGAAAATCAAAAAGGTTATGATGAAGCAAATACTTTGAATTTCGTAAAAAATCTAAAAGGAAAATTGCTTTTGATTCATGGAACAAGTGATGATGTGGTGGTGATGCAACAGAATTTTGCCTTGGTCAAAAAATTCATCGAATCGGAAAAACAGATTGATTTCTTTCCTTATCCAATGCACAAGCACAATGTTGGTGGAAAAGACAGAGTTCATTTGATGCGAAAAGTTTTGGATTATATTATTGAGAATAACAAGTAAACCGATTTACTTATCATATAAAATCCCGATTACAGCTTTGTAATCGGGATTTTTTTGTTTCATTGATTAAACAATGGCAATTAAAATTTTGATGATGTATTTATTGTCGCACTATTTTGTCTTATCTGCTTTCATTGATTAAAACTAAATACTAGATCCATCGATTAAAATCATTGGCTATTCAAATTTGATCATGTATTATTGTTACCTATCTTGTCTTATATATTTTCATTGATTAAAACCAAATACATGATCTCAATTAGATTGAAGATATATTTATCTTTCCATTTTGAATAATAAAAAAAGGCTGCCTCAAATAGAGACAGCCTTTTTCATTATTAGGATGCTTTTAAAAATTAAGCAACATCTTCTTTAGTAGCATCTGCGTTGTGCAGGTTTTCAATACGCTTGTGCTCAGCATCTGGAATTGTATCACACAATACCGGAGTTGCAACGAACCAAGATGAATATGTACCTACAATCATACCGATTAACATTGCGAAGATAAATCCTCTCATTGTGTCTCCACCGAAGATGAACATAATCAATAATACCAAGATCATCGTCAATGAAGTATTGATTGTTCTAGACAAAGTAGAGTTTACCGATTTGTTTACGATGTCGTTGAAACTACCTTTTACATTCCCTGCAAGGTACTCACGAACCCTGTCAAATACAATTACGGTATCGTTCATCGAGTATCCAATAACGGTAAGGATTGCCGCAATGAAATGCTGGTCGATTTCCATACTGAAAGGCATGTATTTCCAAGTCAATGAATATAATCCTAATACGAAAATAACGTCGTGTGCTACAGATGCAATTGCACCTAAGCTGTACTGCCATTTACGGAAACTCACTGTCAAGTAAACAAATACGATAGCCATAGCTCCAAGAACTGCATAGTATGAATTGGTTTTCATATCCTCTGCCATTGTTGGTCCTACTTTAGAAGCCTGAACAACTCCTAGGTTTTTACCATCATAAGAATTTACGAATTTATCATAATTCATGTCTTTGCTATAATGTTTAGAAAGACCTTTGAACAATAGTTGGTTTACTTCAGCATCTGCTTCTGTACCCGCTACTTCAACTTTATATTTAGTTGTAATCTTTAATTGATTATCCTTACCAAAAACTTTTGCTTCTACTTGCTCACCGAATATTGCTGTCAATTCTTCTTTAACAACTTCTGGGCTCACTTTATCTTCAAAACGTACTTGGAAAGTTCTTCCTCCTACAAAGTCAACACCAGGATTCAAACCGTGTGTAGCCAATGAGAAGATACTTACAATAACGATTACCGCTGAAAAAGCATAAGTATATTTTTTCACACCTAAGAAATCAAAGTGGAAGTTTGTAAACCAGTTTTTAGTAATGTTTGTTGAGAATTGGATTTTATTTCCTTTAGCAACACTTCTATCCAAAAGGATTCTTGTAATGAAGATTGAAGTAAACAAAGATGTTACGATACCAATTAATAATGTCAATGCAAAACCTTGGATTGGTCCTGTACCAAAAATGTACAATACAATACCCGTCAAAATGTGCGTTACGTTTGCATCAAAGATTGGACGCATTGCTCCAGTCCAGCTAAATGCCGATTTAATTGCTTCTTCTAAAGTTTTACCGTTTCTCAATTCTTCTTTTCCTCTTTCGTAGAAAAGGATGTTCGAGTCAACCGCAGTACCCATTGTCAAAACGATACCTGCAATACCTGGAAGTGTCAATACAAATCCGAAACTTGCCATGATACCAAACATGAACAAAAGGTTCACTGCCAAAGCGATATTAGCATAAACACCTGCTCTACCATAATAGAAAATCATCCAGATAGAAACGATCAATAATCCGAATAATGATGAGTTGATACCTGCATCAATAGCTTCCTGACCCAAAGATGGTCCTACTACTTCTGATTGAATAATATCTGCCGCTGCTGGTAATTTACCTGCTTTCAATACGTTTGCTAAATCTTTTGTTTCTGCTACTGTAAACGCTCCAGAAATTTGAGAATTTCCACCTGCAATTGGTCCAGTTGTTACACCTGGTGCAGAATAAACTACATCATCAAGAACGATTGCAATAAAACTTCTTTGGCTATACGCTTTTCCTGTTAATTCTTCCCAAGTTTTTGCTCCAGCACCATTCATTTGCATAGAAACGCAAGGTTTACCCATTTGGTCAAACTCGTCTCTAGCTTCTGTAACTACTCCACCGCTCATTGGAGCTACGTTGTTTCTATTTCCTTTTAAAGCATATAAATCAAAAGTTTCGATTTCTTTACCTTTATCATCTTTAATAGTTGTTGGTTTTCCCCAAACAAATTTTGCAAATCTTTGATCACCTTGCAAAAGGTTTCTGATGTCTTGTCTGTTCAAATAACCAGAAACAGCGGCAGTATCTTTAGAAGAGAAAACAGCTAAAACTGGTCCTCCGCCTTGTCCGATAATTTTGTCGAACAAAGGATTGTTTCCTTTTACAGCAGTAGAATCAGCTGCATCATCAGTCAATAATGAGCTTAGAGAATCTTTCTTTGCAACAGCAGTTTCTTTAACAGCAACTTCTGTTTTTTTCAATGCTTCGTTAGCGGCTCCTAAGAATCCACCAATTTCTTCAATTTTATAGGTTTCCCAAAACTCTAATTGAGCAGTACTTGATAATAACTTTTTAATACGGTCAACATCCTTAGCACCTGGAAGTTCAACAAGGATTCTTCCTGTTTCACCTAATTTTTGGATGTTTGGCTGTGTAACTCCAAATTTATCAATACGTTTTCTCAATACCAAGAAGGCACTGTTTACAGACTCATCAACTTTTTTTCTGATTACTTTTTCAGCTTCAGCATCTGTCATTTTAAAGTTGACACCATCTGTTCCTTGCATATTTTTATTAGCAAAGATTTCAGGAGAAGCTAATTTTGTTTTTCCTGCAGAAGCCTCTTTAAATGCAATAAAAAAGGCATCAATATAAGTTTGATTTCCTTGAAGGTTTTTGGTAGCATTATCTAAAGCTTGGTTGAAAACTGGATCTTTAGAATTGTTTGCCAATCCTTTCAAAACATCTTTCACAGATATTTGAAGAACAACATTTATTCCTCCTTCTAAGTCCAAACCTTTGTTGATTTTTTTATCCTTTACATCATTATATGTAAAAGACATAAAAACCTTTTCCTTACCAATTGAGTCAAGGTATTTTAACTCTTGCTCTGAATTACCTTTTGCAAAAGCTTTTGCTTTGCTTTCAACGCTACTTGCGACAAATGTGAAAGTAAGTTGGTAAATACTTACCAATGCAAATAAAATTGCAAAAAATTTAACGAGTCCTCTATTCTGCATTATTACTAATAATTAATTAATTTTGAATGTGTTTTAATGTTTTAATTGTTAAAAAATAAATAAATCAACGCCTTTAAACTACAAAGACGACAACTACGAATATTTCCCTTTTTTTGAAACGAGCAAATATATAATTTACAAAAAGATTAACCAATTTATTTATCGATTAATCTCAAAAAAAAGACTGCAAGTTTGCAGTCTTTTTTGTATTTTGTGTAAAAGCTTACGCTAAAACAGATTTCAAATCTGCATTCATGTTGCGAACTGCATCGGCACTTTTTGCAAATAAAGCTTTCTCAGCATCATTCAAAGTAATATCAACAATTTCCTCAATACCGTTCTTACCAATAATACAAGGAACCCCGATACAGATATCTTCTTGACCGTATTCACCTTCTAAGAAAACAGAACAAGCAATCATTTTTCGTTGATTGTTCAAGATACTATCTACCAAGTAAGCAACAGATGCTCCTGGTGCATACCAAGCTGAAGTACCTAACAATCCTGTTAATGTAGCACCACCAACCATAGTATCTGCAGCAACTTTATCCAATTGCTCTTGAGTTAAGAATTCCGAAACTGGGATTCCATTATAAGAAGCCAATCTTGTCAAAGGAATCATAGTCGTATCTCCGTGACCTCCAATTACCATTGCAGAAACATCATTTGCAGGCTTGTTCAAAGCTTTAGACAAATAATATCTGAAACGTGAGCTATCTAAAGCGCCACCCATTCCAATAATTCTATTTTTTGGCAATCCTGTAGATTTCAAAGCCAAATAGGTCATTGTATCCATTGGGTTTGAAACTACCACAACAATTGTATTTGGTGAGTGAGCCAAAACATTATCTACAACCGATTTTACAATTCCGGCATTGATTCCGATTAATTCCTCACGTGTCATTCCTGGTTTTCTAGGAATTCCAGAAGTAATCACCACTACATCACTGTTAGCCGTTTTAGTATAATCATTAGTAACTCCCGTAAGTTGCGTATTAAATCCAGTATTAGTAGCACATTGCATGATATCCATAGCTTTACCTTCGGCAAAACCTTCTTTGATATCCAATAAAACTACTTCACTTGCGATTCCTCTGTAAGAAATGATGTCTGCACACGATGCTCCAACGTTTCCAGCACCAACTATTGTAACTTTCATATTATGTTGTTTTTATATTTAATAATTAGAATTCGTATTGTAATGCGGTATTTGAGTTTACAAATTTACCAAAAGCAAGCGTTTGTTGTATATAAAAATGGTTAAATTGATACCTGCCAGAAACTTCTCCAATTGCATTGAATTTTGTTCTAGCAATCGATTTCAATTGTCCATTTAGAACATCCTGCAGAGGAGTGATCTTTTCGATTTCTCCTTTTGGTCCATTTACTTTGTATTCAAAATCACTTGTATTCATTATAAAGCCTGCGGAAAGTTCGAATTTATTAAACTCTTTTGATGCGTTTACTTGAAATTGCCAGGTATCGATTAAACTGTTTAAAGCATTTAGACCAAGATTACCATAAGATGTTTGTACATCTAAAAAATTTACTGTGAGATCTTCTTTAGAATAAGCTAGTAATACTGAAAGATGTAGTTTTCTTTTTTCAAGACTTGAAAAATATTGACTCAAGTTATGCTTTAAACCCAAACCATAAACCTGATAATCCACATTTTTCAACTTGATCATTGGTGAAAATTTACCAATAAATTCCGTTCCATACAACAAACCTAGAGAACCTTGTAAGTAGGGATAAAAAACGACTTCCCGATCAATTCCTTCAGGTGTTCTTAAGGAGACTTGGCTTCCGTTGAGTTCTCCAATTAATTCTACATACTCATCGCTTCCTAAAGTTGAAGGTGTTAAGGCACTTTCAACACCTTCTTTATTTATTTTAAAAAAAGATAGATCATTATTGGAAAGCCTAAAACTTCTATCAGATTGCGGAACGAAGAAAATATTTCCGTGCAAACCAAGGGTAAAATCCCAAAGTTTGGCTTTTTTAGGAGTATTCACCCATCCTGATGCCGCTTGGTAAACCGCGGCATCCGTGGCGGGTGTAACATATTTGTCAGTAAAAAAAATCGCATCTTTTATTAGAGAAGAAATTTCTTCAACTGGTATAGATTGTGCTTTTGCATTGGTAACGCAAAAAACGAAAAGCACGATTCCTTTTAAGACCGATTTACGCATCAATATTAGCGTAAACAGCATTCTTCTCAATAAACTCTCTTCTTGGCGGCACCTCATCACCCATCAACATAGAGAAGATTCTATCGGCTTCAGCAAGACTGTCAATGGTCACTTGACGTAGTGTTCTGAAATTTGGATCCATTGTAGTTTCCCACAATTGCTCTGCATTCATCTCTCCAAGACCTTTATAACGCTGGATTGCGGCACTTCCACCCATTCTCTCATTTGCCTGATCACGTTGAATATCATTCCAAGCGTATTCTTTTTTGTTTCCTTTTTTCACCAAATATAATGGCGGAGCAGCAATATAAACGTGTCCATCTTCGATTAATTCACGCATAAAACGGAAAAAGAAAGTAAGAATCAAGGTAGCAATGTGACTACCATCGACGTCGGCATCACACATGATGATCACCTTGTGGTATCTTAATTTTTCAAGATTCAAGGCTTTACTATCTTCAGCGGTACCAATTGTTACACCTAAAGCCGTAAAAATATTTCGAATCTCTTCGTTTTCAAAAACCTTGTGGTGCATCGCCTTTTCAACATTCAAAATCTTACCTCTTAACGGCAAAATTGCTTGAAAATTTCTATCACGTCCTTGCTTTGCAGTTCCACCAGCCGAATCTCCCTCGACAAGATACACCTCACATTTTGCCGGATCCTGCTCTGAACAATCAGAAAGTTTTCCTGGCAATCCGCCTCCACCCATTACGGTTTTACGCTGCACCATTTCACGTGCTTTTTTAGCAGCATGACGTGCTTGAGCCGCAAGGATTACTTTTTGTATGATGATACGGGCATCATTTGGATTTTCTTCCAAATAATTCTCCAGCATTTCGGCTACTGCCTGGCTAACTGGCGAAACAACCTCTCTGTTTCCTAATTTGGTTTTGGTTTGACCTTCAAATTGAGGCTCAGCAACCTTAACTGAAATAATTGCTGTCAATCCTTCACGGAAATCATCTCCAGCAATTTCAAATTTCAACTTATCCAACATTCCAGAAGCATCGGCATATTTTTTAAGTGTTCTTGTAAGACCACTTCTAAAACCTTGCAAATGCGTTCCTCCTTCGTGTGTGTTGATATTGTTTACATATGAAAAAATATTCTCTGTATAACTTGTATTGTAAATCAAGGCAACCTCAACAGGAATTTCTCCTTTATCATTATCCATTGAAATAACATGCGCGATGATTGGCTCACGGTTTCCATCCAAGTAGCGGATGTATTCCTTTAAACCTTCATCAGAATGGAAAACTTCAGATAGGAAATTTCCATCTTTATCAACTTCTCTCTTATCTGTAAAAGTAATGGTGATTCCTTTGTTCAAATAGGAAAGCTCGCGCATACGGGCCGACAAAGTATCATATGAAAACTCTGTTGTTTGCGTAAAGATTGTATCATCTGGATAAAACGTTTGTCTGGTTCCTCTTTTTTCAGTTTCACCAACTTGTTTTACAGGATACATTGCTTTTCCTCTCTCGTATTCCTGCTCGTAAATTTTTCCTTCACGGAAAACGGTAGATTTCATGTGGTTTGACAAGGCATTTACAACTGAAACACCCACACCGTGCAAACCTCCAGAAACTTTGTATGAATCTTTATCAAACTTACCTCCTGCTCCAATCTTGGTCATTACAACCTCAAGTGCAGAAACGCCTTCTTTTTTATGCATATCGACTGGAATACCACGACCGTTGTCTTCAACCGTCACAGATCCGTCTTCATTAATCCAAACGCCAATTGTGTCGCAATGACCTCCCATTGCCTCATCGATAGAGTTGTCTACCACTTCGTAAACCAAGTGATGAAGACCTCTAACACCTACATCTCCAATATACATCGACGGACGCATTCTTACGTGCTCCATCCCCTCTAATGCCTGAATACTATCTGCTGAATAATTGTGTTTATTAACTTCTTCGCTCATATTATATATTATTCTGAATGATTTTTTGTTTAACGAACAAATATAAGAAAACGCAAGTGATAATCGCTTATAAATGCCTGCTTTAGTCCGTAAGTTATTAACATTTTCATCTTAAAAACTTCGGTTTTAAATTATGATTTTCATTCTTAAATGAAACAAAAAAAATCCGCCTTTCAGCGGATTTAATAATATCTAAAAAATTTGAATTTCTTACAAGTGAATCACTTCTCCATAAGCATCAGCGGCAGCTTCCATGATGGCTTCGCTCATTGTTGGATGCGGGTGGATAGATTTGATGATTTCGTGTCCTGTAGTTTCTAATTTACGGGCTACAACCGCTTCAGCAATCATATCTGTAACTCCAGCACCAATCATGTGGCAACCTAACCATTCGCCGTATTTGGCATCGAAGATTACTTTTACGAAACCGTCTTTAGTTCCGGCAGCACTTGCTTTTCCTGAAGCTGAGAATGGGAATTTACCAATTTTCAATTCGTATCCTTTTTCCTTAGCCGCTTTTTCAGTCAAACCTACAGAAGCGATTTCTGGAGTTGCGTATGTACATCCAGGAATGTTTCCATAATCAATAGCATCTACGTGAAGGCCAGCGATTTTTTCTACGCAAGTGATTCCTTCTGCAGAAGCTACGTGAGCCAAAGCTGGACCTGGAACTACATCTCCAATGGCATAATATCCCGGAACGTTTGTTTGGTAGAACGCGTTTACTAAAATCTTATCTCTATCGGTAGCAATACCAACTTCCTCTAGACCTATGTTTTCGATGTTTGATTTGATTCCAACAGCAGAAAGCAAGATATCCGCTTCTAGGATTTCTTCTCCTTTTGCTGTTTTTACTGTTGCTTTTACTCCATTTCCAGAAGTATCTACTTTTTCTACTGAAGCGCTGGTCATGATTTTTACACCTGCTTTCTTCATAGAACGCTCCATTTGTTTAGAGATGTCTTCGTCTTCAACTGGAACAATGTTTGGCATGAATTCTACGATTGTTACATCGGTTCCCATTGAGTTATAGAAGTGAGCAAACTCTACTCCGATAGCTCCAGAGCCTACTACAATCATGGATTTTGGTTGCTCAGGCAAGGTCATTGCTTGACGGTAACCGATTACTTTTTTACCATCTTGTGGCAAGTTTGGCAATTCGCGAGAGCGAGCTCCTGTAGCGATGATGATATGATCGGCAGAATACTCTGTTGTTTTTCCGTCTTTATCGGTAACATCAACTTTCTTTCCGGCTTTTACTTTTCCGGCACCTTCTAGAACGTCGATTTTATTTTTCTTCATCAAGAACTGAATTCCTTTGCTCATTCCATCAGCAACACCTCTGGAACGTTGGATTACAGCGCTAAAATCTTTATCAAATTCTGAAACCGTCAAACCATAATCAGAAGCATGTTTTAGGTAATCAAAAACCTGAGCTGATTTTAGCAAGGCTTTTGTTGGGATACATCCCCAGTTTAGACAAATTCCGCCAAGGTTTTCTTTTTCGATGATGGCCGTTTTAAATCCTAATTGTGATGCACGGATTGCGGTTACATATCCACCAGGACCACTTCCTAAAACAATAATATCGTATTTCATTTTTTGTATTTTATTTGATTTTTGTAAAAATAAAATTTGCCGAAGCTCATTTTATTCTAATAATTTCTAAATGAATTTTCAGTTGCGAAAATAAGCATTTATTCTCTTTTAAGAAAACTTGAATGTTGTTTATTTTTTTTAGCACTAAATGGGTTATGAAACCTCATTTTTGGCTTTTGGCAGGAATAACCTCATTGGAGTTCTTCTGTTTAGAATTTTAGTTCTGGTAACGGAATTTTAGTTCCAGTAACGGCATTTGAGTTCCAGTAACGACATTTGAGTTCTACTATTCGGGATTTTAGTTCCAGTAACGATATTTTAGTTCTACTATTCGGGATTTTAGTTCCAGTAATGGCATTTGAGTTCTACTATTCGGGATTTTAGTTCCAGTAACGACATTTTAGTTCTACTATTCGGGATTTTAGTTTCAGTAACGATATTTTAGTTCTACTATTCAGGATTTTAGTTCCAGTAACGATATTTTAGTTCTACTATTCGGGATTTTAGTTCCAGTAACGACATTTTAGTTCTACTATTCGGGATTTTAGTTCCAGTAACGATATTTTAGTTCTACTATTCGGGATTTTAGTTCCAGTAACGATATTTTAGTTCTACTATTCAGGATTTTAGTTCCAGTAACGATATTTTAGTTCTACTATTCAGGATTTTAGTTCCTGTAACGGCATTTGAGTTCTACTATTCGGGATTTTGTTCCAGTAACGATGTTTCAGTTTCAGTAAAGGCATTTTTAATTTTAGTTAGCTTGACTTATTCTGCCTTTTCTACTGCAAATTGTGAATCGTATAGACGCTTGTAGAAACCATTATCGTTTTGCAAGAGCTCGAAATGACTTCCTTGTTCTACAATCAGGCCTTTGTCCATGACGATAATCTTGTCGGCGTTTACGATTGTGGCCAATCGGTGGGCGATTACAATAGAAGTCCTTCCTTTTGTGATGGTTTCGGTTGCTCTTTGGATCAATTCTTCTGAATAGGTATCGATTGACGAAGTGGCTTCATCCAGAATGAGGATGCTCGGATTGCTGACATAAGCCCGTAAAAAAGCAATCAATTGGCGTTGACCGGAAGAAAGCATCACGCCGCGTTCCTTTACATTATAATCATAACCATTTGGCAAACTCATTATAAAATTGTGGACGCCTATTTTTTTGGAAGCTGTGATGACATCCTCTCGCGAAATTTTTGGGTTGTTTAGGGTGATGTTGTTGTAGATGGTATCGGCAAAAAGGAAAACGTCCTGCAAAACCACGGCTATCTGTTCTCTTAAAGATTCCAATGTGTAGCTGTTGATGTTTTCGCCATCGATGCAAATGACGCCTTTGTTGATTTCGTAGAAACGATTCAAAAGATTAATAATTGTAGATTTTCCGGCTCCCGTGGCTCCGACGATTGCGATTGTTTCGCTTTCTTTTACTTTTAGATTAATTCCCTTAATGACCTCTTCATTTTCGATATACCCAAAATGAACGTCCTTGAATTCGATTTCTCCTTTAAAATTTGGCGCGACCAAACTTCCTTTGTCTTGGATTTGATCCTGTGTATCGAGGATATCAAAAACACGGTTGGCGGCGATCATCCCCATTTGCATCTCGTTGAACTTATCGGCAATTTGACGCAGCGGATTGAAGAGCATCCCTATGAACATGGTATAGGAAAACAAATCCCCGAAAGTAGTGGTGGTATTGCCTCCGAGAATCTGCGTTCCGCCGTACCAAACGACCGTAGCCAATGTAAATGAGGAAATGATATCGGCAATTGGAAAGAAAATGGAGTTGTACCAAACGGTCTTGATCCAGGCCTTGTTGTGTTTTGCGTTGATTTCGCTGAATTTTTCGGCTTCGATGTCTTCACGGTTGAAAAGCTGGACGATTTTCATACCCGTAACACGTTCTTGCACGAAAGTGTTTAGATTGGAAATTTGTGTTCGGACTTCCTCGAAAGCGACCTGCATTTTCTTTTGGAACACTCTTGTGGCGATGACTAAAATTGGCATGGCTACGATTACAATCCAGGTGAGGCTCCAGTTCATATAAAACATAAAAATCAAGACAACGAGCATCTTCATCAAATCGCTGATGATCATGAATAGTCCTTGGCTGAAGATTCTTGCGATTGCTTCGATATCTGATACCGAACGCGTGACCAATTGCCCCACAGGTGCATTATCAAAGTATTTCATACGGAAACTCAGCATGTGCTTGAAGAGTTTTGTTCGGATGTCGCGCACAATGTCCTGACCGAGCCAATTGGCCCAATAGACGAAATAAAATTGTGAAATGACCTCCAAAAGAAGCACTATCCCCATGAGGATTATATAATAAAGGAGGCCTTTTTCGTCTTCGGTTTGGATGTATCCATCGACCGTTTGCTTTAGCAAATAAGGACGTAGTGCGGCAAATATTGAGAGGGTTATTGCCCAAATGATGACACCGTTGAAGCGCCATTTGTAGGGCTTGGTATAGACCATTATCCTCTTGAATACTTTTGTATCGAATGCTTTTGCTTTCATTTGTTATTTTAGAATTTAGAGTTTAGATTTTAGATTTCTCCAAAACTCAACTCTATATATAATCGTATTTTACTTCGGTTAAATATAAACCGTGTGCAGGAACTGAAAAACCTGCCTTGCCTCGGTCTTTACTTTCTATGATTGTGTTGAAATCTTCAAGTGTGATTTTGCCCAAGCCAACATATACTAACGTCCCTACGATTGCTCTGACCATGTTGCGCAGGAATCTATCGGCTGAAATAGTAAAGATCAGTTGATTGTTTACTTCCTTCCAATAGGCTTCGGTGATTTTGCAATTGAAGGTATTGACGTCGGTATGGACTTTTGAGAAACACTGAAAATCGATGTGGTTCAATAAAATCTTTGCTGCTTCGTTCATTAGATTTACATCCAACCTTTGGTGATAGTACCAGCTTAATTCTTCCAAGAAAACATTTTTGGCGGTATTGATGTGGTATTCGTATGTCCGTTTGGTTGCATCGAAACGAGCATGGGCATCTTCATGAACTGGAATTATATCTGAAACGGCAATGTCTTTTGGTAAAAAAGAATTGAGTTTATGGATTAGTGTTTGGGCTTCTATTTCCTTTTCAAAGTCAAAATGCGCGAACATTTCTCTGGCGTGAACGCCTGTATCTGTTCGTCCGGCACCCATGATTTCGAGTTCGGAATTAAGAACTACGCAGAGTGCTTTTGTCAAGGTTTCCTGTACAGAAACTGCATTGGGCTGATATTGCCAACCGTGGTAATTTGTTCCTTTGTATGAAAATTTGATGAAGTAGCGCATTCTTAAAAGTTAGAAGAGCAAGCTAGAAAATGGATGTACTGATGAAAATTTTTGACTTCCACTCTTTTCTGGCTTCTGGATTTTTCAAATGCAAAGATACTTTATTAATATGCATTTTTTATTTGCAACTATAACAAAAGAAATCGAATTAGGAAAGATTTAGCATTCGTTATTTGATTTGAGCTTAGCTAGGCTCAACTCATTATTCCCGTCATCAAATTACTCATAAATAGGTAAATATCTGCCTCTGAATCGAGTTTTAATTTTTTTCTTAGTCTGTACTTTTTTGACTGTACCGATCGAGGTGACACGAATGTATATTCCGCTATATCTTTGGTAGAGAAATTCAAGCTGATCAAGGCACAGAATCTTAAATCGGACGTTTGAAGATCGGGGTTTATCTCGAGTAATCTTTTACAAAATTCTGGATAAACTTGTTTAAACCGTATTGGAAACTCTGGGCTATTACTTTTTGCCAACTGCACTACTTCATTAAATGCGGGATTTACAAGCTGTTTGAGTTCATTGGTTTCTGTCTCAGTATTTTTTAATCGCCTATGCTCATTCATCAATTTTTCATCGAAATCTTGTTTTTGCCTGATTTGCTTTTTCACTAACACATATACCACACCACATACAATTACAAAAATGATGGATATGCCTATGATCATGTGTCGTCTTGACGTTTTTATCGCTTCGTCTCTTTCTTCTATCACCATTTGCAGGGATGCATCAATTATGTGTTTTTTATTGTTGGCCAAACTATCTTTATAGTTATAGTATTTTACTAAAAACTCTTTTGACTCATTACTCTTACCAAGTCGCTCATAGGCGCTTGAAATACCTTTATAGGAATTGGCTATTTCTGTTGTGGCTTGAGACTTTACCGCAAAGGGTATAGATGCTAAATAATGATCCAGGGCTTCTTTGTATTTTTTTTCAGTTAGATAGAAATCGCCCCAAAGGTTTTCGAGGATTGCTTTTTCAAAAATTAAATCTGATTGATGATTTAAAACTTTTTGCGTCGCATTCAAATAATATTCTGTAGAATCACTGTTTTTTGTATAATTCAGATGATGATAGGCCAAAGCCGATAGATTATAGGCCGACATTTCGGTTTTATATGATTTGAGCAAATAATAATAGGCCGAATCAGCCTTATTTTGTGCGTAATAATTAGACATTAAAGCACTGTAGCTGTACAATAAAATGGTCTCTCTATCATATTGCTTCTTTATAGAATGCCCTATATTTTCTGTTTTTTTCGATAATTTGACTGCTTCTTTATACAAGCCCAATTCCTGATAATTTTTGGCATATTCCAAAAGTATTGATGCTTCTAAATAATCATCAGACTGTTCTCTAGCCATTTTTTTTGCTAGATCCAAATACCTAAAACTTTCCTTGTATGATCCAAGTGTAGAGAAGAGACTTCCGAGATAATAATTACCTTTGGCAATTCCTTTTGAATATCCTATTTTCTCGGACTCTTTGATCATTTCTTCATTGAATAAAATAGCTTCATTATATTTGGCATTTGTATTTAGCTTTACATTCTCATTAGTTAAAATGCTGTCAATTTCCTGAGCTGTATAATTTTGAGAATATGAACTACTAAAATGGAATATAAAAAAAAGGCACATAATGGTTTTTCTCATATAATTTATTTAGGGGGGATCATTAAAATATATTTGAATCTTAAAGTTAACATAATTTTTGCAATAATTGAACCACAAATAAAATATTTGAACTTTAATTTTTCATGATTCTAAAAATCTACTAATTTTCAAGTACTTAAAAAACAAAAAAAATTGAAGAAAATACTCCTTCTTTCTGATACCCACAGCCACATTGATGATACTATTCTAAAATACGTCGACCTAGCGGATGAAGTTTGGCATGCTGGCGATATTGGCGATTTAATTGTTACAGACACCATCAAACAACTAAAACCGCTTCGTGCTGTTTATGGCAACATCGACGATGATAAGGCTCGAATGGAATTTCCATTGAACAATCGTTTTATGTGCGAGGGTGTTGATGTTTGGATTACACATATTGGAGGCTACCCAGGAAAGTACAATCAAGCGATTCGAAGCGAAATCACTTCAAATCCCCCAAAACTATTTATTTGTGGGCATTCGCATATTCTAAAAGTAATGTTCGACAAGAAATTAAATCTCTTGCACATGAATCCGGGAGCAGTTGGAAAAAGTGGTTTTCACAACGTTCGAACTATGCTTCGTTTTGTTATTGATGGTGATGCCATCAAGGATTTGGAAATTATAGAAGTCGAAAAAAGGGTTTAGTTTTTATTTTCCAACAAAGGCACAAATCGAAATTCTCCAAATTCATGCTTTTCAAATTGTGTTTCATTCTTGCGAATGAGCATCGTCATAATCTGGTGTTCTTCTCCTAAAGGAATTACCAGCCTTCCCCCAACTTTTAGCTGTGCCATCAAAGGCTTTGGAATAATTGGTGCTCCCGCCGTTACAATTATACTATCAAAAGGAGCATAATTTTCAAGACCTTTATAGCCATCTCCAAAAGACAAATGTTTGGGTCTGATTCCTAATTTCGGTAGCAATAAAGAAGTCGTTTTAAACAATTCATTTTGTCTTTCTACGCTATACACTTTAGCCCCCATCATGCACAAAACAGCCGTCTGATAGCCAGATCCTGTTCCGATTTCTAGAACTTTATGGTCTTTTTGAACTTCTAACAACTGTGACTGGAAAGCAACTGTGTAAGGTTGCGAAATAGTTTGGCCCGCACCAATTGGAAAAGCCTTATCCTGATAGGCATAATCCTCAAAACTGGAATTCAAAAACAAGTGTCTCGGAATTTTTTTTATCGCTTCCAATACATTTTTATCGGTAATTCCCTTCTGTTCTAAAACGGTTACCAGTTGATTGCGAAGTCCTTGATGTTTGGCGGTATCTTTCAAAATTTGGAGTAATAAATTTTGGTAAAAATAGGAAAAGTTAGGTCAAAAGTCTAAGGCCGAAAGTCGAAAGTTTCAACAATACTTCTAATATATTTGATATTCTACTTTTGACTTTCGACTTTATCACTTTAAGACTTTCGACTTTAAACAATTAATACTATTTTTGTTCAAAATACATTTATATGCTAAAAGTTGGAGTATTAGGTGCCGGTCACTTAGGAAAAATTCATTTGCGATTATTACAACAATCCGAAAAGTACGAATTGGTAGGCTTTTACGACCCTAATCAGGAAAATGCCGAAAAAGTAGCCAAGGAATTTGGTTACACAAAATTCGATACCATTGCCAAGCTGATTCATGCCGTTGATGTGGTTGATATTGTAACTCCAACGCTATCGCACTATAAATGTGCGAAAGTCGCAATCAAATCGGGCAAACATATTTTTCTTGAGAAGCCAATTTCAAATACAGTTGAAGAAGCCGAAGAAATCATCGCTTTAGCGAAAGAATACAATGTAAAAGGTCAAGTTGGTCATGTTGAACGTTTCAATCCTGCTTTCAAATCAGTGAAAAATGACATCATTAATCCGATGTTTATTGAAACACATCGTTTAGCAGAATTCAATCCTCGAGGAACTGATGTTCCTGTTGTTTTAGACTTGATGATTCACGATATCGATGCTATTTTGAGCGTTGTAAAATCTCCCGTAAAAAATATTCACGCAAGTGGCGTTTCTGTAATTTCAGACACTCCAGATATTGCCAATGCTCGAATTGAGTTCGAAAATGGATGTGTTGCGAATTTGACTTCAAGCAGAATTTCCTTAAAAAATATGCGTAAGTCACGCTTCTTTCAAAAAGACGCTTACATCTCTGTAGATTTCCTTGAAAAGAAATGCGAAGTCGTAAAAATGAAAGACGCTCCGGAAGTCCCAGGCGATTTTGATATGATTTTGCAAAATGCTGAAGGTGTAAAAAAACAAATTTATTTTGACAATCCAGATGTGGAAAATAACAATGCCATCTTGGATGAATTGGAAACTTTTGCCGATGCCATCAACAATAATACTAGACCAATCGTGACTTTAGAAGATGGAACGGACGCTTTGCGAGTTGCGTATCAAATTATTGATTGTTTTAAAAAGTAATCTTCTAATTGATGCTAACCAATAATAATCTTCTCCTCGAAATAAAAAATCTTATTGCAAACGCGAGAGAAACGGCAGTTCGTTCTGTTGATTTTCAGAGAACGTTATTATATTGGTATATTGGCGAACGTATTTTCAACGAGGAACAGCAAGGAAAAGAACGTGCCGAATACGGGAATTATCTAATTAAATACCTTTCAGAGCAACTTCAACCTGAGTATGGAAGCGGTTTTTCCTACCGCCAATTAGAATTAATGCGTCAATTTTACAGAACTTTTCCAATTGCGAACTCGCTGCGTTCGCAATTGAGTTGGACACATTACAAAATCCTGATTCGCCTAAATGACGATCACAAAAGAGAATATTATATTGCCGAAACTGTAAAAAATAATTGGTCTGTTCGTCAAATGGAACGACAAATAAACAGCCAATTATTTGAGCGTTTATTATTGAGTAATGATAAAGAAAGTGTTTTGGCAGTTGCCCGAAATGAAAAACTTCCCACAAATCCATCGGAAATTATAAAAGACCCAATGGTTTTAGAATTTCTCGGATTAAGACGCGAATCCGCTTATTATGAAAAAGATTTAGAGCAAGCGATAATCACACATTTACAAGATTTTCTTTTGGAATTGGGCAACGGATTCTCCTTTGTTTCCCGACAAAAAAGAATCCATCTTGATGGTGATGACTTTTTGATCGATTTGGTTTTTTACAATAGAATTCTGCAATGTTCCATCATCTTCGAAATCAAAACACATAAATTAACACACGAAGATTTAGGCCAATTACAGATGTATGTCAACTATTATGACCGAATAGAAAAACTCGAACATGAAAAGCCAACCATAGGAATTTTACTTTGTGCTGATAAAAATAACGCAGTCGTAAAATTCTCCTTGCCAGAAACAAACCAAACTATTCTAGCAAGTCAATACAAATTAATTCTGCCTTCAGAAGAACAATTACTTACCGAAATCAGAAAAGAAATAAACAATATTAATATCCAAAATAATCAAGACAACTAAAAACTTAACGGAACTTAATCCCTTAATGTTTCAAACATTTCAATCCTAAAATTTTTAAATCTTTTAATAAATAAAAATGAAAAACATAGCCGTAATCGGAGCAGGAACAATGGGTAACGGAATCGCCCACACGTTCGCGCAAAGCGGATTCACCGTAAAATTAATCGACGTTTCAGAAAAATCGCTGGACAAAGGAATGGCAACAATCGCCGGAAATTTGGACAGGATGGTTACAAAAGGAACCATCACTGAAGACGATAAGATGAAAACCATCAGCAATATCATCACCTATACCGACATCAAAGACGGCGTTGTTGGTGTTGATTTGGTTGTGGAAGCTGCAACCGAAAACGTGGAATTGAAACTGAACATTTTCAAGCAATTAAACGAAGCTTGTTCACACAACACGATTTTGGCAACCAATACTTCATCGATTTCCATCACGCAAATTGGGGCTGTTGTCGCTCATCCTGAACGTGTTATTGGAATGCACTTTATGAATCCGGTGCCGATTATGAAATTGGTCGAAATCATCCGCGGTTATAATACTTCTGACGAAGTGACCAAAACCATTATGGATTTGTCTGAAAAACTAGGCAAAACTCCGGTTGAAGTGAACGATTATCCAGGTTTTGTGGCCAACAGAATTTTGATGCCGATGATTAACGAATCTATCGAAACGTTATACAACGGTGTTGCAGGGGTTTATGAAATCGATACGGTAATGAAATTAGGAATGGCACATCCAATGGGACCGTTGCAATTGGCTGATTTTATTGGTCTTGACGTTTGTTTGGCAATTCTGAACGTGATGTATGAAGGCTTCAAAAATCCAAAATATGCCCCTTGCCCACTTTTAGTGAATATGGTTCGCGCCGGAAAATTAGGCGTGAAATCTGGCGAAGGATTCTATGATTATTCCGAAAGTAAAAAAGCTGAAAAAGTAGCAAAACAATTTAATTAAGTAAAGAGGCAAAAACCATTAGGCAAAAGTTTCGTACTCTTGCCTAATGCCCATTGCCTAATGCCCAAAATGAGCAAAATAATCCCTTTCAAAGCAGTCCGACCAACCCGCGACAAAGTCAGCTTGGTAACTTCGCGCTCTTACGACGAATATTCTCCAGCAGAATTGGCTTCGCAGTTGGATTTTAATCCGTTTTCGTTTTTGCACGTTTTGAATCCGGCATATGTCAACCAGCAAAAAATAGGACTTGAAAAAAGGTTTAAATTGGTTGCCCAGAAATACAACGACTTTAAAGAAGAAGTAGTTTTGATAAAAGAAGAAAAACCTGTTTTTTTCATCTACGAAATCCAAACCAAAATCCAAACTTTTACCGGAATTATCGCTGGAACTTCCATTGAAGATTACCAAAATAATGTCATCAAAAGACACGAAGATACGTTGCAATATCGTGTAGAACTCTTCAAGGATTATCTACATCAAACTGGTTTCAATACCGAACCCGTTTTAGTAACCTATCCGGATAATCAAGAATTAACTAACTGGATTTCGGATAAAAAACAAACCGATTCGCTTTACGAATTTTCAACTACCAAAAGAGAAAAGCACATCCTTTGGAAAATTGAAGATGAAAATGAAATTGCTTGGCTTCAGGAAAAATTCAACGAAATTGGCGATTTGTATATTGCCGATGGACATCACCGTTCGGCTTCTGCAGAATTATTATATGAAGAAGACAAAGTTTCCGGAAATGAAAACCTGAACTATTTCATGAGTTTTTTGATTGCCGAAAGCAACGTAAAAATTTATGAATACAACCGAATCATACACGATTTAAACGGACATTCAAAAGAAGAATTTCTCAATAAATTATCCGAAAGTTTTTGGCTCAAAAACAAAGAACAAGAGCTTTGGAAACCGACCAAAAAATTCGAATTTGGAATGTATTTGGATGGTGAATTTTATTCGTTGACCCTAAAGGACGAACACAGTTTCACATCCGTTTTAGAACGTTTGGATGCTCAGATTTTATACGAGAAAGTTTTGAAACCAATTTTGGGCATCCAAGATTTACGAAACGACGAACGAATTGATTACATTCCTGGAAAGCAATCCATTATCACCATCAAAGAAGTTGTGGATGAAGGTGAATTTGCCTTAGGATTTATGCTTTACCCTACCGATATTTCTGAAATAAAAGAATTAGCAGATAACAACTTGATTATGCCCCCAAAAAGCACCTACATTGACCCGAAGTTTAGAAGTGGATTAGTGGTTTATGAAATATAATTCGATAATTCGATAATTCGATAATTCGATAATTCGATAATTCGATAATTCGATAATTCGATAATTCGATAATTTTAAAAAAAATGTCAATAAAAAATAACCTACTCGAAATAAAATCTTCGCTTCCGGAAAATGTAACTCTTGTTGCTGTTTCAAAAACAAAACCTGTTTCAGATTTGTTGGAAGCTTACGAAGCTGGTCAGCGAATCTTTGGAGAAAATTATGTTCAGGAATTAGTTGAGAAACATGAGCAACTTCCACAAGATATTCAGTGGCATTTTATTGGTCATTTGCAATCGAAAAAGGCTAAACTTATTGCTCCGTTTGTTGATTTAATTCACGGCGTTGATTCCTTGAAATTATTGGAAGAAATTAATAAACAGGCTTTAAAAAACGAAAGAATTATTGAATGTCTTTTACAAATTCATATTGCCGAAGAAGACACAAAATTCGGATTGGACGAAACAGAATTGAACGATTTACTAAATTCTGAAAAATTTAAAAATCTAAAAAACATTAAAATAAAAGGCTTGATGGGAATGGCAACGTTCACTGAAAACCAAAACCAAATTAAAAAGGAATTCCTTCATTTAAAATCGATTTTTGAGAAAATCTCAATTCTAAATTCTAACTTTTCAATTCTCTCAATGGGAATGTCCGGAGATTATCAACTTGCAATTGACAGTGGAAGTACAATGATTCGGATTGGAAGTAGTATCTTTGGAGGAAGAAAATAGAAACAAGAAGAAAGAGAAAAGACTTCGCAAAAACCTCTTAAACCGTAAACTTTTAAATTTAAGAATATTTACAGCATACTCGACATAGAAACCACTGGAGGCCAATTCAACGAAGAAGGAATCACGGAAATTGCCATTTATAAATTCGACGGACACGAGATTGTCGATCAATTTATTAGTTTGGTAAATCCCGAAAAGCCCATACAACCTTTTGTGGTCAAATTGACGGGCATCAATAACGCGATGTTGCAAAGTGCTCCAAAATTCTATGAAGTTGCGAAACGCATTATAGAAATTACCCAAGACACGATAATTGTAGCCCACAATGCTCAATTTGATTACCGAATCCTTCGCACCGAATTTTCTCGTTTGGGGTATAATTTTGAAAAGCAAAACCTTTGTACTGTTGAATTGGCTAAAAAACTAATTCCAGAACAGCCGTCGTACAGTTTAGGAAAATTGGTTCGTGCACTCGGAATCCCAATGGCCGACAGACATCGAGCTTCTGGCGATGCATTGGCAACGGTAAAGTTATTCAAGATGCTTTTGGATAAAGACTTGGAAAAGGAAATCGTAAAAACCTTTATCAAGACCGAAGTCGAAAAAAAACTGGAGCCAAAACTGCTGGATATTGTTTCGAAACTGCCCTCTACAACTGGAATCTATTACATCCACAAAGAGAATGGCGATATTATCTACATCGGTAAAAGTCGAAATATTAAGAAAAGAGTCAACCAGCATTTTACCGGATCGGCTCGAAAATGTAAAAAAATCCAAGCCGAAGTTTTTGATGTTTCTTTCGAAGAAACGGGTAGTGAGCTGATTGCACTACTAAAAGAATCCGAAGAAATAAAAGTCAACAAACCTATCTACAACAGAGCTCTTCGAAAGATGGTTTTTCCATGGTCGTTGTATTCTAAAATAGACAACAACGGTTATTTGGCCGTGACTCTAGAAAAATCTGATTTACGCAAAAAAGAAATAGCGTCATTCGCAACGCATCAGGAAGCACAAAACAAATTATTTCAAATTACCGAAAAATACAATTTGTGTCAGAAAATAAATGGACTTGATACTCCAAAAACGAATTGCTTTCCGTATCAAATCCAACAATGCAACGGCGCTTGTATCCAAAAGGAATCTGCCGAAGACTACAATATTCGTGCAACTGATTTTCTTGAAAACAACGACTATCAGAATCAAAACATGATCATCATTGAAAGGGGTCGAAATCTACAGGAAAAAAGTGCAGTTGTCCTCGAAAACGGAATGCTTCTGGGCTATGCCTTTTATGATTTGAACTATCAGATCAGCAATACAGAAGTGCTCAAAAATATCATTACGCCACTTCCAAGCAACCGAGATTCAAAAAACATTATTTTAGGTTATCTCAAAAAAAGCAAACACCACAAAATAGTTCGTTTTTAAAGTTACCAATTGCATCATATCATTTTAAGTTTTACTAAATTTGATAATAAAAAACTTGCTTTGGAAATTTCAAAAAAAGAACACATAAGAAAAAAGCTTCACGAAATCATTTATGAAGCCGATACTCCTTTCGGGAAACTTTTCGATTTGTTTCTTCTTGTACTCATTGTCATCAGCATCGTTGCGGTTATGCTCGAAAGTATGGCCGGGGTTTACAGCAAATATGGCAAGGAACTTGAAATAATTGAATGGGTCATCACCATTTTTTTCACGATGGAATACATCGCCCGGATCATTGCCGTTAAGCGACCTCTCAAATATATTTTCAGCACGTATGGGTTAATTGATCTGCTCGCGACTTTGCCAGCTTATATCGATTTGCTTTTTCCAGGATTACACTTTTTGCTTTCCATTCGAGCCATACGTTTACTACGTGTTTTCAGGATTTTAAAACTGGGTCATTTTGTTGGTGCCTCAAATCAATTAGTGGTTGCCTTGAAAAAAGCTAAGCTTAAAATTGCCGTCTTTTTGTTCAACGTCATTGTGCTCTGCATCATTCTAGGAACCATAATGTTCATGATTGAAGGTCCTGAAAATGGTTTTACTAGTATCCCGATGGGCATCTATTGGACCATCGTAACCCTCACTACCGTTGGTTTTGGCGACATCACTCCACAAACTCCTTTCGGTCAATTCGTTTCAGTCATCATCATGATTCTAGGTTACGGTATCATTGCAGTTCCAACAGGTCTGGTCACGGCCGAATTCATGTCGAGAGACAAAACCATACACGATAACACACAAGTTTGTCCTAATTGCAGTGCCGATCATCATCGTAACGACGCAGGATTTTGCTATAACTGTGGACATTCCTTAAACGATTAATTGCTTTTCCAAGTAGCTAATCCGGCTCTACACTACAATTCCTCATTTCAAAAGCTGTTTTTCTAAGCCATAAAAGGAGCTTCCGTTGGTCGCTCTTTTCTTTCAAGAAAAACTAGCTTTTGAAATTCCGGGATTTCCGTTTCCATCCGGGCTAATCAGTGCAACAAAGGAAGATTATTTTAAAAATCAACAGCAGAATTTTCAAAACCGTAGCATAAAAGGTAACTTTGCTTTAATGAAGAAATTAATCACCATCATTGGCCCTACAGCCATCGGGAAAACAGCTTTGAGCATCAAGCTGGCCAACCATTTCAATTGCGAAATCATTTCCTGTGATTCACGCCAGTTTTTCAAAGAAATGGAAATTGGGACGGCCGTTCCTTCAAAAGAGGAGTTAGCTTCTGCCCCACATCACTTTATACAGAACAAATCCATCTTTGAAAATTATACCGTTGGCGATTTTGAAAAGGAGGCGCTTGCTAAATTGGATGACCTGTATCAAACCAATGATTATGCGATTCTTGTTGGTGGTTCAGGACTGTACGTTGATGCTATTTTAAAAGGGTTTGATTATTTTCCAGAAATCGACAGTTCCGTTCGAGAAGAAGTCAACCTAAATTATGAAGAATTTGGAATTGAATTTCTACAGCAAAAATTACAAAAATTGGATAACGATTATTTCAATTCAATATCAAAAGAAAATCCTCAGACTTTACAGAATCCACAACGTATGATGCGTTTTGTAGAAGTTTGCATTGGAACAGGAAAGCCTTATTCTTCTTTCTTGAATCAGAAAAAAAATCCTAGAAATTTTACACCAATAATTATTGGTTTGGAAGCTGACAGACTAGAAATGTATGATCGAATTAATCTTCGTGTTGATATGATGATGCAAGCTGGTTTATTGGAAGAATCAAAAAAATTATATCCAAATAAAACTTTGAACGCCTTACAAACTGTTGGATATCGAGAGTTATTCAGTTACTTTGATGGAGATTTCACCTTGGATTTCGCCATTGAAGAAATCAAAAAAAATACCCGCCGTTTTGCAAAACGACAAATGACGTGGTTCAAAAGAACGGAAAATGCAAAATGGTTTGATTATAAAACTGACTTCGCAAAAATTATTGATTATATAAAAGAAAAGTAATGCCAATAGCTCAAAATTTTACATCTGTTTTCAGCAAAGACTGGGAAATCAACTTTACGCAATGCACGCCAAATGGCTATTTAAAATATACCGACTTGTGTAATATTTTACAATTGACCGCTGGTGATCATGCAGAAGTGGGTGGAATCAGTTTTACCGATATGCAGGAATTCAATCAGGCTTGGGTGATGAGCAGGATGCGTCTTGAGATTGAATCGCTACCAAAATGGAGGGATATTGTTACGGTGAAAACCTGGATTGTTTCCCTAGAAAACTCGCGTTCTGTAAGGGCTTTGGAATTATGGGTCGGTAATAAGAAGCTGATTGGTTGCGAAACTTTTTGGGCCGTTTTCAATACAAAAATCCGTAGACCGGAAGCTCTAGCTTTACCACATGAGCATTTTGAAAAATTTCCGGAACGCTTTTCAACTTTGGAAAGAGTGAAGAAAGTTGACTTGTATGAGGATATGAAAAATGTGAACAATAGAAAAGTCGTACTTTCTGATTTGGATATTGTGAACCATGTAAATAATGTGAAATATCTGGAATGGTGCCTGGATTTACTGGATTACAAAACGATTTTGAAGCAGAAGATTTCTACTATTGATATGAACTTCATGAAGGAATTGATACTGAATGATGAAGTTTCTATCAAGTCTTTTAAAAATGAAAACAGCTCAACTTATGCTATTTTGAAAGATGAAAAAACTTGTTTTGCTTTAGAAGTTCAATACAAATAAATAATGCCACAGATTAAAGGATTTGAATGATTTATTTTAATCTCTCACAATCTCTTTCGGTAATATACTTACTAGCCCAGATTGTAGTGGAAAGCTTTTTTGAAAAACCGACATTTTTTGCAAAATAAAAAAAGCGACCAACGGAAGCTCTTTTTTATTTTAGCAAAAAAGGAGGTTTGAAAAAAACTTGAAACGGAAAGCTGGAATAGCTTCTAAAAAAGCATAAAAAAAGCTCCGATTTCTCGAAGCTTCTCTTAATTTATTCTGTTGCAGCTGGCTTGTTTTTTACTACCAATCTGAAACCTTCTCCGTGAATGTTGAGGATTTCTACCTCTTCGTCCTGTTTTAGGTATTTTCTCAGTTTGGCGATGTAAACATCCATACTTCTTGACGTGAAGTAGTTGTCGTCTCTCCAGATTTTTGTTAGGGCAAGTTCTCTCGGCATTAAATCGTTTTCATAAATGGCTAACATTTTCAATAGTTCATTCTCTTTTGGAGAAAGTTTTATTGGTTCTTCTTTTTTGAATGTTAGGAAACGTAGTTTTGAATTTAAGTGGAAATTTCCAATTTCGAATTCAAATTTAGTGGCGTCAGTTTTTACTTCTGATGCTTTTCTTTGAATGATTGCTCTGATCTTCATCAACAAAACTTCTGAATCGAATGGTTTATTGAGGTAGTCATCGGCTCCTACTTTGTATCCTTTCAAAACATCGTCCTTCATAGACTTTGCTGTTAGGAAAATAAGTGGAATTTCCTTGTTTTTTTCTCTGATTTCTTTTGCAAGAGTATATCCGTCCTTGTATGGCATCATAACATCTAGAATACACAAATCAAAAGTATCTTTTTTGAACTTTTCAAACCCTTCCATTCCATTTTTAGCAAGCGTTACCTCGAAATCGTTTAAGATTAAGTAATCTTTTAAAATTGATCCGAAATTTGGGTCGTCTTCTACTAAAAGGATTTTTTTGTTTTCAGTTTCCATATTTTAATTTATTAATGGTAATTTTATTATGAAGGTGCTACCCTTCCCTTTTTCACTTTCTACAGCAATTTGACCGTTGTGGTCGTCTATTATTCTCTTTACGTAAGCAAGTCCAAGACCATGGCCTTTTACGTTATGTATATCTCCTGTATGCTCGCGATAGAATTTTTCGAAAATTCTTTTTTGGGCTGTTTTTCCCATTCCTGCACCTTGATCTTTTATCCTTATGATGACAAAGTCTTTGACATTTTCTGTGTAAACATCAATTTTTGGTGCTTCTGGCGAATATTTTATGGCGTTGTCCAAGATATTTACTATAACATTTGTAAAGTGAACATCATTTAATAGAACGGAATTTCTTGTGGCTTCAAAATGTGTTTTTATAGTGCCTTGCCTGTCTTCGATAATCAAATTTACGTGCTCGATTGCATCTTCTACAATTTCATGAATATCTGTTGATTCCTTGCTTATATCCAGTTCTCGTTTTTCGAGTTTTGAAATTCTCAATACATTTTCGACTTGAGCGTGCATTCGTTTGTTCTCATCCCGAATCATTTGGAGATAACGTTGTGTTTTCTCCCGATCTTCAATAATTTTTGGATTTTTTATGGCATCCAGTGCCAGATTTATCGTTGCAATTGGTGTTTTGAACTCATGCGTCATATTGTTGATGAAATCGGTCTTGATTTCTGAAATCTGACGCTGTTTTATCAACTGGTTCAAAGCACTGCTGTATGCGATTATGATAATCAGTGTAAAAACTATCGACAATGTTGTTATTCCAATCAATTCTGAAAATAGAAACTTCTTTTTTTCAGGAAAACTCACTAAAAGCTGAAACTTACTTTTTCCGTCTGTGTCTGCAAAAACGGGTATCGAAAATGTTGAATTCTTATCAAACTTGAACTTATCCGATTTTATTTTTGTAGCCAAACCATTGCTGTAAATCCCAAATTCAAAAGGCGTTTCTACATCATAAAGCTTTAATTCCTTCTTTAGTATTTGATGTAATCTTTCTTTTGTAATTCTGTCTTTTAAAGGTTTTGTTTCTGTTATCCCTTTAAAAAATATTTCAAATTGAGCCTTATCCAAAAGCTCCATACTTCCCGATTGCTGAATTGTAATGTCGGGTGTTGTACTGTGCTGAATTTCCGATTTATCAAGTGAACCTCCAGAATAAATTTCTGTTTTACTTTTGGAAATAAAATTTTGAACTTTTCTTAAAGTATCACTTTTTTTATCAAAGACCGAAAGATTAATATTGTAATCTTCTGACGTTATGCTGTTTGAATAGATTATCGTCTTATTGGTAACTTTGTTCTTTTGAACTAAGATAAAATCTAATAATTCCGTTTCCGTCGGATCTTTACCTTTTTTTTCCTTTAGAATATTATACTGGTTAAGAATCGTGTAAACTTCTTGTTCTTTTAAATTATCAGCAACATTCCCAACAACTTGCTTTACATGGTATTTAAATTGCTCTTCGTTATTCTTAAAAGATGTATTGATCAAATACAACTGAACCAGAATAATCCCTATCAAGGAAAGGCTCATTAAAAAAACCAGTAAGCGAAACAATGTCTTATTCATACATCACAAAATTAACATTTTAACACTTGGCCTATTAATACATTAACCAAACATTAACACCTTTCATTATTTTTACATATTTTTCAATTCCATATAAATGGCATCCACCTGTTTATATGCTTTTTCTATGTCGATATTCTCAATGACAAAGTCGCTTTTTGCAATTTTCATTTCGTCTGTCCATTGGTTTTGAATTCGATTCATAATCGATTCATAATCAGAATTGTCCCTTTTCAAAACTCTTTCAATTCTTAAATCAAATGGCGCAACAACTGTAATAATTTTATGACAATCTTTATAACTTCCACTTTCAAATAAAATAGCGACCTCCTTAATTATAAAATCAAAATCACTTTTTTGCTCAACCCATTCATCGAAATGTTTTTTAACTAAAGGATGTATAATGCTGTTTAATTTTTGAAGTTTTTCAGGATTTTCAAAAACAATTTCGGCCAGTTTTTGCCTGCTTATAGATCCATTTTCTATAATTGAAGTTCCAAATTCTTCCACAACCGATTGGATTGTTTCTGGGAATTCCATTATTTTCTTTGCTTCTGTATCGGCAATGTAGACAGGAACACCTAGTGCTTGAAACTTTTTAGCAATTGTTGTTTTACCACTTCCAATACCGCCTGTGAGGCCTATTATTTTTGTCATCTCTTAGTTTTTAAAAAACAATTCTGGAAAAACTTCCTGTGGTTTTCTTTTCAAGATTTGGACCAGTATAAATGATTTTAGGAAACCAATACCATACCCATAAAACTGAATAAGTAGTGCTATTACTGAGAGTATTCCAATTTTCAAGCTTTTGTTTGAAGCTGTTGAAGTTATAAATAAAAGAAGGAAATACAATCCGTATGCATAGATTAAAAATGGAAAACCTAACAGCAAGATAATCGTTGAAACTATGAATCCTAGCAGAAATACTGTTGGAAAAAAGAAAGTCAGTTTATTGTATTTTGGATACCACGTATTTAAGATTGGTCGTGCTTTTCCAAATTTATTCACCTGTTTGTAAAATTTTGACCAATCAATTCTTCTTTTATGATATACATACGCAAGAGGAAACAATCTGGTTTCAAAGCCTATATTCCATAATCTTATCGACAAATCTGGATCTTCTCCAGGGTGGATGTTTCCAAAACCTTGGGATTCTTCAAAAGCTTTTTTTGAAATTCCCATATTGAAACTTCTTGGCTGGAATTTATCTATTTTTTCAGAACCTCCACGTATTCCTCCAGTTGTTAGGAAAGAAGTCATTGCAAAATTGATTGCCTTCTGAACATCCGAAAAACTATCCAAGGCTTTATCTGGACCTCCGAAGCAATCTACATAATTAGCTTTTAAAGCCTTTGAAACTTCGGTTAAATATTGTTTTGGAATGATACAATCGGAATCAAAAATGATGAAATAATCTCCTTTGGCATGACGCATTCCGAAGTTTCGAGAATCGCCCGGGCCTGAATTTGGCTTGAAGAAATAGGTTATATTCAATTTATTCTGGTAAGCATCGACTATATGTTTACATGGAATTGTTGAGCCATCTTCAATCACTACAATCTCAAAATCTTTATTAAAATCTGAAACTGACAAACTTTCAAGAAGTTCATCAATTTCATCTGGCCGATTGAATACGGGTATGATAAGCGAAAAAAACATAGCTTTAATTTTTAACAAATATAAGCATATAAAAAAAGCCACCCGAAGGTGGCTTTAAAAATATTAAAAGTTAGAAACTATTGTTTTACAACTTTTATAGTTTTCACTTGATTATCAGTTGCAACCTTAACCAAATAAGTTCCAGCTGCCAAATTAGACATATCAACTTGACCTTGAGTAGCATCTACTGATTTAGTAAGCACTTGCTGCCCTAGCATATTGAATACTTCTACATTTGAAATATTCTGTGTATAAGATAAATTCAATATATCTTTAACTGGGTTTGGATACAACTTAAAGTTTGCTATATCAAATTGCGAAGAAGATAGTGAAGCATCATATGCGGAAATCTTAAAGCTTCCTGATGCTCCGTTATAACCCCAAACTCTTACTAAAAGTTCTTCACCTGCTGTCAAACCTGAAAGAGATAATTTAGAAAAATTACCATCGCCATCATCTGTATTACAACCTAAGGATACAATAGAGCCACATTCACCTGAATAAACAGCTAAACCAGTATCTGTAAGTGTTGTACCTGTATTTGTTTTTGTTTCAACTGTTATTGTTCCTGAAGCTGGAACAATGAAACTAAACCAAACATCTTTACCATTATTGGCAAATTCATATGCTTCACATGAAGGGATTGGATCTGTGCTGTCTTTTGTAGCACCTAGATTTGTTCCTTCTATTTCATTCTCTGCGAAAACTGCTCCTACTGTTAATTCTTCAGCATTAATACATAAATCATTAGCTGGAGGACAAGCCACCTGATTCATTTCTGGACTTGTCAAAGTACAGTTTTCATCTTGATCATTTACTACAGTAAATATTACAGCCTCACCATTTGCATACGGTCCAAATGTAGCAATACCAGCTTCAGTTAGAACCTGAACAGCAGTTCCTTGATTATCTGAAACTGAAACAGAAGTTGCAGATCCTAAACTCGTCACATCAACTTCAACCATAAACTGCTCTCCGTTTTCACAATCAGAAACTACTGTGTAAGTTGCTTCTGCTGGCGTACAAGCAATAACTGACCATGCTAAAGTAAATGTTCCTGCACCTGACCATCCATCTTGTACCCAATAAACTGTTTGTTCTTCTCCTGTGTTATTTGCCCATTCTACAATTTTTTCATCACTATCATCATAACAATCAATAATGGTTCTATTATCACAATCTCCATAGAAAACAACATTTGCAGAGTCATAGTTATTTGTAGTTTGTCCAATACTTAGCGTTGACCCGTTAGGAACTACTATCGAGTAATATACATCTGGGTGTATGTTTTCTACTTCTTCACCATCATTGTTACATACATTTAAGTTAGTGTTTGTAGCACCTTCTGTAGAGGATTGTATTGGAGAAATTTCATTTGTCAAATCAATTGCAGTTTCGCAAGTATCATTAGCTGGTGGTGGTGGTGGTGTTCCAATACAAATATTAAATGTTGATGTACTGTTAGCAGCACCATAAGAGTAAATTCTTAAATAATAAACCTGATCAACAACAAGACCTGATGGATTGCTAATGTTTCCATCACTGCAAGAATTAGGCACTAGTGTTAAACCTCCTTCGCAGTCACCCGTCCAAAGTGAATGGTATAAATCTACATACGGAGTTACATCAAGAAGGGAAACTCTATGTGAGGTAGCCGTTGCTACAAAACTGTACCAAATGTCATCATTTGCATTACCAGAACATGTATTACCTGTAACAACTGATCCTGTAGCACCATTTAAAGTAGCTGATAAAACAGTATCACAAGTGTATGCTGTATTTAAAGCTAATTCTATTGCTCCAGAACAATTATCATTTGCTGGAGGACAAACCAACTGATTCATTGCTGGACTAGTCAACGTACAGTTGTCATCTTGATCATTCACTACCGTAAAAATAACTGGAGTGTTGTTTGGGTAAGGTCCAAAAGTTGCAATACCTTCAGCAGTTAAAACCTGAACAGCACTTCCTTGATTATCTGAAACTGAAACTGATGGAGCCGAACCTAAAGTTGTAACATTAACATCAACCATGAACTGTTCTCCATTTTCACAATCAGAAACTACTGTATAACTTGCTTCCGCAGGTGTACAAGCAAAAACTGACCAAGCCAATGTAAATGTTCCTGTACCTGACCAACCGTCCTGAACCCAGTAAACAGTTTGATCTGCTCCAGTTTCGTTAACCCATTCTATCACTTTATCATCATCATCATCGAAACAATCAATATTGGTTCTGTTATCACAATCTCCGTAGAAAATTACATTCGCAGAGTCATAACCATTTACTGTTTGTCCTATTGTAAGCATAGAACCATTAGGAACCAATACAGAATAATATAAATCTCCGTATGTATTTGCAACTTGTCCATTAGCACCACAAACAATTAAATTGTCATTTAATGCTCCAACTGTTGTTGAACTCAAAGGTGAAGTTTCGTTTGTCAAATCTATAGCATTCGAACAAAAATCTCCAGGTGTAGCAGTTCCAGTTGTAAAGCTATATTCAACGCAGCCTGTGGCTGAGCCAATAGTATTACTAGGAATAATATTAACAAAATATTGCGTTTGTTCTTCTAAAATACCAGGAATATCATAACTTGTAACATTACCTTCTAATTCTACATTAACAATATTAGAAGCCCCGCTTGTAGTACCAACTTGCAATAAATAAGAAGCAGCACCACCGGTTGCAGGAGTCCACACCAAATTGCCCGTTAAATTAGCCTCAGCATCTGCTGCTGGAGTAGTTAATTCGGCATCACAATTTGGAACTGTAGTAGCAGTAAAGTTAACTTCAAGTGCAATTCCTATTGCAATGTCATCCGTCCAATCGTCGTTATCATAAGATGTGATGGTAATTGTTGTAAATCCCGTTACATCCATGTCAATTAGATCGCCATAACAAACATCAGTTGTTACCACACCATCGATATCAATATCAAAAGTGTACCACTCTCCACAATAAAAATCAGACCCCAGTAAAGCATCTGAAATTTTTATAGAATTTAAAGTTCCGCTGTAACAATTCAGTTCCGACGAATTAATTGTCAGTACTGAATTGACATCTTCACCCTCCATAATAAACTCTTGCACACACGTTTGAGCATTGGCCCAAAAGGATGAAAGAATCATCGCTAATAAAAATGTAATTTTCTTCATATATATTAATTAAATGATAATTTAAAGCTAATATATTACTAATTATTTAAAATAATATAACATTAACATCTTTGAAGTTCTTTTTGAAAGTTATAAAAACAAAAAAAACCACCCGAAGGTGGCTTTTTTATTGGTATTCTTTTAAAATTACTGTTTTATAACTTTAACAGTTTTAATCTGATTTTCTGAAGCAACTTTTACAAGATATGCTCCTGATGCCAAGTTGGACATATCCACTTGACCTTCGGTAGCATTTACTGTCTTAGCAATCACCTCTTGACCTAACAGATTGAAAACTGAAACAGTCGTAATGTTTTGAGTGTAAGATAGTTTCATAATATCTTTAACAGGGTTTGGATAAACTCTGAAATTAGCAGTATCAAATTCATTAATTGATAATCCTTCTTCTACATTTACGCTGAAATCCACAGTCACACCATAAGATCCTGAGTAACATGGGTTTGGATCTGATTGACCTCCGTCAGCAGTTCCAATTCTCATTCTATGAACACCTACAGTTGCTTCTGCAGGAACCATGAATGTAGCATCTAAAGTAGTTGGGCTTGAAGCTGAAGACTCACCAGTAAATACTCTTTCTGACTCTTCAAAAACATAATCATCATTAAAATCGATCCATACGTGTACATCATATCCATAACTGCTTGTACCAGAACCTTGTGTATCAAATGTAATTTGAAGGTTAGTATCTTGCCCTTGCGTAATAGCGATGTTTCCTAGCTCAGTATTATCAGTATAAGTTTCGTCCTCATTAGGAAAATCTGTATCGCCTAATTGAATATTTGTTATTCCTAATCCATCTAAGCTTGTTGGAACTGAGGTACAATGACATCCTGTTGCAGCGGTTGAAAAACTGCCACCTGCACATCCAACTGCATCTCCAACAGTATTGTATGGTGTTAAAGTGTAGTAGTATGTAGTATTGAAATCACCTGTAAAGGTAACAGCTGTTATGTTTCCTACATTTTGATTATTTATAATATCTGTACCTCCAGAAGTTGTACCCAAAGAAACTTTGTATCCATCTGCTCCATCAACTGCTGTCCATTCAAACAAAGAAGCAAAATTTCCGCAATCTTCATTAACAGTAACATTCAAATCTTCTACACAACCAGGTACAACTGATGGAATAGGCTCCCATACTACATTATCAATATTAATGTAAATATATTCACCTCCAAGACCATGTTTGAAAGCTACATACTGATTAGTTGTGGTTGCTGTAAATGCAACTGTATAATCAGTAAAAATACCGTCATCAGATAGTTCAACTGTTTGAACCGGAATAAATGTGCTTGAATCTGTTAGATCAGACATTGTTCCTACTATCAATGAAGTTTCATTGTAAGTTCTTGCTTGAAACTTGATTCTGTGTGTTCCGTTAGGCAAATCAGCAAGTAATGGCGTTACAAGCATTAAATTTGCTTCAGTATCGTCTGAATTATACATTTCAACGTTGTCACTCCAAGAATATACTCTAATATAAGAATATGGAGTAGATGCTTCATTGATTGCTGTCCAACATATTGGAGCACTAACATTAGAATCAACAGTAAAATCTTCTTCAAAATCTCCAAATGCGGCACAAGCTGTTGTAAATGAAAAAGGACCAGCCCATGGACTTAGAGATCCTTCTCCACAGATTGCTTGAACATAAAATTGGTAAGCTGTATTTTCAGTTAAAGCATTTACTGCTAAAGTATTTGCTCCTACGTTAGACACAAGTGTACCCTCACCAGGCAAAATATTACCTTCGCCATATTCAACATTAAACGTTGTTGCATCTGAAGTCCATCCAAAAGTTGCTGATTCAGCCACAACACCAGTTGTATATAAAGTTGTTGGAGGAAGACAGCTTGGTGCTGGAACAATATTTACATTAAAATCTAACGTAATTCCATAGCCTCCGTTATAACATGGATTTGGTATTTGTTGACCACTATCTGCAGTACCAATTCTCATTCTGTGTATTCCTAGAGGAGCATCTGCCGCTACATTAAAACCAGCATTAAATATTGTTGGATTTGTTTCAGGACTAACTCCTGTAAATACTTTTTCACTTGCATCAAAATTATAATCGTCGTTATAATCAATCCAAACATGAGTATCATAAGTAAAACCAGTTTCAAAAGTAATTTGAACATTGGCCATTACATTTTGAGCCAAGTCTATTGTTTCTACTTCTGTATTATCAGAATATGTTACAGATTCTATTGGAAAATCTGTTGTACCAATTCTAACATTTGTGATTCCATCACCATCAATTTGAGTTGGATTAGGCAATGACTCACAGAAACATCCGTCTGGAGCAGTTGCAAAACTGTCAGAAAAACATCCTGTAGCATCTCCGAAAGTGTTGTAAGCGGTAACTGAATAATAATAGGTTGTATTATAAAGTCCTACAAATGTGTAATTAAAATTATTTCCTAAGTCAACATTATTCACAGCTTCTGTTCCTCCAGAAGTTGTTCCTATAGAAATTCTATAACCGTCAGCACCTTCAGCGGCACTCCATTCAAAATTGGTAGCAAAATTACCACAGCTATCGTCTGGCGTTACATTGATATCAGTAACACATTCTGGAATTACAGTTGGAACAGCCTCTAAAGAAAAATTATCAACGTGTACTGTTCTATACGTTCCGCCTAGACCGTGCTTAATTGCAACAAAATTTCCTGCCGCACCTTCTAAGGTTCTAGTAAATTCTTGATAGCTTCCTGTTAAAGCAATTGGATCTCCCAACATTACAAATGTTGACGCATCCCCAGGGTTAGTCATTGTACCAACTTGAATTGTACCACCTGTGCTATAACTAAAAGCTCTGAACTTTACTCTCATATCATCAAATGAGATAATGTTTGGAGAAACTAATAATAACTGCGCATTACTATCATCCGAATTACTCATTTCAATATGGTTTGTTGGACTGAAAGAGTCATAGTCAACAATATCTACATAAGCATATTCACTCGCTGAATTCTCGATTTTAGACCAGCACTCAGGTAAATCACCATCTGTAGTATCATCAAAAGTTTCAAGAAAATCTCCAATAGGATCACATGGCGTGGTGAACTTATATGGCCCAGCCCATGCACTTGTTGTGCTTCCACAGGAAGACTGTACATAAAATTCATATTCTGTTTGAGCATTTAATCCAGAAATCGGATATGGATTTCCAACTCCTGTTCCTGTACCAATTCCTGATCCTAATTCAAAACCTACATCACCATATTGTACATTAAATAGTGTAACTGAAGGGTTTGAAGCCCATTGCAAACTAGCAGAAACCGTAGTTAGAGCTCCTACTCCAAGTGCCAATGGATTTGGACATTCTTGTTGAATTCCTTCAAATATAATGTTTGGAACATAATTTGCTGTACCTCTTGTGGCATCAAAAGGGCCACCACCTTGGTTATTTGAAGGATCTGCAGGGTCAAAATTTACGGTATCAGAATAGGCATAAATAGAGCGCTGTCCGGATACTTGTGTATTATGAAAATCATCTCCAGAAGCATCATATTCTATTTGATTTTCATCAACTGCAACAACTAAATTACTATTTCCATCATAAGCAAACGGAGTATTCAATGTAATCGTTACCCACCCAGGAGTTCCAGGTGTTGGAATTGTAATTCCTCCAGCATAAACTTGCGTCAATTCAGCAATATCAACAAAATCTGTTGAATTTTCAAATGTTTCTTTATCCGTTTGACCTAAATAAACAACCAATTGCTGACTATTGTCAAAAGAACTTACACCTGAATAATACCACTTGATAGCAGTAATAGATCCTGATGCATTTATTTCGCTTGCGAGATAAATGGATTGAGCATAGGTGTACTCATAATAAGGTTCAAAAGGAAGACTTTGGGCTTGATTTGTGCCCTCTCCAATTTGAACTTGTGAGTACCCCCCAGACACCATTGCTAGAAACAGCAATAGCGAGAAAGTAATTTTCTTCATAATATATGTTTTTTGTTATTGGGATAAATTTAGGATATTATTGGGAAGCTCATTTAAAGTTTAGCTACAATTAAATCTTAATTTTTATTTTATTCGTTAAATAAAGATAATTTTAACTTAAAACACATTATTGCAACATGCTTTGTTTTTTTATTTAATTTATTTATAAAAAATAATAAGAGATAATACAAACTATATTATTCATTTTGTAAAATAAAAAAAGCCACCCTAGGGTGGCTTTTCTATCTATAAAATAAATTAGTTTACTGCTTGATAACCTTAAGTGTTTTAACTTGATTGTCTGAAGCAACTTTTACTAAGTAAGTTCCCATAGATAAGTTTGACATATCTACCTGTCCTTGTGTAGCATTTACTGATTTAGTCAAGACTTGTTGACCTAACATATTAAATACTTCAACTTTTGAAATATTTTGAGTATATGTTAAGTTTAATACATCCTTAACTGGGTTAGGATACACTTTGAAACCACTTGTATCAAACTGAGATGTAGATAGTGAAACATCATGAGCTGATATTCCAAACTCCCCAAAATTATTATTACCATATTCGTAAGCTCTAATGTAGAGTACTTCACCTGGAGTTCTACCTGTCAAAGTAACCTTTGAATAAGCGGTACCTGCATTATCATCATTACAATTAACTTGAGTAAGTTCTTCACATGAACCAGTATAAACCGTTATTACAGTATCAATTCCACTAGCACTTGTTGATGAATCACCAGTTTCGATAATTAAATTTCCTGAAGAAGGCACTTCTACAGAAAACCATATATCACCTCCTGCATAACCGAAGCATGTAGCCGGTGTAGCTTGAGAAGAGCCTGTAGCTCCAGAATTGTTAGCATCTGTAATTTGATCACTATATGAAGCACCAGGAGTTAAAGCTATTGCTCCTGAACACTCATCATTAATAGGAGGACAAGCGATTTGATTTATTACACCACTAGTCCAAACGCAAGTTTGATCTCCATCGTTCGCGTTTGTAAAAATCACAGGTGTATTATTTGGAAAAGGTCCAAAAGTTACTATCCCTGTTGCAGTAACTGTTTGTGGAGCACTTCCTTGATCATCAGAAACGGTTACAGAAGTTGCAGTACCGAAATCAGTAACATTAACATCAACCATAAATTGTTCTCCATTTTCACAGTCAGATACTACAGTATAAGTAGATGTTCCGTTTGTACAAGTAGGGAGACATTTGATTTTGAACACATGTGTTCTTGCTGTAGTTCCCTCACTATCAACCAAAAATAAATATTCTACTCCTGCTGTTAATATTCCAATAGCTTTTGTAGTTGCTGTTGATAAATCGTCGATACAAGTCCACCCTGTATTGTCACATGTTCCTGAAGCTTCTTTATAGAAATAATCTACATAGCTAAAGTTTGGAGTTACAGAAACAATCTCTAATTCATAAGCCCCAGTTTCTGTAGGAGTAAATGAGTATAAGTTTTCAACACCTGGCGTAGACCATCCACATGCCGCAACATTCCAAGCGCCATTACCTGCTGCAAATACAGCTGTCTGCTCTTCATTACAAGCCGCAATTACAGTAGCTTCATCGCAATTTGGAGGACAAACAGATTGTGTTGTAGATGGACTAGTCCATACACAAGTTTCATCATCATCATTTGCAGTTGTAAATACAACTCCAGTAGTATTCGGATAAGGCCCAAAAGTTAAGATACCTGTTGCAGATGTAGTTTGAGGCTCGCTTCCTTGATTGTCAGAAACGGTTACTGAACTCGCAGTACCTAAACTAGTAACATTAACATCAACCATGAACTGATCTCCGTTTTCACAATCAGAAACTACAGTATAAGTAGATGTTCCGTTTGTACAAGTAGGAAGACATTTGATTTTGAACACATGTGTTCTTTCAGTAGTTCCCTCACTATCAATCAAGAATAAATATTCCACTCCTGCTGTTAATGTTCCAATAGCTTTTGTAGTTGCAGTTGATAAATCATCGATACAAGTCCACCCTGTATTATCACAAGTTCCTGATGCTTCTTTGTAGAAATAATCTACATAGCTAAAGCTTGGAGTTACTGAAAGAATTTCTAATTCATAAGCTCCTGTCTCAGCAGGCGTAAATGAGTAAAGTTTTTCAACACCTGGAGTAGACCATCCACAAGCCGCAACGTTCCAAGAACCATTTCCTGCAGTAAAAACAGCAGTATGTTCTTCATCACAAGCAGTAATAATTTCTGCATTTTCGCAATTTGGAGGACATACACTTTGTGTTCTAGCTGGACTAGTTAAAGTACAATCAGCATCTTGATCATTAGCTACTGTAAAAACAACTGATGTGGCATTAGGATAAGGTCCAAAAGTCGTAATCCCTGTTGCAGTAACTGTTTGTGGAGCACTTCCTTGATTGTCAGATACTGTAATTGAAGTTGCAGAACCCATATCTGTAACTTCTACATCTACCAAAAATTGTTCTCCATTTTCACAATCAGAAACTACGGTATAAGTTGCTTGAGCAGGAGTACATGCAATTACAGACCATGCCAAAGTAAATGTTCCTGTTCCTGACCATCCATCTTGAACCCAGTAAACAGTTTGAGAAGCACCAGTATCGTTAAGCCATTCAACCAGATCTAAATCACCATCATCAAAACATCTTATTGATGTCCTGTTATCACAGTCTCCATAAAAAACTACATTAGCTGAATCATAGCTATTGACTGTTTGTCCAATTGTCAGCATAGAACCGTCTGGAACAACGATAGAGTAATATAGATCTCCATAAATATTTGCAACTTCTTCATTTGAGTTATTACAAACAATCAAATTATCGTTTGTAGCACCAACAGTTGTAGATTGTAGCGGAGACGTTTCATTTGTCAAATCTATAGCATTGGAACAAAAATCCCCAGGTAAAGCCGTACCTGTTGTGAAACTATAAACCGTGCAACCTGTTGCATTACCATTTGCATTTGTAGGTGTAATAGTTACATAATAAGTGGTTTGCTCTGCTAAAAGACCTGGTATATCATAAGATGTAGCTAAACCTAAATCCAAATTGGCTACAACATCAGTACCTCCCGATGTTGTTCCCACAGAAAGAATATAACTTGATGGCAAACCTGTTGCAGGGCTCCAAGACAGAACTCCTGTTAGATTCACTTCTGCACTACCATCTACTGGAGATGTCAACGCAGCATCGCAATTTGGAGGAAGAGCTGTTACTTGAGTAATACTGATGTTATCTATCCAAAAATAGCAATCACCTGATGTCCAAGTTTCTCTCACTCTAAATTTAAAATCTGAGCCTTCTGGTAATGAAGCGCCTGGAACAACTGATGAAAAATCGGCACATTCCGTTACTGTAGAAGCAAGAATAGGATCACCAATTGCGATCCAGCTAGTTCCGTTATCTGCAGAATATTCTACATTAACCGTAAATCCAACACCATCACCTGCTGACCACTCTGTTGCTTTCCATTGGAATGCGACTGTCAAGTCTGTTCCATTGGAAGCCCCAACGTAATTAGGAGAGGTAAAATTTCCAGTTGTTGAAAAAGCATAAAGATTATCTCTATATGCATGACTACCCTCACATGGAGTTGTAGTTGTTGATCCGAATCCTCCTACCTGAGTCCACCCAGTAGGAATTGTCGCAGAATTCAGTCCTTCGATTATACCAATTTGAGCATTGGCACTAATAAATGCGAAGAAGCTGAAAAAAATCCAAGTAATTTTTTTCATAATAAAAATAGTTTTTGTTAATCAGTGCTAATATATGATTTTTTTTAAGACACCAATAGTTTAATTCATAAAAAAAACCTCCCAAAGGAGGCTTTTTTTTTATTGCACAAATTTTACTTGTTAAACTAGCAGTATTGAAAAATTTATCTGAATCTTATTTCAGACTTTCAATCCCTACCATTTCATTAGTATCAGATTCATAATTGACATCCTGAACATCAAATCCAAATAGATTATAAAAATCTTTCCTGTAACCTTCCAAATCACCGATTTCAGACAGGTTTTCAGTCGTAGCCTTTTCCCACAATGCTGCCACTTTTTCTTGAATATCATCACGCATTTCCCAATCGTCAATTCTGATTCTTCCTTTTTCATCAGTAGGAACTTCTTTCCCTGCATACAATCTGTCTTGATACAATCTTTGGATCTGCTCGATCGTTCCTTCATGAACACCTTCTTCCTTCATTATCTTATACAACAAAGAAATATAAAGTGGAATAACTGGAATTGCAGAACTGGCCTGTGTTACCAATGCTTTATTAACCGAAACATACGCTTTACCGTTAATATCTTTCAAGCTATCTGTAATAGAAAAAGCAGTTGCTTCAAGGTGATCTTTCGCTCTACCGATTGTTCCTTTTCTGTAAACTGGTTCGGTCAATGATGGTCCTATATAAGAATATGCAACTGTTATAGCTCCATCTGCCAAAAGGTTTTCAGCCTTCAAAGCATCAATCCACATCTGCCAATCTTCTCCACCCATAACGGCTACTGTATTTTCAATATCATCTTCTTTGCTAGGCTCAATTGATACCTCAGAAACTTTTCCAGTATGAAAATCTACAGTTTTGTTCGTGTAAACATTCCCTATCGGTTTCAAAACCGAACGATGCGTAATCCCCGTATTTGGATTTGTTCGAACCGGAGAAGCCAAACTATATATAACCAAATCAACCTGACCTAAATCAGCTTTAATCATATCTAGAGTTTCTCTCTTTACTTCGCTAGAAAAGGCATCTCCATTGATGCTTTTTGCATACAAACCTGCTTTGTGGGCTTCGGTTTCAAATGCCGCTGAATTGTACCAACCTGGTGAAGCTGTTTTTCCTTCACTTGGTGGCTTTTCAAAAAACACACCTATTGTTCCTGCATCAGAACCAAAAGCACTTGTAATTCTTGAAGCCAAACCAAATCCAGTTGAAGCTCCAATTACCAAAACTTTTTTAGCCCCATCAATTTTTCCTTTTGACTTTACATATTCTATCTGATTTTTTACGTTTTGCTCAGCACCTTTTGGATGTGCAGTCAAGCAAATAAATCCTCGCATTCTTGGTTCTATAATCATAAGATATCTATTCTGTTTATATTTTTTTTTGCTTTTTTTTGTAGTTTAATCAAACAAAGATAATCCAAAAAATCAGTTCAACAAGGCTTTGGCGTGATTAATGGCTGAGTCAGAAACATCCTTTCCAGAAAGCATTTCTGCAATTTCTATTACCCTTTCTTCGTTTGTCAGTAGTTTCAATTCCGATTGGGTTTGGTTTCCAATCGTGGTTTTAAACACCTTGAAATGCTCATTACCTTTTCCTGCTATTTGTGGCAAATGGGTTATAGCAAAAACCTGCATTTCATTACTCATTTGCTTCATGATAACCGCCATTTTGTTGGCAATTTCTCCAGAAACTCCAGTATCTATTTCATCAAAAATTATCGTGGGAAGTTTTGAATATTGTGCCAGAATAGCTTTTACAGCCAACATAATTCTGGACATTTCTCCACCAGAAGCCACTTTCTTTAGCATTCCAAAATCTGAACCTTTGTTGGCCGAAAATAAAAATTGAATTTCGTCTTTTCCGTTTGATGAAAAATTTTGAATTTCCTTTACTTCAATTTTAAAACGTGCATTCGGCATTCCGAGTTGTTCCAAAAAATAAATTAATTTTTCAGATAAAACAGGAACTGCTTTTAGTCGGTTTTCTCTAATTAAAATTGCTTTAGAATTCAATTCAGATTCTTTAATCTCGATAACACCCTCCAACTTTTTTATCTCACTTTCCAAATTATCTACCGAAACAACCTTGCTTTCTAGTTCATTTTGAATTTGAAGCAATTCATCGATTGTAACAACCTGATGCTTTTTCTGAAGACTATATATAGTTTGCAATTTCTGGTTAATCAACTCCAACTTTTCAGGGTCGTTTATTAATTTTTCAGATAAAGAAGTTATTTCCGAAACAATATCATCCAGCTCAATCACCATGCTGTTTGTCCTTTCGAACAAAGCATTATATTCTGGAGATATGGAAATTATCTTTTGCAAAGAAGTCTTGATTTCCTTTAAATTTTGAAGAACTCCAAACTGTTCTTCATTAGCAAAAGCCAGCGATTTATCCAGGTTCTCTTTGATGAATTCAACATTATTCAACTGTTCAAAAGTGGATTCAAATTCTTCCTGCTGACCGGAAATCAATTTCGCAGAAAGCAATTCATCTAAGAGAAAAGCATTATAATCCTGCTCTTTTTGCGCTTCTTTTAATTCAGAAAACAAATTAGATAGTCTGTTTTTATCTTGCTTATAATATTTTAAAAGTGATGCATATTCTGCAACCAAATCAAGATTTCCAGCAATAGCATCGATGATTTGAAATTGGATGTTTTCATCGGACAGTTCCTGTGTTTGGTGTTGTGAATGAATATCAATCAAAAAAATACCGAGTTCCTGCAACTCATTTAAATTTACCGGACTATCATTGATAAAAGCTCTAGATTTTCCCGAAGGCAATATTTCCCTACGGATAATGGTTTGGTCTTCATAATCCAAATCATTGGCTTCAAAAAAAGATTTTAGGTTGTATTTTGAAATATCGAATTGCGCTTCGATGATGCATTTTTCTTCTTTATCCTTTAAAGAAGTTAAATCTGCCCTCCTACCCAAAACCAAGCCTAACGCACCAAGAAGTATAGACTTTCCAGCTCCGGTTTCACCAGTAATAATAGAAAAGCCTTTAGAAAAATCGATTGATAATTTTTCTATTAAGGCAAAATTTTTAATTGATAATGAGGCTAGCATCCGAAGAAATTAAATATTAAAACAGCTTTTTAATTGATATCAAAAATAGCTTTTTAAAACTTAATGGATGCCCATTTGGATGAATTTATTGGAGAGAACTTATTTAAATTATCCATCAAATCCGCTATGGCAATTTGAGGCCCTCCCGAAAAAATAGATTGAATTTCATCCGATTTAGCATCAAAAAAAACTCTCGTTAAAAATGCATTTGGGCGTGATGAATACACTTTACTTAGCGACATTATGGCATCCTTGACCTTTTCTTTACCACCTTTTAAGTCTTGATTCATACTATCCAATCCTTTAGAATGATAATTGTACATTGCAGTCCTGATAGCTTCAAAAGTTCCCGACATCAATTCATTCGTCAGCATAAATCTTGTTTGGTTTCCATCAGACTGGCTCCATCCTTTATAATTTCCGCTTTGTGCTAAACTTCCAATTTCTTGTGCAGTCCTAAAATACTCTGAACCACCAAGCGGAGAGAATGTATCGGCATCAATTCCTATTATAACATACGAATAGAAAGCCATAATTGAAACGAGATTTGAATCGAAACTATTTGGATTAAAAATCAAATTCTCGTATTCGATGTATCGAAAACTGAAATCCTTATCATTAAAATTAAAGACAGGCGAAGAATAAGTAGAATTATAAATTGGACGAGATGAACTAACTTGAATGGTTGCAGCAAATTGGTCGGAGCCATAACTTGTTACATTAATAACCATTGCACAGTCAATCTTTTCGCCTTGCTTGTACGCTTTATTTGTCCATTTGGTATTGTTCACAAATTCATTAAGCGATCTTTCCAATGTTTTGAAGATAGGCTGATTTGAATTTGTTAAGGTCTGGGTATTAATTTGAACGGTACAATTCAACTCCTGAGCTTCTACAAATCCAGAAAACAATAGAAAAAGATAAATTATTTTACGCATGATAATGTGCTATTACTTTATTTAAAATATCATCTGCAACCGCTTCTTTTGATTTCAATTCCATTGGCTCCACATTAAAATCCTTATCAATGAAAGTTACTTTATTAGTTGGCTTTCCAAAACCAGCACCATCATCCTGAAGCGAATTCAGAACAATCAAATCTAGGTTTTTTTTCTGAATTTTCAGCTTTGCATTTTCAATTTCGTTTTCCGTCTCCAATGCAAAACCTATTAAAAACTGATTCTTCTTAACTTCACCCAAGGAAGCCAATATATCTTTGGTCTTTTCCAGTTCTATATTAAAACTGTTTTCTGTCTTTTTTATTTTCTGAACGGCAACATTTTTTGGTCGGTAATCTGCAACTGCCGCAGCAGAAATAGCAACATCGATATCGCTGTAAAACGAATGGCAAGCATCATACATTTCCTGCGCAGAAACAACTCTAACAATCTTGATGGAATTATCTGAAAGATTTAAATGCGTAGGACCTGTTATCAAAACAACTTCAGCACCTAGATCTGAAGCTCTTTTAGCAATATCAAACCCCATCTTACCAGAAGAATGATTTCCTATAAAACGAACAGGATCTATAGCTTCGTAAGTTGGTCCGGCCGTAATGAGGATTTTTTTTCCTTTTAAAGGCAATTTAGAACTTAAATCATTTTCAAGAAAAGCAATGATATTTTCAGGTTCTGCCATTCTTCCTTCTCCTGAAAGACCGCTTGCCAGTTCACCGGTTTCGGCTGGAATCATGATATTCCCAAACTTTTTCAGAGAATCAAAACTCGATATAGTTGATGGATGCTTGTACATATCCAAATCCATTGCCGGCGCAAAATAAACCGGACATTTGGCAGACAAATAGGTTGCAATAAGAAGGTTATCACAATTACCTGTAGCCATTTTAGACAACGTATTGGCCGTTGCTGGAGCAATGACAATCAAATCTGCCCAAAGACCTAATTCAACATGATTGTTCCAAACCGCATTCTCATCTTCTTCATTATAAAATGTAGAATGTACAGGATTTTTTGAAAGTGTAGAAAGCGTAAGTGGCGTTACAAAATCCTTAGAAGCAGGAGTCATTATCACTTGGACATGTGCTCCTGCTTTTATGAAAAGTCTAACTAAAGTTGCAGTTTTATATGCGGCAATTCCACCAGAAACTCCCAGTACTATTTTTTTTCCGCTTAAAACCGACATACTTTATTATTTTGTAGAATCTCTATGGTAGATCTTATTGTCTAACCATTCTTGAACTGCTAAAGCGTGTGGCTTAGGCAATTTTTCGTAGAATTTAGAAACTTCGATTTGTTCTTTGTTTTCGAAGATTTCTTCCAAACTGTCGTTATAAGTTGCAAACTCTTCCAATTTCTCTGTCAATTCTTTTTTGATTTCAGAGTTGATTTGGTTTGCTCTTTTAGCCATAATTGTGATTGCTTCATACACATTACCAGTTGGCTCTTCAATTACAGTCTTGTTGTAAGTGATTGTGTTAACTGGAGCATTCGTCTTTTTTAAATCCATGACTTCTTTTTATTTTGAAAATTGTTTTAAATCTGTTTCTATTCTTGCCAACATATCATCGGCCTTTGATTTGAATTCAGTATTAGCATTGAATTTTACCAAGTTCAGGTAAGCTGTTTTAGCAACGTTCAATCGCTCTACTTTTTTACTTTCAATACTATTAATAGCCAATTGATAGGCTGAATCCAATTTATAATACAACGCTTTCTCTTTATATTGTGTTCCTGGGAAATCTATAATAAAATTATCCAAAACGACAAGAGCTGCTTTATGATCTGAAATTGTATTGTATTGTTTTGCAATCTCGAAGGATTTTTTTTCTAACTTCTCTCTTAAATCTTTAACAATAACATTCGCTTCAGGCAAATACTGAGAATCAGGATATTCATTGATAAAAGCTTGTAATTTATCGATTGCTTTGTAAGTATCGATTTGATCTAAACTATATCTTGGTGATAATTTTGAGAAACTATGGGCCGCTAAATATGCCGCTTCTTCTTTCTTTTCACTTTTAGGATAGCTTGATACAAAACTCTCAAACTGATAACCTGCAGAATAATACTGTTTTGTTTTATAAAACGACTGTGCATACATATAAAACATCTTTTCTGCCTGAGGTTTTCCTCTATAGGAAGGTGCAATTTGCTCAAACAATCGAATTGCTTTTGCATATTTGCCCTTTTCATATTGTCTGGTCGCTACATCAAACTTAACACCAATATCTTCAGATTTTAATGCTTTTTGAAATTCACTACAAGAAGTGAAGACAATAAGAATAAGCAAAATAGAAATAAATTTCTTCATTATAAAAGTTAGGTTTTATTATTCAATAAGGGTTCTCCACCTTTCTTTAAAACCAACTGCAAATTTAGTGATTAATTGCAGACTACAAAACATTTTTTTTTATAGTGGTTTTTGTCTTAAAACAAGGCGAAAAATCAGATTTGAAATAATCTTCTTCAAATATTATTTCGGAGTTGGAACCGGGCTTGTGAAATTCTTCATTTCATTGTCAAACAAATACAAACCTCCTTTATCATCTCCAATAAGATTGATCTTATCCAAGATATAACGGGCATTTGCTTCTTCTTCTATCTGTTCAGCAACATACCATTGAAGAAAATTGTGAGTAGCATAATCTCTTTCATCTAGACTGATTCCTACTAAATCGTTGATGCTTTCCGAAACTTTGATTTCGTGCTCCAATAATTGCTTGAACAACACTTTGTAGCTCGACAAATCCAAAGTTGGCTCTACTGTTCCCGAAATTTTAGCCTGTCCGCCTCTTTGGTTGATGTATTTCACCAATTTCAACATGTGCAATCTTTCTTCTTCAGATTGTGCAAACATAAAAGTAGAAATTCCTTCAAAACCTTGCACTTCTGCCCAAGAAGCCATGGCTAAATAAATTTGAGATGAATCTCCTTCAACTTTAATCTGCTTGTTTAATGCGTCTTGTATAACTTGTGATAACATAATTTCTTATTTAAATTTAAGCCGTAACAGCTGTTGTAATATTCTTTGTGAATTTTGTAATTCTATCTGATAAATCTTCGTTTACTGAAACCAACGGTAATCTTACAGTATTTTCAGACAATCCTAAAGCCTTGTGCACTTCCTTGATTCCAGCTGGATTTCCTTGCTCAAAAATCATGTCAATTGCATCTGCAACTTGATAATGTAATTTGTATGCTTCGTCTACTTTTCTTTCAAGACCTAAACGAACCATATCTGAAAACAGTCTTGGAAAACCTTCTCCAATTACCGAAATCACTCCTGCTCCACCCGCCAAAACCATCGGCAAAGTCACCATATCATCACCGGAAATTACAAGAAAATCTTTTGGAGCTGTCTGGATTAATTTCATCGCCTGAACTATATCTCCTGCCGCTTCTTTTATTGCTATAATGTTTTTGAATTCATTTGCCAAACGAACAACCGTTGAAGGCAAAACGTTACTAGCAGTTCTCCCTGGAACATTATATAAGATTACAGGAACCGGAGAAGCCTTCGCAATAGCACTGAAATGCTGATAAATTCCTTCTTGTGTAGGTTTGTTGTAATAAGGAGAAACCGATAGAATCGCAGAAAAATCCGTAAAATCTCTAGTTTTTAATTCCTCAACAACTTGAGCGGTATTATTCCCACCAACACCAAGCACCAAAGGCAATCTTCCGTTATTTGCACCAACAATTGTCTTTATTACCAGTTCCTTTTCGTCATTGGTCAAGGTTGCTGGCTCTCCCGTTGTTCCTAAAACAACAAGATATTCAACACCTCCATCAATTACAAAATTGACAAGTTTTACCAACGCTTCGGTATCTACCGAAAAATCTTTTTTGAACGGAGTAACAAGTGCAACGCCTGTTCCAACAAATGATTGCATAATTATATTTTGTTTAAAATTCTGAGATACTTGAATAATTCATCGCTAAAAACTTTGAAATTTTCAGCATTGGTATTGATCATAAAATGGTTCAATCTTTTATCAATTGTTGAAAAACCAACTTTAAAAACCGCTTTTGATTGTTGTGTAGCCAATAACAAAGGTGCTTTCGTAACATCATAATAGCTGATCAACATATCAAACGGTTTTACCAAAAAATCCACTGCTTCTTGCTGTTGAATTTCGCCATTCCAACTCACATCCTTCATACTGAAAGACGGGAATCCAACCACATCATTCTTTTTGAATTTATCTTTATAAACCAGCAATTTTATATTATTCTGATTTACATCATTCTTAATCAACTCCTTAATCAAGTTCTCTTTTTCATTGAAATAACTCTCGTCAACTATAATCCCAACAGTGTTTATTTTTTCATTTGAGAAACTACTGTTAACATTAACTGTGTTATTTTTTAACTTTCTTTTTAAGAAAAAATTCTTTAAAAAATTTAAAAACATACTACTTTTACTTGAGTTACAAAATTACTTAAACTAAGTCGCATTTCAGATGGTAAATCTAAAAAAGTCTAACTTCTTATCGCCTATTTTTGTTTTATTCTTAACATTTATTTTCCTTATTTCTTGTGGAGAAAAGAAAATATTTGTCAATAAAATTGAAGGCAAGCAAATTGCGATTACCAATACAATTCCTGAGGTTTCGCAAGTTGATGCTTTTATCAAACCATATCGAGAAAAAATCGACAAGGATATGAATGAAGTCTTGGCTTATGCACCGGAAACATTGGAAAAAAGCAAGGGTGAATGGCAAACCACAATTGGAAGCCTACAAGCTGATATTACTTTGGCTAGTGCTAATAAAATTTTCAAGACGAGAGAAAACAAATCCGTGGATGTCTGCTTATTGAATCATGGCGGAATCCGTTCAGTCATCAGCAAAGGCAATGTAACGACTCGTACTGCTTTTGAGTTGATGCCTTTTGAAAACAGCCTGGTTGTTGTCGCCTTGAAAGGAGAACAGATTATCGAAATGGTCGATTACATCATTAACGAGAAAAAACCACATCCTTTGGCGGGATTGAGTTTTGTGATTGACCAAAACAATAACGCAAAAAACATTTGGATTAAAGGGAATCCAGTTGATGTTGGGCAAATATATTATGTTGCTACCAATGATTATTTATACAATGGTGGCGATAGCATGAACTTCTTTAAGAAAGGCGTTCAGGTTTATGATTTGGACTATAAACTACGTAATGTATGGATTGATTATTTTAAAGAAGTCGATACGATTCCAGTAATCAAGGACGTTAGAATAAAGAAAGAGTAACGATTTAGTCGCTCAAAAAAGCCAGAAATTTAAAAAGACATATTGCCAAATGACTAGCCCTGATTGAAGAGGATGCCGATTTTTCTTCGGCAGAAACGGAAAGCAGGAAAATGGATTAAAAAGGAACCAAGCGATTTGCTCCTAAAAAAACAATAATGAAAAGAAGAGATTTTATACAAAAAACGGTTGCGAGTTCCGCTCTTTTGGCTTTGCCGAGTGTGCCCTTGATGGCATTTGATTCGCCTGCAAAAGTGAAACATTTGACGATTTTACACACGAATGATGTTCACAGCCACATAGATTCTTTTCCAGCAAGTGATGCTAAAAATCCAAATATGGGTGGCGTTTCGAGACGTTCGGCGTTGGTAGAAAGCATCCGAAAAGAAAATCCAAATGTGTTGCTGTTGGATGCTGGTGATATTTTTCAAGGAACGCCGTATTTTAATTATTACGGTGGAGAACTGGAATTCAAGCTGATGAGCATGATGAAATATGATTTGGCTACGATGGGAAATCACGATTTTGACAACGGAATTGATGGTTTTTATTCGCAATTGCCCAATGCCAATTTTGAGTTTGTTTCTGCTAATTATGATTTTAAGAATACGATCTTGAATGACATCGTAAAACCGTATAAGATTTTCACGAAAGATGGCATCAAGATTGGTGTTTTTGGACTTGGAATTCAGCTTGATGGCTTGGTTGACAAGAAGAATTACAAGGAAACTGTTTACAAAGATCCAATCGAAACGGCTCAAGAAATGACCCGTATTTTAAAGGATGAAAAACGATGTGATCTGATTATTTGTCTTTCGCATCTAGGTTACAATTACAAAAACGAACCGAATAAAATTTCGGATTTGAATCTGGCAAAAAGCACAAAAGACATTGATTTGATTATTGGCGGACACACCCATACTTTTCTGGACAAGCCTACAATTGTAAAGAATTTGGACGGAAAAGAGGTTTTAGTAAACCAAGTAGGCTGTTACGGAATCAATCTTGGTCGAATTGATTTTTATTTTGATGCTGATAAAAACAAGACCAATCAAGGGAGAACGATTATTGTTTGAAAAATTAGCGAATTAGCGAATTTTGAAATCCGCTAATTCGCTAATCAATATAATTAGCTTATTGGGAAAGCATTGCAATAAAATCATCTTCAGAAATTATTGAAACATTCAATTTGTTTGCTTTTTCTAATTTTGCCGGTCCCATATTGTCTCCTGCGATTACAAAATCGGTTTTTGCTGAGATGGAACTTCCTACTTTTCCGCCATTAACTTCGATAGCCTTTTTCAAATCATCACGGTTGAATTTTGTAAAAACCCCAGAAACTACAAAGGTTTTTCCAGCTAATTTATCAGTCGCATCCGGATTGAAAACCGTTTTTATTTCCAATTGAACACCATAACCTTTAAGTCGGTTGATTATAATTTTATTTTCGGTATTTTCGAAAAATTCTACGACACTTTGTGCAATTCGCTCTCCAATTTCATCGACTAAAATCAAATCCATCAAACTGGCGTTACTCAAATTATCGATGTTTTGATAATGCTTCGCTAATTTCTTAGCAACGGTTTCTCCGACATAACGGATTCCTAGCGCAAACAAAACTCTTTCAAACGGAACCTCTTTCGATTTTTCAATCCCATTAACCAAGTTTTCGGCAGATTTTTGGGCCATACGCTCCAAAGGAATTACATCAGCAATCGTCAAATCGTATAAATCGGCATAATTATGCACCAGATTATTATTGAAAAGCAAGGCAACTGTTTCGCCACCCAAACCTTCAATATCCATTGCTTTCCTTGAAATATAATGCTGGATCCTACCAATTATCTGAGGCGGACATCCATAGAAATTCGGACAATAATGCTGTGCTTCGCCTTCTTTTCTAATCAATTCGGTTTGGCATTCTGGACATTTTGTGATGTAAATTGTAGGTTCCAAATCCAAAGAACGTTTTGTAAAATCAACTCCGATAATTTTCGGAATGATTTCTCCACCTTTTTCTACAAAAACTTCGTCTCCAACACGAATGTCTAATTTTTCAATCTGATCTGCATTGTGCAAAGAAGCACGTTTTACAATAGTTCCTGCCAATTGAACTGGTTCCAGATTTGCAACAGGCGTGATGGCTCCAGTTCGTCCAACCTGATACGAAATCGAATTTAATTTAGTTGAAACTTGTTCAGCCTTAAACTTGTAGGCAACTGCCCAACGTGGTGATTTTGCAGTATAACCCAATTCGTCTTGGTAATGCAGATTATTTACTTTCACCACAACTCCATCAGTTTCATAAGGCAAATCATGACGATGAATGTTCCAATAATCGATGAATTCAAAAACCTCATCGATACTTTTCACCAATTTTGCTTCCTTTGGCACCTTGAAACCGAAGCTTCTCGCCTTTTCCAGACTTTCAAAATGAGTAGCAAACTTCACATCATTTCCTATAAAAGTATACAACAAACAATCTAGTGGACGTTTGGCAACTTCAGCACTGTCTTGCAATTTCAAACTTCCGGAAGCTGTATTTCTTGGGTTTGAATAAGGTGTCTCGCCACTTTCAATCAATTCTTGATTCATTTTGGCAAAACCTTCTAATGGCAAAATAATTTCTCCACGAATTTCAAAACTATCTGGATAATCACCTTTCAATTGCAATGGAACAGAACGAATCGTCTTGATATTATTCGTCACTTCATCGCCTTGAAAACCATCTCCACGAGTAACGGCACGCTTTAATTTTCCATGCTCGTAGGTCATTGAAATTGAAGCACCATCATATTTTAATTCACATGTATATTCCAACGGAACATCTCCCAATATTTTTTGGATTCGCTTTTCCCAATCCAAAACATCTTCCTTTGAATAGGAATTATCAAGGGAATACATTCTGATTTTATGGGTAATCGTATTGAAGTTTTTGGTAATCATACCACCAACTCTTTGCGTTGGAGAATGTTCATCAAAAAACTCAGGATTTTTGTTTTCCAACTCTTGAAGCTCTTTTAATTTAACATCAAAATCATAATCGGAAATGGTTGGATTGTCCAAAACATAATAATTATAATTGTGCAGATTGAGCTCGTCGCGTAAAGATTGGATGGTTTCTTGAATGTCCATAAAAAAGAAATTGGCTATTTTAGTTCCTGTAAACAGAGTACTAAAATAACCAATTTATGGTAAATATCTCGAAAAATTAAGCCTCAATAATCGAAATAATCTGCTTGTATAATTGTCCGTCGCTCAAGAAAGCGCCTTGCTGAATCAGTTGGAAAATGGAAGCATTTCGTTCTTCTGTAAATTCCTTATTTCCCACTTTCATCTCCACGTTTTCGGTAAACATATTGTCGCTCAACCATTGCAAGCCGTCTTTCGTCAGAAAATCAATTTCTGGATTCAATGCTTTCAATACGATTGAATGCACATGGGTTTCCTTACAATGAAAAAGGAAGATATAATTCTTAGAAAAATGTTCCAAATATTCAGCCCTTGTCAGAACACCTTCCCAGATTAGATCTGAAAAAACATCCAATTCTTGCTCTGCAACCTGAGGCTGTTCTTCTTTAATTTTGTCCCATTCAGTTTTGTCAATCGATTGGGTTGCCAGAAAATTCACAAATTCTGGGTGTAATTCTTCGAATTGTTCTTTTGTTAATCTTGTGTATTTCATTATTCGGTACTAGTTTCTGGGTTCTAGGTTCAGGAAATAAATAATAAAAAAATCCCGAACTCATTAGCGAGACGGGATTTGATATTTCAAGTTGAAAAATATTATTTTTCAGCTACGATTTCGTATGGCAATTCAACGAAAACATCTCTGTGCAATCTAACAGTAGCAGTATATTTACCTGTACGTTTAACGATTCCAGAAGTGATGAATTTTCTATCGATTTCTTGACCACCTTTTGCCAAAGCTTCAGCGATGTCGATATTGGTTACAGAACCAAATAATTTTTCACCACCTGCTTTTGCAGAAATTTTAATTTCAATCGCTTTCAAAGTTTCAGCCAAAGCTTTTGCATCAGCAATAACTTTTGCTTCTTTGTGAGCTCTTTGTTTAAGGTTTTCTGCCAAAATTTTCTTTGCAGAAGGAGTAGCCAAAGTTGCAAAACCTTGAGGAATCAAAAAGTTACGACCGTATCCTGGTTTTACCGTTACGATATCTTCTTTAAATCCTAAATTTGCTACGTCTTGTTTTAATATAAGTTCCATGTTGTTGTCCTTATTATAGAAGTTAGGTTCTCTTTTGGGAGAAACCAACAACTGTTGTTTTTAATTATTTTAATAAATCGGCCACGTATGGCATCAAAGCCAAGTGACGTGCTCTTTTTACAGCTACTGACACTTTTCTTTGGTATTTCAATGAAGTTCCAGTTAAACGACGTGGAAGAATTTTTCCTTGTTCGTTAACGAATTTCAATAAGAAATCTGCATCTTTATAATCAATGTATTTGATTCCAGATTTTTTGAAACGACAATACTTTTTAGTTTTGTTAGTTTCTATGTTCAAAGGCGTTAAATATCTGATATCTCCGTCTTTTTTTCCTGAAGCTGATTGTTGTAATGTTGCCATAATAATTATGCTTTAGCTGCTTTTAGTTTTGCTCTTCTTCTTTCTGCCCAAGAGATTGCATGTTTGTCAAGACTTACAGTCAAGAAACGCATTACTCTTTCGTCACGTCTAAATTCAGTTTCAAAAGCAATCAATACTTCAGCAGATACTTTGAACTCAACTAAATGGTAAAAACCACTTTTTTTGTTTTGGATTTCATAGGCTAATTTTTTTAGTCCCCAATCCTCTTTTGCTACAATCTCTGCACCTCTGGAAGTAAGAAAATCTTCGAATTTGCTTACTGTTTCCTTTACCTGTACTTCAGATAAAACGGGATTCAAGATGAAAACAGTCTCATAATGATTCATAATAATGTATTTTATTTGTTATAAAATTGGGTGCAAAAGTAATCATTTATTTCTATTCTACAAGTATCCAGTATATTTATTCGATGAATTACGTTTTTTTTTCAGAAACATAATGGTTGTGTAAAAAAAATAGTATACTTTTATTTTTTCCCTGAACATGACCTTTTATTTTATATGAAATTAAGTTGCATTGTTGTTGATGACAGCTCCATTCAAAGGATGATTGTTAGCAAATTAGCTAGTAACCATCCCAACCTTAAGCTCGTCGGCGAATTTTCGAATGCTATTGAGGCAAAAAACTTTATGTCATATACAGATGTTGATCTGCTATTTCTTGATATAGAAATGCCCATTCTCAGCGGATTTGATTTTCTAGACCACTTAAAAGTAAAGCCCCAGGTTATTTTTATTACTTCAAAACCCGAATATGCGGTAAAAGCATTTGATTATGACGCGACTGATTATTTACAAAAACCCATAACAGCCGTTCGTTTTGAAGCATCTGTGAAACGGGCTCTAAACATGCAGGCGCTCATCAACGAAAGTTTAGAAGAAGACGGCGATCATATCTTCATCAAAAGCAAACTTAAAAAACTTAAAGTTTTCACTTCCAAAATAAAATGGGTCGAAGCTTACGGAGATTATGTAAAAGTAATTACCGACGATGAAAACCACTTGGTTTTATCAACCATGAAAGCTTTTGAAAATGATTTACCGAAGGAAAAATTTCTACGTGTTCACAAATCGTTTATTGTCAACATTGATAAGATTGACAAGTTCAACAGCAAATTTGCAGAAATTGGCGCTTCAAAAATTCCGTTAAGCCGTAATAAAAAGGAAGAGCTCAAAAAAGCGATTGAAGTTTCTCAATAAAAATCGACATTCACCACCACTTTTATAGCCCTGTATTGGGCAACCGCTTCAAAACTGTTCAGAATCTTCTGGACATTTTTTTTGGTAGCCCCAATTGACGATTGTTGCGGAATCTTGACCATAATCGTCCTTATATATTCATTTCGGATTCTACTGATAGGTGGTTCTTCTGGCCCCAAAACAGGCATATCCAAATTCTGATTCAAAACCTGATACAGCCACATCGAACCTTCTTTCAACTTATCGAAATCACGGTGCTTTAACGTCAGCTTTATCAAACGGAAAAAAGGCGGGTATTTATAAATCTGTCGTTCATATAATTGTTCCTTATACATTCCAACATAATCGTTATTGGTCACCTGCTGAATCGTATTATGATCGGGATTATAGGTTTGAATGATAACTTTCCCACGTTTTTCCGAACGTCCTGCTCTACCCGAAACCTGCGTCATCATTTGATAACTTCTTTCAAAAGCACGAAAATCGGGATGATACAACATGTTATCGGCGTTCATAATACCAACGAGTGAGACATTATCAAAATCCAAGCCTTTGGCCAACATTTGCGTTCCGACTAAAATATCAATTTCACGGTTTTTAAAACTGTCGATGATTCGTTCGAAACCAAATTTTCCTCGCGTTGTGTCTTGGTCCATTCTTCCAATTTTATGATTGGGAAAAAGCTGGTTCAATTCCTGCTGGATTTGCTCTGTACCGAAACCTTTTGTGGTCAAATCGACGCTTGAACAATTATGACAATTCGTAGGATTCGCCATCGAGTAGCCACAATAATGACAACGCAATTGGTTTTTATGTTTATGATAGGTCAAACTGACGTCGCATTGTTGGCATTGCGGAACATGTCCACACGTCATGCATTCCACAACGGGCGAAAATCCACGCCGATTTTGAAACAAGATAATTTGTTCGCCCAGTGATAATGCTTCCGTAATATTTTCAATCAAGACATCGCTGAAATGTCCCGTCATTCTTTTACGGAAATATTTGTCTTTCAAATCTACCAATTCAATTTCAGGCATCATCACATTTCCGAATCGTTCTGAAATTGTTACAAATCCATATTTTTCAGACTGTGCATTGAAATAGGTTTCAATACTTGGCGTTGCCGAACCCAAAACTACTTTTGCTTTATGCGAATTAGCCAAAACAATTGAAGCATCCCGAGCATGATAACGTGGTGCCGGGTCTTGTTGTTTGAAAGTTTGCTCGTGTTCTTCATCCACAATTATCAAACCCAGATTATTGAACGGTAAAAATAACGCTGACCTCGCTCCTATCACAATTTGTGCTTTTTCAGAATTTTGAAGCAATTGATTCCAAACTTCCACACGTTCGTTATTGCTGTATTTTGAATGATAAACGGCGACTTTGTTTCCAAAATGAGCGGTTAATCGGCTGACTAATTGTGTTGTTAAAGCTATTTCCGGAAGTAAGTATAAAACCTGTTGGTCTTTTTTTAAGTAATCTTCGATGAGCTTGATATATATTTCTGTCTTTCCGCTGGAAGTCACGCCGTGTAAAAGTGTTACTTCTTTGGTTTCAAAACTTGAAATAATCGAATTGAAAGCATTTTGTTGTGCTTCGCTTAAAGCTAAATTATTCTCTTTTTTATTTTCATCAAAATTGACCCTGTCGGTTTGAATGTGGTATTCTTCGAAAATTTCTTTTTCTACTAACGCTTTTATGACGGCTGAAGATGCACCCGAAGCTTCCATCAACATCTTTACAGAAACAGGTTTGTTTTTTTCTGTAGCCGTCAATTGAAAATAGCTCAGTACAATTTCCTTTTGTTTGTTGGCGTTTTTCAGCGTATCCAACAATTGTCCTAAACCTTCATCTGAATTGAACTTTTGATGCAAACGAACGTAGCGAATGAGTTTCGGTTTGTAAACCTCTGTCAACTCCTCTTCCAAGAAAAGAATGTTCTTTGCAATGAGTTTTTGAATCACCGGAAGCACATTTTTCTTATCCAGAATTGCCATAATATCCTGAATCTTCAGCGACGATTGATATTGTAAAGCTTCGTATATTAGAAATTCATCGTTTGTAAGTTGGGTTTCATCTACAAACGATTCTGTTTTTTGAGAAATAATTGTTTCGCTTTCCAGCAATAGTGCCGATGGCATTGCACCTCTGTACACATCTCCGATGGCACACATATAATAGGAAGCAATCCATTGCCAATGTGCAATCTGGATTTCGTTTACAATTGGGCTTTCATCTAAAATCTGATGGATTTCTTTTGCCTCGTATAAAGTGGGTGCATTTTGGTGAATGTCAATAACAAGTGCGGTGTATATTTTGTTTTTACCGAAAGGAACCGCAACACGAAAACCTTTTTTGAGATAATTATATTCAGCTTCAGAAACCGAATAGGTAAAGGTTTTGGAAAGTGAAAGCGGTAAAATTACTTCGATGAAATGCATTTTTGGGTATAGGGTGTTGGGTGTATGGTTTTGGTGACTTAGTTAGAAAATCTTTCAATCTTTCAAATTATTTTAAACGATGCCAATATTGAGTTCGCCCGAATAAGGAAATACCGATATAGCCTCTGATTTTAAGTTTATCTTCTCCTTCAAGATTGATGTAGCATTTATAAAGCTTACCGTGCTTCGGGTCGAGGATGTGACCGCCGTTGTATTCGTCTCCGTCCTTTTTCAAATCTTTTATAACGGTTAAACCTAAAATGGGCTTGTCCTTGTCTTCGCCTGGACATTTTTCACAGGTTTTGTTGCGGTCTTTTGGAATCAGGATGTCGATTATTTTTCCGTAAATCATTCCGTTTTCTTCATAGATTTCTACTACTCCGAGAGCCTTTCCTGTTTCGTCGTCGATGGACTTCCACTTTCCGAGAACGGATTTTTGAGCATACGTTGCTGTGAGGAAAAATGTGAAAATGAATATAAAAACGTTCTTCATAACTGCGATGTTTTAGCCCCGATTATCTCACAATACTCTTATTTTCATAAGAGTTCGATGAACACTACGTGTTTGTAGTGGAAATCCTTTTCTTTTTTTCTTTAAAAAAAGAAAAGATTGGAACGGATAGCGGGAAATAGCTCCTAAGTAAACAAATTCCTTCTTTTTAGCTTGTTGATGGTGGCGTTGAGTTCGAAACCTAATAAAAGAATCATGCAATTTAACCAAATATAGAACATCATGATCAAAAGAGTTCCGATTGAACCATAAAGTTCGTTGTATTTTGAGAATCGCACGACCCAAATTCCGAATGCGTAGGACGATAAAATGATGAGAATCGTAGTAAATACAGAGCCTATCGAGATGAAGGAATTCTTTTTTGTTTCTCGTGTTCCGAATTTAAAAAGTATGGAAGTGGTGACCAAAATCATCAGCATGAAGAAGATGTAACGACCGATGACCATAATTTGGATGTTTTCGTTGAGAACGTCTTGAATTTTTATTTTTTGAATAAAAATTTCAAAGATTACGATGGTTGCGACCGTAAAAATCAGCAAAAACGTGAGTAATAATGACATTCCAAGTGCTACAAGATACTGCCTGAAAAAACCACGCTTTAAAATAACGTGATGTGAGTTTTCAAATCCTCCGAGAATGGCGTTCAAGCCATTTGCCATCAAGAAGCTAGACAATATAAAACCCGAAGAAAGCAAGTTTCCATAACTATTATTGGTAATATCTTGAATAATCGAGGAAATAGCTTCAAAGGTATTTGGCGGAACGCTTTCCTCTACAAATCGAAGGAAATCTTGCTTGAATCCCTCGATTGGAATTATAGGAATCAAGTTCAGTATGAAAAGTGCAAACGGAAAAAGTGCCATAAAAAAACTGAAGGCAATGGCTCCAGCTCGATAGGAAATAGCACCTTGTGCAACACCAATAATATAAATCTCGAGCAAATCGTATAGGGAAAGCCCTTCCAGCCAAGGAAGTTTTATCTTCTTGGTAAAATACATCAGGTTTCTTACAACCGGTATTTTCTTGATTTTGCTTTCGATTTCTTGGCTCATTGCTTATTTTTAAATGGCTTTTAAACTCAAATCCATATTGTAAATGGAATGCGTCAATGCTCCAGAAGAAATGTAATCTACTCCGCATTCGGCATAATTTCGAATGGTATTTTCGTTGATGTTTCCTGAAGATTCGGTCAGGCATTTGTCGCCGATTAAGGCAACTGCTGTTTTGGTATCGTCAAAATTAAAATTATCTATCAGAATTCTGAAAATACCTTCGGATTGAAGGATTTCCTTTATTTCATCGAGGTTTCTGGCTTCTACAATTATTTTTAAATCGAGATTGTTTTGTTTGAGATAATCTTTCGTCTTTTCGATGGCTTTTGTAATTCCGCCAGCAAAATCGTTATGATTGTCTTTTAGCATCACCATATCGTACAAGGCAAAGCGATGGTTTTCGCCTCCACCGATTTTCACGGCCCATTTTTCGGGAGCTCTGAAACCTGGCGTTGTTTTTCGAGTATCGAGAATTTTTGTTTTGGTTCCGTCAAGCAACTGAACATATTTATTGGTCTTGGTTGCAATGGCACTCATTCGTTGCATGGAATTCAGCACAACTCTTTCAGATTTTAATATTGATTGTGAACTTCCCTCGACATGAAAAACGATATCACCGTATTTTACAGGCGTTCCGTCTTGTATAAAGGTTTCGATTTTTAAATTTGGGTCGACATAATTGAAAATCATTTTGGCAAATTCAACTCCTGCAATGATGCCGTCTTCCTTGACCAATAATTTTGCTTTTCCTGTTGCAGAAGCTGGAATACAAGCCAATGAACTGTAATCTCCAGCACCAACATCTTCCCTGATTGCGTTTTCGATGATTAATTTTAATTCGTTTTGAAATTGAGTTTCCGAAATCATAGCGTTATTTAAATGTTGTGCTAAAATACAAAAAACGGTTTAGGTTTAATGAAATCGCAAGTTTATATTCTGCCAAATTATTTGGTTGCAAAAGAATAATGTATTTTAGCAAAAAAGAAACAGGATGCTAAAAACGTTATTAATCATAGGACTTGGCGGTGCGATTGGGAGTATGCTTCGGTATTTGACTTCAGTATTTGTAGCCCGATTTTGGGAGAATCATTTTCCGTTGGCCACTTTTATAACGAATGTTATTGGATGTTTCTTGATTGGCCTTTTTATCGGTTTTTTAGAGAAACAACAACTGGCCAACAGTGACTTGAAGTGGTTTTTAATAACGGGCTTTTGTGGTGGCTACACTACTTTTTCTACTTTTGGATATGAAAACTTCAATTTGCTTCAGAATCAAAATATGGGAATTGCTTTTGCCTATATTGCTTCGAGCGTCATTATTGGTTTGATGGCGGTATGGTTTGGACTTTTTGTAGCAAAAATGTAAACACTATTTCAAAAAACCGTATTTTCGCAGACTATGAAAAACGAAGATATAGAAGCAATTAAAGAATTGCTGTCGACACCGAAAAAAATTGCTATCATACCCCACAGAAGTCCCGATGGTGACGCGATGGGCTCTACACTTGGATTGTATCATTTTCTTTTGCAGTTAAACCACGAACCTGTGGTGATTGCTCCAAATGAATTCCCTGAATTTCTGGCTTGGCTTCCTTCTTCGGAAACCGTATTGATTTTTGAAAAAGACAGGGAAAATTCAACAAAAGTGCTTCAAGAAGCTGATCTAATTTTTACCCTAGATTTTAATGCCTTGCACCGTGTTGGCGAGATGGAGAATATTCTGAACAAGCTTGAAGCTCCGTTTATAATGATTGACCACCACCAAAAACCGGATGATTACGCAAGATATATGTATTCGGACACCTCGTATGGTTCAACTTGCGAAATGTTGTATCATTTTATTGTTTTCCTCGGACATAAAAACCTGATTGATAAAACCGTTGCAACTTGTATTTATACAGGAATTGTAACTGATTCTGGTTCTTTCCGTTTTCCATCGACAACAAGTACGACACACAGAGTTGTAGCGGATTTGATTGACATCGGAATTGAAAATGGAGAAGTGCACAATTCGCTTTTCGATAATAATTCGTACGACAGATTGCGTCTTCTTGGTCAGGCACTTCAAAATTTGAAACTTTTCCCGGAATACAACACTTCATATATCACGCTTTCGCAAAAAGAACTCGACACATATAATTATGTTAAAGGTGATACCGAAGGGATTGTAAATTATGGATTAACGATAAAAGGAATTATTTTTACTGCTATTTTTATCGAACACAGAGACGAGAATATCATCAAGATTTCGTTCCGTTCGCAAGGGAATTTTGATGTCAATCAATTTGCAAGAGAACATTTTAGCGGTGGTGGACACATCAATGCTGCGGGAGGAAAATCGTATTTATCCTTGAGAGAAACTGTAAATAAGTTCGAAAATATTATCAAAACTATTACGATTAAGAACGATGAATCTAAGTAAAAAAATAATGATGTTGGCGATTGGCACACTTTTAGTAAGCTGTACCAAGCAACAAGCAAGAAAACCGATTTCTCAGACTTCTGGAAGTTTCATGAAGGAATCTGTAGAGCGAAATAAAAAGCTGATTGCCGGTGAAGAAGCTTTGATTGATTCGGTTATGAAAAATAATCCGAAAGTGCAGTATTTAGCTACGCCAAAAGGATACTGGTACACTTATGAAATAAAAAACACAACCGATACAGCCACTCCGAAAAGAGGCGATATTGCTTATTTTGATTATGAAATTAAGGATTTAAATGATAATGTGATTTATTCACAGATTGAATTGAAACCGCAAACCTATTTGGTTGACAAGCAAAACATCCTGATGGGCTTGCGCGATGGAATCAAATTGATGAAGAAAAATGAAAAAGTTACATTTCTTTTCCCATCGCATTTGGGATTTGGATACAGAGGCGATAATGACCGAATTGGACCAAACTTGCCGATTGTTTGCACGGTTACGTTAAGGGATTTCAAACCAGACGATCGACCAAAAACACAAGCAAAGTCTAAAGTTGAAGAAAACATACAAACAGAAACTAAACCAGAATAATAATTTAAAACAATGAAAAAAAGAGTATTACTGTTATTGATCATAGCTACCACGCTTTTTTCGTGCAACGACAAATACAGCGAACTACCGGACGGCTTATATGCTGAAATTGCAACTACAAAAGGAGATATCATCCTGGAACTTGAATACGAAAAAACACCAGTTACTGTAGCCAATTTTGTAACATTGGCAGAAGGCAAAAACACTTTCGTAAATGAAAAATTCAAAGGAAAACCTTTTTATGATGGTTTAAAATTCCACCGTGTTTTGGATAACTTCATGATTCAAGGTGGTGATCCGTTAGGAAATGGTTCTGGCGATACTGGATACAAATTCAAAGACGAAATTACCGATTTGAAACACGACGGACCAGGAGTTCTTTCTATGGCAAATTCAGGTCCTGCAACCAACAGCAGTCAGTTTTTCATCACGCACGTTGAAACAGGCTGGCTGGACGGAAAACATACCGTTTTTGGTCATGTTGTAGGAAACGGAATGGAAACCGTAAATAAAATCGTTCAAGACGACATCATCACTTCAGTTAAGATTGTAAGAAAAGGAGAAGCGGCAAAGAAATTTGATGCTGTAAAAGTTTTCAGTGATTATTTCGCTACAGAAGAAGAAAATCTAAAAAAACAAGCAGTAGTTGATGCCGAAGAAAAAAGATTATACAACGAAAAATTCAAAGCGATAATCGACGAAAAAGTAGCCACTTTTGCAAAAAACAAAGCCGCTTCAACCAAGACGGCTTCTGGCTTGCAATACATCATCACTAAAAAAGGAAGTGGAAAAAAACCAGCAAACGGAACAAATGTACTAATCCACTATGCAGGCTTTTTTGAAGATGGAACTTTGTTTGACAGCAGTATTGAAGAAGTGGCAAAGCAGTTTGGAAAATACGACGAAATGAGAGCCGCTCAAGGCGGATATGCACCACTACCTTTTCAAGCGGGAAGAAAAAGTGGTATGATTCCTGGTTTTATTGAAGGTATTGAACAGCTTTCTTATGGAGACAAAGCAACTATCTTCATCCCCTCAAACTTAGGTTATGGAGAAGCTGGTGCTGGCGGTGGAATCATACCTCCAAACTCAAATCTTATCTTTGAAATCGAATTAATAGAGAAATAATCAGCATTAATTTAAAATTATAAAAAATGAAAATGAAATTTATAGCGTTGTTGTTTTTAAGTATGACAACTGGAATTTTTGCACAAACAGCTCCTAAAAAAGCTACGACTACCAAGAAAGCTATTACTACCAAAAAAGCTACAACTTCTACAAAAAAAGCTACTCAAGCACCAGCTCCGGGAGATGGACTTTTCGCAGAAATTGAAACTACAAAAGGCAAGATAACATTAGAATTAGAATATCAAAAAACACCTATCACGGTAGCAAACTTTGTGTCTTTGGCAGAAGGAACTAATCCATTTGTTACGGATCCAAAATTAAAAGGAAAACCATTTTATGATTTCTTGAAATTTCACCGCGTTATCAAAGATTTCATGATTCAAGGTGGAGATCCATTAGGAAATGGTTCTGGAAGCCCAGGATATAGATTTAAAGATGAGATTGTTCCAAGTTTGAAACACAGCTCAGCAGGAATCCTTTCTATGGCAAATTCTGGTCCAGCTACAAACGGAAGCCAGTTTTTTATCACCCACAAAGCAACTCCTCATTTAGATGGAAAGCACACAGTTTTTGGGCATGTAACAAGTGGGCAAGATGTTGTGAATGCAATTGAGCAAAACGATGTAATCACTAAAATTTCTATTGTTAGAAAAGGTGCATTGGCTAAAAAATTTGATGCTGCAAAAGTTTTTTCTGACTACTTCAGTAATAAAGACGCAGTAGAAAAAGCAGAAGCTCAAAAAGAAGCTGAATTAAGAGCTGTTGCAAATGCTGCCGCTTTGAAAGAGTTTGCTAACGGAAAAACTACTGCTAGTGGCTTGAAATATATCGTTCTACAAGAGGGTACTGGTACAAAGCCAGTTGCTACAAATAATGTAAAAGTTCATTATACCGGGAAACTTGTAGACGGAAAAGTTTTTGACAGTAGTGTGGAAAGAGGAGAACCAATTGATTTCAATTTAAATCAAGTGATTAAAGGTTGGACCGAAGGTCTTCAACTAATGTCCGAAGGATCTAAATATAAATTTTACATCCCATACAATTTGGCTTATGGCGACAGAGCGATGGGGAACGTTATTCCTGCTAAAAGCGACTTGATTTTTGAAGTTGAGTTACTGAAAATCAACAATTAATCAATTAAGTATAACTGATACTTGTTCAATAAAAAAACCAGTGAAATTATATTCACTGGTTTTTTTTATGCTTACTTATTAAAAAATTATTTATTAGGATTTTTTATCTCATACCACACTTCTTCTTCTCCATCATGCTGAAAAGTATTCACGTAAGTAAATCCTAACTTTTCCAATACATTTCGAGAACCCTTATTTTCAGAATCCGCCCAAGCGTTGATGGTTTCTAGATGCAATCTGTTGAATCCATAATCTAGAAATGCTTTTGCGGCTTCGGTAGCATAGCCTTTTCCCCAATGCTCTTGAATAAAACGGTAACCCAAATCGTAGAACTGCTCATGTCCGTTGACATTTTTTTCCAATTTCAATCCGGCCCAACCTATGAATTGATTGGTTTCTTTTAAGATTACTGCCCAACGACCAATTCCGTTATCAAGATATTGTTGGCGGATATTAGCAATTACACTACGAACTTGTTCTATTTCCTCCACCGGTTCTTTACCTACATAACGATGTACTTCTGGATTTGAATCAAGCTCAAACATTTTCTCATCATCGGAAGGATAAAGCTCGCGAAGCAATAATCTTTTCGTTTCGATGTACTTGCTCATGACTTAGATGCTCATTCTAAATTCTTCGATAATTGGGTTGGCTTTTCCAAAATCGACTTCCTGGATAAAGACCTCAACAGCCAAATCGGAGTTACCAAAACCGCCTAGTCTTGCGGATTGGATATTGTCTTTAATTACCGTATCGATTCCGGCCCCTTCGATTCTTTGTTGTAAATTCTTAGCCAAGATTTCACTTCCCGAAAATATTTTAATTAATCCCATAGCGCAGTTTTATTGCTAATTATTATTTTTTATTGTTCCGTTTCTTCTTCATCTTCAACTTCTTCCTCATCGTCCATTTCAAACCATAACGGTTCAATCATAATACGGTCGGCAAAACTTTCGATACGCTCCGTTGCGTTCTCAGAAAAGAAGATGCATTGTGTTTTTCTGGCTTCGGCAATTCGGGCAATCTTGGTATCAAAACGAAGTCGCAACAGTTCATCCGTATCTTCAATGATAAACATTTTAAGTTGGTTGATGTCATAACCTGCTGAAGCAAACAAATCGCTCAGGCGGTTTGGCGTTCCAATCAAAACGTCAATTCCCAACGAGATATGATTCTTGTCAAAATCGATATCGCCTTTGTCGTTAACACCATAAACACGAAGGTTCGTATAATTTCCAAACTTTGCAAAAAGTTCTCTCATTTCGTGCATCTTTTCCTTTGTCTGCACAATAATCAAGGCTCTTGGCGATTCCTGAAATTCTTTCTCCAATCTTTGAATGACATTAATCACCAAAGTAGTTGTTTTTCCTGAACCTTTGGGAGCGATGATCACACAATCGGCACCACTTTTTATGGTTGAAAAAGTTTCCTGTTGTATTTCATTGGCTTCCTCAAGACCATTTTCTATTAATGCCTTTTGAAGATTTGGATTTATTTTTTTTAATTGCATTTTTTTTAGTTATTAGGCAAAAGCCATTAGCCAAGCACTATTGCCTTTTGGCTATTTTGTCCTGACGCTTGGCGTGGTTAGGGAATAAAGATGTGAGATTTTTCGATTAAACACAAATTTATCAAATACAAAACTGTCTTTAAATTCAGCCTAAAACCCCAATTACGCCAAACGGATGCTATGTGCTGTTTTTATTTTTCGTCTTCTATTATCATTCCGTTTTCATTGTCAAATTGTTTCTTTTCAGATTCCGACATTTTATTTCTCAATGCTCGAATAGTATATCCTCCTCTTAATTTATTTTCGTCAATATACATCCAATCTGAAATTTCGCTTTTCTCTACAAAAACCGTATCTCCTAATTTTATTTCACTTGTGTATTCGGGGGTATTCCCAATTATACCTAAATATTTATTTCCATTCAAAACAACATCGCTTATCCAAATATGTTCATTTCCACTTTCAGTTTTATATGGTTTTTTTACAGAAAAATTTATAAATCTCGGATTATTGCTTTTTAATGCTGAATCAAATTTTTCAATATTTAGTTTCGCTTTTTCTGTAGCTAAATTCATTTCTGAATCATTACTTTCAACTCCAATTATGTCACGTTCGTTTTCTCTTTCTACTTTTCCTTTTTGAATATTATTACAACTCAATGTGACGATTAAAATGACAATAATTGATAATATTTTATTCATTTACAAAGCTTTAGATTAAGTTTTCTGGTGCTCGAAAATAGCACATAATTATTGGCTTATTACTTGCTCGCAAAAAGCTTCACATCGTTTTCGGAGATTTCGTTTCCACCTAAAATGATCAGCCTTTCGATTACGTTTCTTAATTCACGGATGTTTCCTGTCCAGTCGTATTCCTGCAACAATTTGATGGCTTCCTTAGAGAAAACCTTGGTTGCATTTCCTTGCTCTTCGGCAATCTTGCTTGTAAAATGTTCGATCAGTAAAGGTATATCATCCCGACGGTCATTCAAAGCCGGAACTTTAATTAAAATCACGGCAAGTCGGTGGTACAAATCTTCGCGGAAACGTCCTTCTTCGATTTCCTTTTTCAGATCCTTGTTGGTTGCCGCAACCACACGAACATCTACTTTTATATCCTTGTCGGCTCCTACTCTTGTAATCATACTTTCCTGCAAGGCTCGAAGCACTTTTGCTTGTGCTGAAAGACTCATGTCGCCAATTTCGTCCAAGAAGATGGTTCCTTTGTCGGCTGCTTCGAATTTTCCAGCCCTATCTTTTACTGCTGATGTAAAGGCTCCTTTTACGTGACCAAACAATTCGCTTTCGATTAATTCTGATGGAATGGCGGCACAGTTCACCTCAATTAGCGGTGCATTTGAACGCTCGCTCCTTTCGTGCAATTGATGCGCAACCAATTCTTTACCGGTTCCGTTTGGTCCGGTTATTAAAACCCTGGCGTCGGTTTTGGAAACTTTCTCGATCATTTCCTTTATAAGATTGATAGGCTCTGAATTTCCTATCATTTCATATTGCTTGCTGACTTTTTTCTTGAGTATCTTATTTTCAACTACGAGCTGTTTTTTGTCCAATGCATTTCGAACGGTATTCAAAAGCCGGTTCAAATCGGGTGGTTTTGAAATATAATCGAAAGCGCCGAGACGCATCGTGTTGATGGCGGTTTCCATATCTCCGTGTCCAGAAATCATGACCATTGGAATTTCGGGTTTTATTTTTTTTACGGCTTCGAGAAGTTCGACACCGTCCATTTTTGGCATCTTGATGTCGCACAGAACGAGGTCGTAATCGTTGTTCTTTATTTTTTCGAAGCCAGAAACGCCGTCTTCGGCTTCTTCTACCTGATAGCTGTCGTTTTCTTCTGAAAGTATTTTGGTTAATACCCTTCTGATGGCGGCTTCGTCTTCTATGATTAGTATTTTGCTCATTTTTTTTTGTTGCTGGTTCTGAGATACTGAGTTTCTAAGTTTCTCGAGTTAAATGGATTCCATCTAGCCCTGACTGGAGGGAAAATCCTTTTTATTTTTTCTTTAAAAATAAAAAGATTGGAAGGAAGGCAGGAAAATGGTTTTATTCTTAGCCCGAGCCTTTCGCTCCTAATATTTCAACCATCTGTATAATTCCTTCCAGGTTGGTTTTTTACCGTACATCAGGATTCCGACGCGGTAGATTTTTGAAGCAAACCAAACCACGAAAAAGAAGGTTCCAAACAATAATAGTACGGAAATCAGTAATTGCCACCATGGCACGCCAAATGGAATTCGCATCAGCATTACGATTGGAGAGGTTAGCGGTATCATTGAAAATACGGTGGCTACGGTTCCATGAGGTTCGCTCAAGACACTGAAAAATCCAACGTAAACTCCTAACATTAAAGGCAATATGATTGGTAAAAGGAATTGCTGTGAATCAGTTTCGTTATCGACAGCGGCGCCGATTGCGGCATAGATGGAACTGTAGAGGAAATAACCTCCGATGAAATAAACGATGAATGAGAGAATTAATGTCAATAATGGCAAGTTAAGAAACTCATTTACATAGAGTTGTGCCTTGTTTGCAAATTCTACATCTGAACCTGGCATCATTTGTGGCGCTGTTGAAGCGGCGGAACCCATTTCGATTCCTAAAAGTGAAGAGGCAACGAGAAATAATGTTCCTCCGATTACCGCCCAAATTGCAAACTGCAATACTCCCGCCAATGATGTCCCGATGATTTTTCCCATCATCAATTGGAATGGTTTTACGGATGAAATGATAATTTCGATGATGCGGTTTGTTTTTTCTTCGATGACGCTTCGCATGACCATGTTTCCGTAGATGACGATAAACATCATGATCAGATAACCAAAAGCGGCTCCGATTCCGACTTTTATTTCGTTGAGTCCTTTTACGGTTTCTTCTCCGGTGGCTTTCGTGAGGTTGATGCTGACTTTTGCTTCGGCATTTTTGATGGCCAACGTATCCAAGCCTGCTTTTTGGAAATTGGATGTCGTAAGTTTTTGGGCGATGATTTCTTCTACATCTTCAATAAAAGACATACTCGGACTTTCGTTTGAAATGTATTGAATCTTGCTTGAAAGTGCCTTGTTGTCTTCGATTTTAGGGATATAAAGCAAGCCTTCGTAACGTTCTGAAACGATACTGTCCTTCAAGGTTTTCAAGTCGACATTGGTCAGATTGAGGTAATGGTATTCCTCGGAATTCTTGAAATCCTTGACAAAGAGATTCGATTCGTCGTGGATTACGATTTCCTTTACGTCTGATTTCATCGTGCTCAGATAGCCAACGAAAGCGGCCAATCCGACGAAAAGCAACGGACTCAGGAACGTCATGACGATGAAAGATTTGTTTCGCACTTTGGCGATGAACTCTCTTTTTATGATTAGGGATAAAATGCTCATCTTATTTATTGCTTACAGTTTGAATAAAAATATCGTTTACGCTTGGGATTTTCTCGACGAAATGTGTTACTTGACCACGTTGCGTCAAGATGTGGAGTAATTCGTTTGAAGTGGCATTTCCTAATTGAATTTCGAGTTTCAGATCATCATTTAATGATTTGAAATTTGCCTGACCAAGCGTGAATTTTTGTGATAGATCGAACATCAAACCTTCAACATTATTGGTTAGAACCCCCACTTCAAAAGTATTGGAACGGTATTCTCTCTTGACGTCGTTTAGTTTTCCTTCGATTAATTTATTCGATTTATGAATCAAACCGATGTAATCGCACATTTCTTCCACGCTTTCCATTCGGTGTGTCGAAAAGATTACGGAAGTTCCTTGGCGATTCAGTTCGATGATTTCGTCTTTGATCAAATTGGCGTTTACTGGGTCGAAACCTGAAAACGGTTCGTCCAAGATTAGTAGTTTTGGTTTATGAAGAACGGTTACGACAAATTGGATTTTCTGTGCCATTCCTTTTGAGAGCTCTTCAATTTTCTTGTTCCACCAGCTTTGGATTTCGAATTTCTCGAACCAATAATCCAATTGCTTTTTGGCTTCGGATTTTGAAAGTCCCTTCATCTGGGCAAGATACAGACATTGCTCCCCTACTTTCATCGATTTATACAAACCTCTTTCTTCTGGCAGATATCCGATGGATTGAACGTGGTTTGGGCTCAATTTTTCTCCGTCGAGTAGAATTTCTCCGCCATCGGGCAAAGTAATTTGGTTGATGATTCGGATTAGGGAAGTTTTTCCAGCTCCGTTTGGCCCTAAAAGTCCGTAGATGCTTCCCTTTGGCACTGTTATTGAAACTTCGTTAAGTGCGGTATAGTCGCCGTATTTTTTGACAACTTTCTTGACTTCAAGTATATTGCTCATTTTATAAGTTGGATTGATTTTATTGGACTTCAACAGTCTCTAAAGTGTAAATGTAGCCAATTAGTAGCGAATAGGAAATAGTGTTACAAAAAAAAACCCACCCTTATTTGCACAAGGATGGGAAAAATTGCTATGAAAAAGAATTTACTAGTAAACTAGTAAAGTCCAAATGTAAAAATATTTTTTTAATTATGAAAACATATCTTTAACTTTTTCGAAAAAAGATTTATCACTCTTTTCCGGATGAGGGATAAAGTTCTCATCTGTAAGCGATTTCTCGAAAAATTGCTTCTGTTCTTTTGATAAAGTTTTCGGCGTCCACACATTTACATGAACCAATAAATCACCGTTTCCGTAGCCGTTTACACTTGGAATTCCTTTTCCTTTTAGTCGAAGAATCTTACCGGATTGAATTCCTTCTTCCAATTTGATTCTCACTTTTCCATTAACCGCATCAATGTCTTTTGAAACACCAAGTACTGCTTCGGCAAAACTAATATATAAGTCTAGGTGAAGATTTTCTCCTTCTCTTTTTAATGTTTCGTGCTCGATTTCTTCGATCGCAACAATCAAATCTCCTGGTAAGCTGTTGTTTCCTGGAGCATCGTTCCCTTTGTTGGCCACTTTTAATTGCATTCCGTCTACAACACCTGCCGGAATTTTGATGGAAACCGTTTCGTCTTCCAGAATCATTCCTTGAGCATCGGCATTGTTTGGTTTTTTATCCAAAATCTGACCAGAACCTCCACAAGCCGGACAAGTTGACGCAGATTGCATTCTACCCAGAATCGTGTTTGTTACTCGCATTACCTGTCCTTGACCATTACAAGTCGAACACGTTTTATAAGTTACGCCTGAAGCCTGGATCTTACGCTTTACTTTAACTTTCTTCTCTACACCATTGGCAACTTCTTCCAAAGTAAGTTTTACTTTGATACGCAGGTTGCTTCCTTTCACTCGACGCTGACCGCCTCCGCCTCCACCGAAACCAGAGAATCCTCCGCCTCCGCCAAAAGCACCTCCGAAAATATCACCGAACTGGCTGAAAATGTCGTCCATGTTCATACCTCCGTGACCTCCGCCAAAACCACCTGCTCCGTCAAAAGCTTGATGACCATACTGATCGTACTTCGCTTTCTTTTGCGGATCGCTTAAAACTTCATAAGCTTCAGCAGCTAGTTTAAAGTTTTCCTCGGCTTCCTTGTTTCCCGGATTTTTGTCAGGGTGGAACTCGATTGCCTTTTTACGGTATGCCTTTTTTATGGCTGCCGCATCGGCGCTTTTGGTGATACCTAATATTTCGTAAAAATCTTTTTTCATCTTTTAGTATATAAGATTTAAGTATTAAGATTTAAGACTTTGTCTAATCATAATCTTAAAACAAACATCATTATTGTCCGATAACCACTTTTGGGAAACGGATAATCTTGTCTCCTAATTTGTATCCTTTTTCGATTACGTCAACAATCTTTCCTTTCAACTTGTCTGAAGGTGCTGGAATTTGTGTGATAGCTTCTGCAAAATCGGCATTGAAGGCATCGCCTGAACGAACTTCTACTTCTTCCAATCCTTTTGAAACCAAAGTGCTTTTCAGTTTGTCGTGGATCAATTCTACACCTTTTACAAGTGCTTTGTCTTCGGATTTGTTGATTTCTGCCATACCTCTGTCAAAATCGTCAAGGACTGGCAACATGGCTTGCAATACTTCTTGGTTTGCCGTCTTGAATAAATCCATACGTTCTTTAGAAGTACGTCTTTTATAGTTTTCGAATTCAGCGAAAAGACGTAAGAACTTGTCTTTTTCTGATGCTAAATCTTTTGTCAGTTGTTCTTCAACACTTAATTCCTCGATGATGAGTTGCTCTCCGTTTGCATTTGTTTCTAATGTAGCATCATCTAATTCCTGATCTTTTTCAGTGTTTTCAGTAGTCATTTTCTTTGTATTTTTGAATATGTTTTTAAATTTCATCTCGGATTCTTGTCTTGCAAAAGTATTGCCATTTGTTTGAAAATGTCAAATTGTCACGCTTTTTTTATGGCTTGATTTTATAAAAGACAGATTCCCTCTAGCCCCGACTGGAACAAATAGCTTTTTGTTCTGGGGTTCAGAACAAAAACTTTGTGGAAGGCGGGAACGTAGATTCCGAAAATGCCTTTTGATTCGCTACTAATTGACAATGATTTTTTAATATTTTTTTAAGAAGATTTTGCTCTTGTTTTGATATGTTTGTGTTACTAAAAAAACAATCTTTATATGAAAAAAAGTATTTTAAGTGTAATGGTTTTGGCCACACTTTCATTGACTTCTTGTAAAAAAGAAGCTTCGGCTACTGATGCTGAAACTGTTGCGGTTGCGACCGATTCTTCTACGGTTTTTAAAGTTGACAAAGCAACTTCTATTATTGACTGGACTGGTAAAAAACCGGCTGGACAACACACGGGAACGATTGCGATTTCTGAAGGTGAAGTTACTGCAAAAGGTAATGTTATCGAGAGCGGAAAATTCACAATTGACATGACAAGTATTGTGGTTACTGATCTTAAGGAAGCTGATGGTAAAGGTGATTTGGAAGCGCACTTGAAAGGAACTGGAGATAAAGCGGGTGAAGATCACTTCTTTAACACTGCGAAATTCCCTACAGGTACTTTTGAAATTACAAAAGCGACTGAGGCTGACGGTAAAACAAACATTGAAGGCAACTTGACTATTAAAGGTATTACTAAAAATGTAAAATTCCCTGCTACTGTTGTTGCCGATGCAAACGGTGTGAGTATTACAAGTGATGTTTTCACAATCAACAGAACGGAATGGGGTGTGAATTATGCTTCGAAATCATTGCAAGATGATTTGAAAGATAAATTCATTAACGATGATATTGAGCTTAAAGTTACTGTAAAAGCTACAAAATAGTTATTAATTCATCTTACTATATTTAGAAAACTCCGTTCGCGGAGTTTTTTTTATGCCAAAGTCAAAAGGTGATTCAGTGCTTTATCGATGAATTTGTATTTGAAGACAAAGCCATTGTCGGATGCTTTTTGAGAACTTACATTTTGGCTGGTGAAAAGCATGATGTACATTTCGCCCAAAACCAAACGCATCAGGAATTTTGGAATGGTTGGGAAAATGATTGGTCGCTTGATTACAGTTGCGATTTCTTCCGTAAGTTGTTTATTGGTTACCGGGTTTGGAGCGACTGCATTGAAAACACCTTGCCAAGAATTTTTCACGGCAAAATAATACATCTCGACCAAATCGTGAATGTGAATCCAAGATTGCATTTGTTTTCCTGAACCGAATGGCGCTCCTGCTCCGTATTTTATTGGTTTTAGCATTTCCATTAACGCTCCGCCTTTGCTGGAAAGCACTAATCCGGTTCGCAGTTTGCAGACTTTTATATTGAGAAGTTTGAATTTATCGACACTTTCCTCCCATTTTAAAACTACGTTTCCTAGGAATGAATTGTCAATTTCTTTTTCGCTTTCTGAATATAATTTCTTTAAATCGTCGGGATAAATTCCGACTGCGGAAGCCGATACGATTTGTTTTACTTCGTGTGGGAAATCTTTTAAGGATTTGAAAAGCAAGTTGGAAGATAATATCCTGCTTTCGATAATTTCTTGCTTGTATTTTGGAGTCCACCGCTTTCCGATATTGGCTCCAGCCAAATGGATAATGGCATCGACACCAATGAAACAATTTTCATCGATGGTGCCTTGCTGGGGGTTCCAATAAAAGCCTTTGTAGTTGGACTGGCTTTCGATTTTTTTCTTGTTGGTAGTGAGATAATGGACTGTTTCGCCGTTTTGCAACAAAAGCGAAACCAACTCATTCCCTATCAAACCTGTCGCTCCCGTGATTAATATTTTCATTTTGCTTTTAGTTGTGTTACTTCAAAAATACAACCAAGAGAAAGAAAATAAATGTTAATTAGGGTATGTTTAACTTGTGATGAAGGTGTAGGTTCTAGGTTGTATGTTGTATGTTTTCTTGACAACTTATAACGTACAACCTACAACTTTTTGTTACTTCACCCGAATGCTCCACTCGAAATCCATTTCAGAAACTTGAACACCTTCTTGGTTTGTTCCGATGGATTTCATCCAGAACGTTTGACCTTCGCCTGTGGCAATAGTTCTTTGGATGGCTTCTTCTATCAGATGACCATCCTTACATATAAAAGTTATTCTTCCAGTTGCTTTTTTCGTAAAATTACCTTTGTTATTCGCCACCAGCATTGAAATTTTTCTTCCACTTTTTTTTATGTGATACATCACCAAAGCACCAGTTGTAAGCTCCGCACCCATTGCCTGAACTGCAAAATACATCGAGTTAAATGGATTTTGATTGAACCACCGATGTTTTACTGTAACCGTACATTGGTTGGCATCTATTTGTTTCGCTCTCACTCCACTCCAAAAAGCAGATGGTAATTTGAAAAATAAAAATTTATTGAGATTTCCGGCTGTGAAGTTCATAATCATTGGATTTTAAGTAAAAATAGGAATTATTTTCGGAAATTCAATTTGTTAATTTTGTGTTAAATATTAGTACTATGCGAAACAAGGTAGCTTCTTTTAGCCATATATTTGCATAAGAAATTACTATATACTTTTTATCACGGAAACAAATAGCAACAAAAACACCGCAACGTTATTACATTTAAGTGCTCTTTCACAGTACTTTATCCCGTTTGGAAATTTTATTTTTCCAATCATCATTTGGAGTTCCTCAAAAGATAAATCGGAATATGTAGATGCGCAAGGAAAACACACCATCAACTTTCATTTGAGTTTATTGACCTATTCACTAATCATGATTGCCATTGCCGTACCACTTTTTTTAATAACTGTTTTCAGCCAAGCACATTATTCTGTTGGTTATGACGACTTAGTATTTAATGATTTCAACTTTGCAGAAGTTTCAGGCTATTTGGTAACAGGAATTGTAATCGTGCTCTTATTTGGTTTACTAAAAATCCTTGAATTCTTCCTTATCATCTATGCGGCGGTAAAGACATCCGAAGGACACAATTTTAAATATCCATTGACCATCAATTTTCTAAAATAAAATCTATGAAATAAAAAAACTTAAATCAGCAAAAGGAGTAATCACCCTTGAGTTTCAATCATCAAAAAATCATCACACGAGCTTCAGCGAACTGGCGAAGCAATCATCAATCAAAAACGAACTATCATGTTAAAATTAATCATCACTGCCACAATGTTTATCACAACATTGTTATGCCAAGCCCAAGTTTCTGAAATGAGAAAAACCAATCACTTTTCTAGAATTGAAGTTGCTTCGGGAATTGAGCTAAGTTACACGGAAACACAGGAAGAGGCTTCTATAAAAGTGGAAGCGAATGACGGAATCCTAACGGATATTATTACAGAAGTTGACGGAGAAACGCTGAAGATATCTGCAAAAGGAAAAGCAAAAAAAGTAAAGGTTTATGTATCAGCAAAAGATGTTGAATCGTTCAAAGCCAGTTCAAAATCGAGAATTGTATTTGAAAACACCATTCACGCTGAAAACATTTCAATCGTATTGGAATCGGGAGCTTATTTTCAAGGGTATTTCAAATCGAATCAACTGACAAATATAGCAACGGATGCGAATTCAGCGTTTAATGGAAGAATTGAAACAGCTTCTTTCGAAGGAAATTTCAAGAATCATTCAAAAGTGAATATTTCTGGAAAGGCTAAAAATGCAAACATCAAATCGGCTTCAAAAGCGTATTGCAATGCCAAGAATTTCTTGACGGAAAATGCCGAAATAGATTCGGATAACTCAATTGTTTCGATTACAAGCAAGAATACTATCAATGTAAATGCAACTGATAATGCGAGTGTTACCTATTTCGGTTCACCAAAGAAAGTAACTGTAGAAGAAGCTTATCTAACAAGTACAAAAAAATATAAAAGGCCATTGCTGATTGCAATGGAATAACAACATCACATCCACAAAATGAAAATTTTAATTAAATTCAAAAACACACTATGAACATAGAAAACACAAAAGCCCAGATGCGTAAAGGTGTTTTAGAGTTCTGTATCTTATCTGTGTTAAAAGAAAAAGATGCCTACACTTCTGAAATTTTAGATACCTTGAAAAACGCAAAACTGCTTGTGGTGGAGGGAACAGTATATCCTTTGCTTACAAGACTAAAAAACGACGGATTGCTCAACTATCGTTGGGAAGAATCAACTTCGGGACCGCCTAGAAAATATTACGGATTAACCGAAATCGGACAAACATTTTTAAACGAATTAAACGGCACATGGACCGAATTGTCTGACGCTGTAAACATCATAACAAACCAAAACTCATAGTCATGAACAAAACCGTAAATATTAACTTAGGAGGAATGTTTTTTCACATCGATGAAGATGCATACCAAAAATTGACACGCTATTTTGAAGCAATAAAACGTTCATTATCTAACTCTAATGGGCAGGACGAAATTATCAAGGATATTGAAATGCGTATCGCGGAGCTTTTTTCTGAAAAACATACAAGCGACAAGCAAGTCATTAACTTGAGAGAATTGGACGAGGTTATTGCCGTGATGGGACAACCGGAAGACTATAGAATTGACAACGAAGAAGCGGAATTTCAACAAAAAAACACTTCTTTCGAATACGCTTCAAAACCAACAAAAAAATTATACCGTGACAAAGATGGCGGAATGATTGGTGGGGTTTTGGCAGGTTTAGGCCACTACTTCGGGATCGATAAAGTTTGGTTAAGAATATTACTATTGATTTTAGTTTTTGCTTATGGAACTGGATTTTTAGCCTATATCATCCTTTGGATTGTGATGCCGGAAGCCGTTACCACTTCTGAAAAGCTAGAAATGACAGGAGAGCCGGTAAACATTTCGAACATCGAAAAAAAAGTTCGGGAAGAATTTGACAACGTTTCGGAGAAATTCAAGAACGTGAACTACGACAAAATGGGAAACCAGGTAAAAACCGGAGCCGATAAAGTAGTATCGAATATCGGGAATGTTTTTATGAGCATTTTCAAAGTTTTTGCTAAGATTCTAGGAGTGATGTTGATACTGTCAGGAGCTACAACTTTATTCTTTTTATTGGTAGGAATCTTTACACTTGGCACAACTGCTTTCATTGAGTTTCCTTGGAGTGGTTATATTGAAGCTGGAAACTACACCGATTATCCTGTTTGGACATTTGGATTATTAATGCTTTTTTCTGTTGGAATTCCATTCTTCTACCTGATGGTTCTAGGCTTCAAACTATTGCTTCCAGAAATGAAATCTTTAGGGAACGTATTCAATTATACCTTTTTAGCATTGTGGATCATCTCTATCGCCTTGGTTATATCTTTGTCTATCAAGCAAGCTACACAATTTGCATTTGAAGGAAAAAGCGTGAAGAAAGAGCTTCTGCAATTGAATCCGAACGATACCTTGCAGATAAAATTCAGATACAACGAGAGCTTTGCCAACGACATCTATGATTATGACAATTACAGATTAGTTCAGGATTCTACCGATACAGAAATGATTTTTTCAAGTGATGTGCACATTAGGATTTTAAAATCGGATGACAAGCAGGCTTACATTCAAATTATTAAAGAAGCCGATGGAGAATCATTGTCTGCAGCAAAAAGAACGGCAGAAAAAATCAATTACGTTTATAAATTAGAAGGAAATCAGTTAATTTTGGATAATTATCTATTGACCGAAGCCGTAAACAAATTCCGCAACCAAGAAGTGGAAATCAACTTGTATTTGCCAGAAGGCATAAAGTTTAAAGCAGATGAAGCTTTCAGAGACAGAGATAATTCTGACGATATGTTCTTTAATCTGCACTATAGTTCTGCTGATTATGTTTATCATGTTCAAAGTTCAAGAGTAAAATGCTTGACTTGTCCAGCTTATGAAAACGAACAAGGCGATGTAGAAAATGAGAACTTGGAGACAAGTACAGATACTATAAAAAAAGTAATCCTTGAAGTAAACGGAAAAGAAATCATCAGAACCGAAACCACAACTTCAACCAAAAAAGGTTTGACAGTAGATAAAGATGGTGTAATCATTAAAAATCAATAATTATGAAACAAAGCATTGCCTCTTTAACCAAAACCGTTTTTCTTTTTGCAACTTTCTTGTTGCTGACTTCTTGCCATATCAATCTGGGAGAAGGAAAAAAAGGCAGCGGAAACATTGTTGAACAAACCAGAAGCATTACTGAAGATTTTAAATTTATCGAAGTAAGCACAGGTGTTGAAGTTCATGTAGAACAATCTGATAGTAAATCTGTAGTGGTTGAAGCCGATGACAATTTGCAAGAATTGATTGTAGCAAAAGTAGAAAATGGCGTTTTATACATAAAATCAACTGATAGTTTTAATACTGATCATACGCCAACAGTCACTGTAAAAATGCCTATCATTTCTGGACTTACTACAACCAGTGGTTCAACTCTAAAAAGCCTAAATAAATTAGTAACTGAAAATATTGCTGTTAAAGCCAGTAGTGGGAGTGAAATTGATGTAGAAGTTGAAGCAGACCACATCACAGTTGAAACCACCAGCGGCAGTACTGCCGAAGTTTCAGGAAAAGCACTAAAACTTGAGTCTTCTTCTTCTAGCGGTAGCAGTTTGGATGCATCAGATTTATTGGCAAATGACGTTATCTCACAATCAACAAGTGGAAGCAGTACAACCGTTCATCCAATTTTAAGCCTTGACGGAAAAGCCTCTAGCGGTAGTTCTGTTGGATATAAAAATGTACCGAAAACACTAACCAAGGAAGAAAGTTCTGGAGGCAGTGTTTCCAAAGAATAATTAAATATAAAACATCGGCCTTGGCTGGTGTTTTTTTTTATATTTGTAGCCAAATACTATACAAAGCATGAAAAAAATTACTTTTCTAATCATCGCCGTTTTGATTTCTACTTTGGCTTTTAGCCAGAAAAAAGAAAAAGTAAAAGGTTCTAAAATTGTCATAATCGAAAAGAAAGAAGTGGAAAGCTTTTCAGCAATTGAAGTTCTTGACGATCTAGAAATTTTTCTAATCAAAGGAGATAAAAATAGTGTAGAGCTTGAAGCAGATGACAACCTTCACGACGCAGTAGACTTTAAACACAACGGGGGAACTTTGATCATTTCGTCAGCAAAAGAAGTTTCTGGTTTCAAAAAATTCACAATCCGAGTAATTTATACCGATGAATTGAAATCGGTTGAAGCCAAAGGGAAAGCCATTGTTCAAGGTATTGAAGAAATTAAACTAGAAGACATTACTTTTAAAAGTATCGAAAATTCGAAATTATTTCTATACGTGAATGCAAAGGCTTTAACTGTTGTTGGTAATGATAAATCTGAAATTCAATTGAATTCCAAATCAGAATCTACAAATATTCAATTAAGTAAAAATGCCTATATAAAAGCCTTGATTTCATCAACAGAAATGAAATTAGACTTGTATCAAAAAGCAAAAGCCACAATTGAGGGAGATGTTATCGACTTGAAACTTCGCTTTGACAATAATATCAATTTTGCAGGAAACAATCTTAACTCGAAAAACTGTGAGCTATTTGCAGAAGGCTATTCAAGTGCAACACTCATGGTGGAAACTTCTTTAAGTTTGGACGTTTCTGGAAGTTCGGAAGTCTATCTTTACGGAGAGCCGAAAATAGAAATGAAACGATTTGCAGACAACTCGACGCTTTACAAAAAGAAACAAAAATAAAAAAATCCCAACTTGACGGTTGGGATTTTTTTTTGATTATTCTTCTTGAATTACTCCAAAGAAGCCAAATATCTTTCGGCATCCAGTGCAGCCATACATCCTGTTCCCGCTGCAGTAATTGCCTGACGATAAACATGATCGGCAGCATCTCCACCTACAAAAACTCCGGCTACATTTGTTTTAGAAGTTCCCGGAATATTCTTGATATAGCCTGTTTCATCCAAATCGATATATTCTTTAAAGATATCCGTGTTTGGCTTGTGTCCAATTGCTACGAAGAAACCTGTTGCTGGAATTGTTTTTTCTTCTTTTGTTGTCTTATCCAACACTTTCACAGAAGTTACAACTTGTCCATCGCCAATAACTTCAACTGTTTCAGTGTTTAAAAGTATCTCGATGTTTTCTGTTTTTCTAACTCTTTCAGCCATAATTTTTGAAGCCCTGAAGTTTTCACTTCTCACCAACATCGTCACTTTCTTGCAGAGCTTAGAAAGATAATGTGCTTCTTCGCAAGCAGAATCTCCCGCTCCAACGATTACAACTTCTTGATTTCTGTAGAAAAATCCGTCGCAAACCGCACAAGCCGAAACACCTCCGCCCATTTGCAAATAATGCTGTTCTGAAGGCAATCCTAAGTATTTAGCCGAAGCTCCGGTAGAAATAATTACCGTTTCGCAATGGATTTCTTTGGTTTCGTTTACCCAAACCTTATGGATTGGACCAGAAAAATCTACTTTGGTAACCCATCCGTCACGGACATCTGTTCCGAAACGTTTTGACTGTTCTTGCAATTGGATCATCATTTCTGGTCCCGTAACACCGTCAACATAGCCTGGGAAATTTTCAACTTCATTTGTAGTGGTTAATTGTCCGCCCGGTTGCGTTCCTTGGTACAAAACAGGATTCATATTGGCTCTGGCCGCATAAATCGCCGCAGTATAACCTGCAGGACCCGAACCTATGATAAGGCATTTTATTTTTTCAATTGTATCTGACATAATAATAGTATTGTTTTTGTTCTTTACGATTGCAAATGTATGTTTTTAATGAAAAATAATTCCCATTTGTTGATTAGTTTTAATAATTCTCAAATAGCTTAATTTTATTCTGCTTTTGATTTGGTAAAACTAATTTAAGTTCTATATTTGCATCCGCTTTCGGGGTGTAGCGTAGCCCGGTTATCGCGCCTGCTTTGGGAGCAGGAGGCCGCAGGTTCGAATCCTGCCACCCCGACAAAAGCCGAACAGCAATGTTCGGCTTTTTCATTTGCAATTTTTTATAAATTAAGCGCGAAAGGTTTTTGCGTCCCGTGAAACGGGAAGGCCGCAGGTTCGAATCCTGCCACCCCGACAAAAGCCGAACAGCAATGTTCGGCTTTTTCATTTGTATCCAACCCTAAATCCATACACAATGAAACTGAAAATAGATACTTTTGTTCTCGCCATAATTGCTACAATCCTTATCGCATACCTTTTTCCTGCATGGGGAAGCAAGGACAGTCCGATTCCTCTTGATTTAATTGGAAGCATCGGAATTTCATTGATTTTTTTCTTTTATGGATTAAAATTGAGTCCGGAAAAAATCAAGTTGGGCTTAAAAAATTGGAAGCTTCACGCCTTGGTACAATCTACAACCTTCATCATTTTTCCGTTAACGATATTACTTTTCCGACCTTTCATACAATCTGAAAATGGCGAATTCATTTGGCTTTCCTTTTTATTCCTTGCCGCACTGCCATCAACGGTTTCTTCATCGGTAGTGATGGTTTCGATGGCAAAAGGAAATGTTCCGGCCGCCATATTCAACGCCAGTATTTCTGGATTGATTGGGATTGGAATTACACCGTTATGGATGGGATTCTTTCTGAATAATACCTCTTCTGAATTTGAATTGGGAAGCATCTATCTGAAATTGCTTACTGAAATTCTTGCTCCTGTAGTAATCGGGATTGCCTTGCAAAAATACGGATCAAAATATGCGCAACGCTATACCAAAGAGCTTTCCACTTTCGACAAGTCGATCATCCTATTGATCATCTACAAAAGTTTTGCCGAATCGTTCGAAGAAAATGTATTCACTTCTGTGGATATTCTGGATTTGCTTTTTATAGGCATCACAACGACCGCCCTTTTCTATGCCATTTACTATTTGACAGGAATCTTATCCAAGAAACTAAAATTCAGTCTTGAAGATCAGATTACGGCACAATTTTGTGGTACAAAGAAATCATTGGTTCACGGAACGGTTTTTTCAAAAATACTTTTTCCGGCCTCAATGCCTACGGGAATAATATTGCTTCCGCTAATGCTTTTTCACGCTTCACAAATATTTATTGTGAGCATTATTGCATCAAAATTGGCAAAACGAACACCGTAATTATTAATTGACAACAATCTTCTTTACCGCAGTCTTTCCTTCAGAAGTTATCTTTGCAAGATAAATTCCTTTTGCAAAATCAATTGAAAAAGTTGCGGTACCCTTAAAATTATTGTTCAATAGCCTTTGCCCAGAAACAGTATGGATTTCAATCGTTGCTTCGTTTTCAATTCCGGAAACGGTTATAAAATTCTTTGCAGGATTTGGATAAAGAACCACTTTTAAATCAATACTTTCATCAACCGATAAATTCGAAAACCAGGTCTGTCCTGCGTTTGCGCCCCAGATATAATCGGCAAGATTGGGATAATCAATAAACGGATTTCGGTTGAATTGCCATGTATAGATGTAATTATTGCGGTTCATCTCAAAATCATCAGAAGGATCTGCCGTATTCCAAGTCATCAAGGTTGCCAAATCGCCCAATTGTCCAACTGTTGTATCAGGCGGATTTCCGTTCACAACATCCAAGGCATTGTAACGGATTGCCATATAAAAAACCGCCCTTGCAACATCGCCTTTCCAACTTCCCTGATTACCTGCGAAGCCATTGTAATCCGTCAAACCAAAATCCTTATTGTTCCGTGAACTGTTTTCTTGTCCATCCTCAGCACGGATATGATGCGCGTCCGAATGTCCGTGCAAATACATATCAGCATTTGTTGCTTCCCAAATATCCATTCCATCAGGTATTTCAGAAGTGGCATTAGCAAAATTTCCTCTCGATTGTGGATAAATATGTTCGCGGTTCCATCTGCCTGTTCCGCTTCCGGTGGTTTGAATCAATAATTTAGAGCGTGGTTGTTCCTTATACATCATCCAAATTTCGTTGCTGTTCAATGGATTTTGATCGGCAATCCTCAAAATCGTATTCACATCTCCATAATTATGAGCGCGGACTACTTCTGGATTTGCAATTATATCTTGGATGGCCTGCTTGAGGATAGCTCCCGATTTTCCTTCCAAACTATCATAATAACCTGCTGGCGCGGTACTTTCTACGATTCCATAAGTAGGATTCAATGGCGTCCCCCATGGTGCAACTTGGTAATCATCGTCTATTATCTCAATTTCGATATTATCATTCAAACGATTGAATCCGGCAGGCAAAGTCCCAAATTTTATCCTTGCAATTTCATCGCCTTCATCAATTTCATTATCAATAATTTGAATATTTGTGGTAAAAGTTGTCGATCCTGTTGGAATAAAAACGGTTGTATTGCCTGTAAAATCTGAAGTATTGAAAGTGCCGTTGCTCAAGGTAAAATTGAAAGTCAAATCACTTGTTACGGCTGTTTGAGTAGTAAACGTAATATCAAAGTTATCTCCTTCATTGTATTGAAATGCCGGAACACTGATTGTTATTCCGTTAAAAATAAAACCACTTCCGTCGTTATGAACACCTGGAGTTGGTGCTTTGGCTTCAAAAGTACCGTCTGCTTTTCTTTGAATGGATTGTGTTGCCCCTTGCCCATTTTCGTCTTCGTTATATTGAACCGTAATTCCCAATAGCGTCATCAATTCGGTCGCATCGGGATCACTCGTATCATACGCTACGGCATCAATCAGGTTAGTTGTTGTGGCCAAAGTCCCATCAGGAAAATTTTCAACTCCTGTAAAATAAATTGCAATGGCATCGGCTCCATTTTGAAGTACATTGTCTGCAAAAACCTTTTCTGGAACCGGAGAAACCAACTTATTTCCTATTAGAATCAAACCGTTTACATCTGTAGTCAATCCGTTCAAATCAAGTGTGAAATAGCTTCTGTTTCCTGTACTTGAAGTTGCGTTTCCGTTGAAACAAACCATAATATATCCGTCAAGCGAAAAATTGGGCACTTCCGATTTCAGTTCCACAAACTCTTTATCGTCGATACTTGGAGTATCCGAATCAATTTCGTTTATGACAATTTGAGCATTGGAAAACATACAAAACAACATCAATACAATAGAAAAGTAGTATTTTTTCATAAGGGGGAATTTTACACAAAAATAAGAATTTTAAGCCATCGGCTATTATACTACTGAAAATGAACACAATTACTTAACATCAAAATAGAACCCACTGTTTAAAAGTTGCCCAAAACATTTCACCTCAAAACAAAAACCACTCCCAATTAAATTGCTATTTTTGCCAAGTCAAAACATAACTAAACATATATGCTGATTATCGGAATTGCCGGAGGAACTGGAAGTGGAAAAACCACCGTTGTACAACAAATTATGAACGAATTGCCTCAGGCAGAAGTGGGCATCATCTCTCAGGACTCATATTATAGGGAAAATCACAACCTATCCTTTGACGAAAGAGCCCTTATCAATTTTGATCATCCAAGAGCAATTGATTTCGAATTATTGGTAAAACATTTGAAGGAATTAAAAGCCGGAAATACAATCGACCAGCCTGTTTATTCCTTTGTAACACACAACAGAACAGAAGATACGGTTAGTACACATCCTAGAAAAGTAATGATCATCGAAGGAATTCTTATCCTTGCCAATCCCGAACTTCGCGATATGTTTGACATTAAAATCTACGTTCATGCTGATTCTGACGAGCGATTAATCCGAAGATTGAAGCGTGATATTGCCGAAAGAGGACGTGACATGCAAGAAGTTTTAAACCGTTATCAAAACACCTTGAAACCTATGCACGAACAGTTTATCGAACCTACAAAAGCTTTCGCAGATATTATTATTCCGAACGACAAATACAATACAGTTGCCATTGATGTGGTTCGTGCCGTAATCAATCAGCGAATCCTATAATAAATTGCTTATTTTTATTAAATGAAGAATCCTATAAAAAAGCTTACCGACAAACATCCCTTGCTTCGTTTTTTGAGCAACAAGTATGTTATTGTACTGGTTTTCTTTAGTGTATGGATGCTCTTTTTAGATAATTATTCTTATCTTGATCATCGCTTGCTCGACAAAGAAATTGATGAACTCGAAGACAACAAGGAATATTATCTTGAAGAAATTAAGCAAGACAAAAAAAACATCAAGATCCTTAAAAATCCGCATCAGGTAGAGAAATTCGCCCGCGAAAAATACTATATGAAAAAGGACAGCGAGGATATCTATATCATTGAATACGAAGGCGATTCTTTAAAGTAATTAGTATCCAATAAAAACTAAAAGCAAATGTCAAACGATTTATTCAGCGAATTTCAACCCGTTTCTTCCAAGCAATGGAAACAGCAGATCCAATATGACCTAAAAGGAGCTGATTACAATGAAACCTTGGTTTGGGAAAGTCCTGAAGGCATCAAAGTAAAGCCATTCTACCATATCGATGAGCAAAAGGGTTTCCTAGCTTCGGATCATACTCCTGAGTTTAAAATCTGCCAGAATATATTTGTGTTTGATTTAGAAAAATCTGCAGATAGGGCATTGGAAACGTTAAATCGTGGAGCTGAAAGCATTCGTTTTACGATTGAAGACGAAACGATTGATGTGGCCAAATTGGTGGCAAAACTTCCTTTAGAGCATACAACGGTTTACTTCAATTTGCTTTTCCTTTCAATCGATTTCGTAAAGAAGATTGACACTATTGCAAAAGAAAAAAACGCAACTATTTTTGTTCAAATCGATCCTGTTGGAAGATTGGCTAAAGAAGGAAATTGGCACACCAACCTTGAAAGTGATCTTGATAGTTTAAACACACTTTCCATTGCTTGCCAAAATATTCATTTGATAAGTGTTGATGGAGGTTTGTATCAAAATGCTGGCGCAAATGCAGTACAGCAAATTGCCTATATTTTGGCACATGCAAATGAATATTTCAACCGAGTTGCGACAATTTCAAAACCCATAACGATTCAGGTTGCAGTGGGGACGAATTACTTTTTTGAGATTGCAAAATTGCGTTCCATCCGATTGTTGTTTAACCTTTTAGCAAAGGAATACGACCATGATTTTGAATGCCACATCCTTGCAATTCCAACAAAACGCAATAAAACTTTATACGACTACAATGTCAACATGCTCCGTACTACAACGGAGTGCATGAGTGCGATTTTAGGCGGAGCTGATGCCGTTTCCAATTTGGCTTACGACACATTATACCACAAAGACAATGAGTTTGGCGACAGGATTTCTAGAAACCAATTGCTTGTTTTGAAACACGAAAGCTATTTTGACAAGGTGAGCAATCCTTCCGATGGCTCTTATTATATTGAAGAACTTACCACGCAATTAACTGAAAAAGCACTGAATTTATTCAAAGATATCGAAGCGAATGGCGGTTTTATTACTCAATTAATGGAAGGAACCATCCAACGAAAGATCCAAGAAAGTGCTGCAAAAGAGCAGGAATTGTTTGATTCGGGAAAGGAAATCCTTTTAGGAACCAATAAGTATCCAAACAAGAACGATCGGATGAGCCATGATTTGGAACTCTTTCCTTTTGTAAAAATAAAGTCAAGAAAAACTCTTATTTCTCCAATTATAGAGAAAAGATTGGCCGAGAAAATGGAGCAGGAACGTTTGGAAACGGAGAAAGAACCGCAGTAATTTAGTATATTTGAAAGAAAGAAGACTATGGAAGCAATCAGACAATTTATAAAGGTCAGGAACCATCAAATAAACATTACACTTCCAGAAGATTTTAATGCCGATGAAGTAGAAGTGATTATTTTGCCAAAACAAGATGATTTTGAATTGACCGAAGAAATGAAAGAAATTCTAGATTATCGAGCAAATGAACCAACCGAAGATTATTTGACAGCCGAAGAATCATTGTTGAGGCTTAAGAAAAAGCATGGATTATAGAATCATTGTTTCGCCAAGAGCGCAGTTCGAAATTGAAGGCATCGCAGAATATTATTCTAAAATAAGTTTCTCGGTATTGAACAAATTTTACAGCGAATTAGAAAATGCGTACACTATTTTAAAATTCAACCCGCAATTTCAAACCAGATATAAAAATTTCAAAGCCATACCTCTTCGAAAATTTCCTTTTCTTTTATTTTTCACAATAGACGAAAAAACCAAAATGATCAAAATCCTTTCTTGTTTTAATACTTCCAGAAGCACAAAAAAATATCCAAAATAGATTTTCTATTTAAAATGAAAAGAAAAAACATCCAACATATAAAATTAAATCCTGAAGCTAAAAGCCAGACAGAAAATATTTCATCTGATAGTTTCGTTTCTGCAGAAGGGATTGAAGTAAAGAAAACCTATTCCAAAGAAAATCTTGAAGGTTTGGAACATTTAGAATTTGGAGCAGGTTTTGCGCCCAATCTTCGCGGTCCATATTCAACGATGTACGTTCGTCGTCCTTGGACTGTACGCCAATATGCCGGATTTTCAACGGCTGAGGAAAGTAATGCTTTCTACAGAAGAAATCTTGCTGCAGGACAAAAAGGCCTTTCTATTGCATTCGATCTGCCAACTCATCGTGGTTATGATTCTGATCACGAGCGCGTTGTAGGTGATGTAGGAAAAGCTGGAGTGGCAATCGATTCGGTCGAAGATATGAAAGTGCTTTTCGATCAGATTCCTTTGGATGAGATGTCGGTTTCAATGACCATGAATGGTGCGGTTTTACCTATCATGGCGTTTTACATTGTCGCTGCCGAAGAACAGGGCGTAAAACCCGAATTGCTTTCGGGAACCATCCAAAATGACATCTTGAAGGAATTTATGGTGCGTAATACCTACATCTATCCTCCTACTCCTTCGATGAAAATCATTGCTGATATTTTTGATTTTACCAGCAAGAAAATGCCCAAATTCAATTCAATTTCTATTTCAGGCTATCACATGCAGGAAGCCGGAGCAACTGCCGATATTGAATTGGCTTATACTTTAGCCGATGGTTTGGAATATATCCGAACAGGTTTGGCCGCCGGAATGAAAATAGATGAATTTGCTCCCCGTTTATCCTTCTTTTGGGCTATAGGAATGAACCATTTTATGGAGATTGCCAAAATGAGAGCAGGAAGAATGATTTGGGCAAAATTGGTAAAGCAATTCAACCCAAAAGACGATAAATCTTTAGCTTTAAGAACACATTGTCAAACTTCCGGATGGAGCTTGACAGAACAGGATCCTTTCAATAATGTAGCACGGACAGCTATCGAAGCAATGGCTGCCGCATTCGGAGGAACACAATCACTTCACACCAATGCCTTGGATGAAGCAATTGCCTTGCCTACCGATTTTTCTGCAAGGATTGCACGAAACACACAAATTTTCATACAGGAAGAAACCAAGATTACCAAAACAGTTGATCCTTGGGCTGGAAGCTATTATGTTGAGAAGCTGACTGCTGAAATTGCAGATAAGGCATGGGAACTGATTCTTGAAGTGGAAGAATTGGGCGGTATGACCAAGGCTATCGAAGCAGGAATTCCGAAGATGAGAATCGAGGAAGCCGCAGCCAGAAAACAAGCAAGAATCGACAGTACGCAGGACATTATCGTGGGTGTTAACAAATACCGCTTGGAGAAGGAAGATCCATTGCATATCTTGGATGTCGACAACCAGATGGTCCGCAGACAGCAATTGGAACAATTGGACAAAATTAAAGCTTCGAGAAACACAGAGAAGGTAAAAGAACTTTTAAATAAATTAACCGAATCCGCCAAGACTGGCGAAGGAAATTTATTGGAATTGGCAGTAAATGCAGCACGCGAAAGAGCCACCTTGGGTGAAATAAGTGATGCATTGGAAGCTGTTTTTGGAAGATACAAAGCACAAATTAAATCATTTAGTGGCGTGTACAGCAAAGAAATTAAAGACGACAAGAGTTTTGAATTGGCCAAACAAAAAGCCGACGAATTCGCTAAACAGGAAGGCCGCCGACCAAGGATCATGATTGCAAAAATGGGGCAGGATGGCCATGATCGTGGTGCAAAGGTTGTCGCAACCGGTTATGCCGATGTAGGTTTCGACGTGGACATAGGTCCGCTATTTCAAACACCTGCAGAAGCCGCCAAGCAGGCCGTCGAAAACGACGTGCATATTTTAGGCGTTTCTTCCCTTGCTGCCGGACATAAAACGCTGGTCCCACAAGTAATTCAAGAACTCAAAAATTACGGACGCGAAGACATTATGGTAATTGTAGGAGGTGTTATCCCAGCACAGGATTATCAGTATTTGTTTGATGCTGGAGCGGTTGCTGTTTTTGGGCCTGGAACCAAAATCAGCGAAGCGGCAATTACAATTTTGGATGTTCTTTTGGATTAAGTTTACTCGATAAAAATCAAAAAGGCTGCTGGAAAAAATCCCGCAGCCTTTTCTTTCACAAAACTCGAAGCTAATTAAACTACTTTTATAAGCTCAATTTTCTTTTTATTTTAATTCCAATTCACCTTCCAAAACTTCGGTAGAACTGCTTCCTACAAATATTTTAAACTTTCCTGGCTCTACAACATACGCTCCATTATTATTGTAAAAACCAAGCTCTGCATCTGTCAAACTGAAAGAAATAGTTTTCGTTTCGCCTTTCTTTAGGGACACCAATTCAAAACCTTTCAATTCCTTAACCGGTCTGGAAAGGCTTGCACTTATATCCCTGATGTAAAGCTGTACCACTTCTTTCCCATCAACATTTCCTGTATTGGTAACCTCAACAGAAACTTTAATTGTTTCACCCTTTACCGGATTTACTTTGTCTATTTTCAGATTCTTATAACCGAAAGTCGTATAGCTCAATCCGTGTCCGAAAGCAAATAATGGTGTTTTCTCTACGTCTGAATAATGCGACCAGAATACGTTTTTATCACTATCAACAGGTCTTCCCGTACTGAAATGGTTGTAGTAGATTGGACATTGCCCCACATTTCTCGGGAAAGACATCGGTAATTTTCCACTCGGATTATAGTCTCCGTATAAAACCTGCGCAACGGCATTTCCTGTTTGTGTTCCCAAGTGCCAGGCTTCAACAATTGTAGGAATATGTTCGGCGGCCCACGGCAATGCCAAAGGTCTTCCGTTGTTTAAAACCAACACAATATTCTTATTTACCTTGTAAATTTCCTCTAACAATTGCTGTTGAACACCTGGCAAATCAAGGTTGGTTCTGCTTCTTCCTTCCCCACTTTGGAAACCGTGCTCTCCCAAAACCATTACCACAACATCTGCACTTGAAGCTACTTTTTTAGCGGCTTCGAAACCTGAAGTATCCGTAGTATTGAAAACCAATTCAGCTGTAAAAGTCGTAGCTCCAACAGTTAAATCAGCTCCTTTTTCAAAAGTCAATTGATTGCCTTTGTACTGCTGCATTCCTTCCAGGACTGAAACGGCAGTATTGTCATCGGAAGCAATTCTCCAGCTGCCAAGCGGACTTGTTTTATCGTTTGCCAAAGCTCCGATAAGTGCAATTTTTTGGCCTGTTTTCTTTAATGGAAGTAAATTTCCTTCATTCTTAAGCAATACAATCGATTTTTTAGCCATATCCAAAACACCATCGTTATTGGATTTGTTACCGATAATTGCTTTCTCACGTTTTTCATCGCAATACTTATACGGATCATCAAAAAGACCCAATTCGAATTTTACTCGAAGAATTCTTCTAACAGCATCATCCACTAGAGCAATATCTACCTTTTTATCCTTAACCAATTTTGCCAGTTCTGCTACATAAATATGCGATTCCATGTCCATATCTGAACCTGCTTCAACGGCTTTCAAAGCAGCTTCTGCCCCGTCTTTTGCAAAACCATGGGTAATCATTTCACGGACAGAAGCCCAATCGGAAATTACAAATCCGTTGAAGTTCCATTTTCCCTTAAGGATGTCCCTTTGAAGAAAACTGCTGCCTGTTGCTGGAACGCCGTTCAGGATATTAAAGGAGTTCATCATCGTTCTAACCCCTGCTTCCGATGCCGCCTTGAACGGTGGCAGAACCGTATTGTAGAGTGTCGAATTGCTTATATCAACGGTATTGTAATCCAATCCTGCTTCTGCAAATCCGTAAGCTGCGAAGTGTTTGGCACAAGCTGCAATGTTGTTGTTATTTTTCAAATCGCCTTGAAAACCTTTCACCCTTGCAACGGCAACCTTGCTTCCCAAATACGGATCCTCTCCTGCTCCTTCCATCACGCGTCCCCATCTCGCATCACGCGAAATATCCATATTCGGACCAAAAGTCCAGTTGATTCCGGAAGCAGAAGCTTCATCAGCGGCAATTTGTGCCGATTTTTTAATGGCTTCCATATCCCAACTTGCCGCTTCAGCTAGTGGAATCGGACTTAAGGTCTTGTATCCATGGATCACATCGAAACCAATGATGAGCGGAATTCCCAAACGGGTTTCTTCAACTGCAATTTTTTGAACAGCACGAACTTCTTTTACACCACGAACGGTAAGCATCGAACCTACCCATCCTTTACGAAGATGCTCGTATTTGAGTTCAGCGTTTCCTCCTTTTGGAGCGGGTCCTGTAACGTCCCAAAAACCATTGTATTGGTTCATTTGTCCTACTTTTTCCTCCAAGGTCATTTCCTTCATCAGGAGGGTAATTCTTTCTTCGATTGGTTTTTTCTTGTCGAGATGTGCTTTGCTTTGTGCATTCATTGCTGTGATAGTAAAAAGGGAAAATATACCCGCTATGATTTTTTTGTTTTTCATGTGTTTTGGTTATTCAGAAATGGTTGAACCATTTTTTATTCTTATTCACTTATAAAAGCCGAAGCTGGAAGATTTACAACATTGAAAACATCAGATTGTGCTGTATTTTTCCAAGCAAATCGAACCTTCTTGGGATCTTTTACAAATTTTGATGTGACTTCTATTTTTTCGTTTTTTATTTTTGCTTCTGCTGGATGAAAAACATTATCATCGCCAGCTACTTCAAAAAGGGAACTTTTTTTATTTTTAAAATACAATCCATTCGCATTTTTAAAAGAAACAGATATGGTGCTTTTTTTAATTTCAATCGCTTTAAAAAGTGGGCCATCAACAATTGTATTTTTGGTTTTGTAATGGTTTTTTAAGGCGATTTCTGCCAAGCGATTTCCAACTGATTTTTTATCCTTCGGATGAATATCATCTGTAGTAGAAATATCAGAAGTCATTGCCATTCCTGTATTATCAACAAGTTCAAGCGTTTTTCGTTGAGCATTTTGAATTTCAACACCTCCAAAATGATTGTCTCCATATTGATATGGTGCAATTTGAACAAAATAAAACGGAAAGTCCTGTTTCCATTCTTTTCTCCACGAAGTTATCAGTGCAGAAAGGGTTTTCTCGTAATTATTAGCTCCAACATTGCTTTCGCCTTGGTACCAAATTGTACCAGCAATTTTAAATCCAGCCAAAGGATTGATCATGGCGTTGTAAGTGCGACCCGGTTGATTTGGTCCGTATTCGGTAATGCTCAATTTATTTGCAGATGCCGTGAGCACTTTGTCGTTGGCGATAGTTGCTTCGGGAATCCAGATTTCTGCAGGTGTTCCGCCCCAAGAAGAATTGATAAGTCCGATGGGAACATTTTTGAGATCTTCCTGTAAATGCAGTGCAAAAAAATAGGCCACCGCACTGAAATATTTCATTGTTTCGGGCGTACATACCTCCCAATTTGCAGGAAGATTGTCCTGTGGCGTAGTGGATGTCAGTTTTGGAACATTGAAAAATCTGATATTGTGATGGTTGGCGAGTTTTGCTTCAGCCTCCCCATTTTCAATTCCCCACGAGACGCTCATTTCCATATTTGATTGCCCGGAACACAGCCACACTTCGCCAATCAATATATTTTTCAAAGTAATTTGGTTGTAGCCTTTTATAATGATTTCAAAAGGACCGCCTGCTTCAGGTGTTTTTACCATTATATCCCACTTGGCCTCGTTGCTTGGAATTACATTGTATTGCTGATTGTTCCAACCTGTGATGATTGTTATTTCCTCCTTCGGGCTTCCCCATCCCCAGATCTTCACTTCGGAATTTCGCTGGAGCACCATATTATCTGAAAAGACACTAGGTAACACCACATTTGCCGAAGCTAGGTTGGTTATAAATAAAAATAATAAAAGGACTCTTTTCATTATTTCAATAGTTTTTTCAGGAACGGTTGGTATTGACTTGCCATGATTTTATGATCGTCTGCATCTGGATGCGTGGTGCAACCGTGCGGGGTAACGGCAGTGAATTGAAAGATTTGTATCGGCTTGACGTTTTCATCCTTAAAAGAATCCTTGATTTTTTCGAGACAATCTGTAAACACCTTCGCTTTTTCGCCATTTACCATCGGACTGTTGGCCAATACAATCTGCACATCAGGGTTGTGGCTGTAAAGCATCTTCAGGAAATTCACATAATTGGAGACAAATTTCTCAGCATTAAAAGGCTTTCTTTCTTTTGTTCCGTCACCTTCCGAAAAATCATTTGTTCCAAGGGCGATACTGATGATGTCCGGCTTGAAATTGAATCCGTAAGGTTTTGATGCATCATTGTTCAGGTATAGATTTTCATATACGTTTGGCATAACGGGTTCTGTTTCGTCGTTCCAATTCCTGTACATTCCCATCCCTGAAACCGAGCTCAGCTGAAAATCCACATCCAGGTTTCTTGACAATAACGGTCCGTAGGCCAGATAGGCATTGTGCTGATCAAACCACTCACCTTGTCCGCAAGGAATTTCAATTACATCGGCTCCCATTCCGCAGGTAATTGAGTTTCCGATGAATTCTATCTTTTTCTTTTCTTTTAACTGTGTTGGAATCAGCTTTGCAATGGCTCCGTTAAACAAGATGCCACCTGTTGAAGCTTCTGTTGCCTTGAAGATTTTGAGTGTATGCTTTTTATTGGTATTCACTTTTATTGGATACTCTTTAAGCTCTTTTTCTACCCTGAGCCTTCCGATATATTTGCCATCCAATTCAAGGGAAACATAAGCATGGTGTCCGTACTCGTTGATTGATTGAAGGGCGATTTGGCATGACTTTCCTGTAAAACTGAAGATTACCGAAGAAGCCGAACTTATTAATACAATACCATTATCAACTGTCTTTTCAATTCTTCCTTGCGTATTATAAAACTGATTATCAGCTTCTTTTATCTGTGAAAAAGAAATAAACGAAGTGGTTAATAATAAAAAACAAAGTACTTTTTTAATGAATTGCATAATTTTATTGGATAGATTTTGTAAAGTTATCAATTGTGAGGCTTCTTAGTTGTACTAAAATATCATTTTGATGTAGAATCTTGGCATCAAAAATACCTTGATCAATATGAACTCGCTTAATGCAAAAAGCATAATTGTCCACGGAGGTACAATTATGCTTTCTGAAAGTTTTTATTCTGAAAAGTGTATTTACTATCTATTTTTGCCTAGAAGGAACTAACTTTTTTACCAATGTTACCAATCCTACCACAATCAATCCTACGATTAATCCTATCGCAAATTCTTTGATTATAGAAGGCAAACTTGGCAATAGATGATGGAAAAATTCAATATTGTGAACAAATATCCCACCCGAAACCAATATCAGGGCAATCGTTCCAACTACTGAAAGTATCTTGATGATTATTGGCAATGCTTTTACTAATATTTGCCCAACCACGGATAGAAATCCCTTATCGCCTGATTTTTTGATAAGAAAAAAACCAGCATCGTCCATTCGAACAATCAATGCAACGATACCGTAAACTCCCACGGTTGCAATGATAGCAACAAAACTTACTGAAAGTATTTGCGTGAGTAAAGGATGCTCATGTTCAATAACTGTGGCCAATGCGATGATAACAATTTCCAGGGAAAGAATAAAATCAGTTTTAATTGCCGAACTGATTTTTGACTTTTCGGAATTTTCATCCGATTCGGGCAGACCACTTTCCAAAACCACTTCATGCCCTTTTTTCGCACGGTGGAAAAGGAATTCGACAATTTTTTCAGCACCTTCATAGGCTAAATACATTCCTCCTAGAACCAAAATAATGGTAATTACAACCGGAAAGAAATAATTGAGTAGAAATACAGCTGGCAAAATAATTAACTTGTTTATAAAGGATCCCTTGGTAATGGCCCATAGTACAGGTATTTCTCTAGAGGCTAAAAATCCTGTGGCTTTCTCTGCATTAACTGCCAAATCATCGCCTAATATTCCAGCTGTTTTTTGAGTTGCCAGCTTACTTGTAACAGCGATATCATCCATCAAAGCAGCTATATCGTCTAAAATTGCAAAAAATCCTGATGCCATATTTTGTTTTTTTTGTGAACCGTAAAAGTATAAATTTAATCTGATAAGATAGGCTTAGAAAATGCTAGATTGTTTTTCTTGTCTTAGTTCAATGCCAGCTTTTAAATTGATTGCTAATTTTGTCCTGAAGATAAAACATAACCAACACAAACAATATGGAAACTATAAAATTAGAATTAGACGAAAAGCAACATGGAGCTTTCAATCTTTATGTTGATGGAAAAAAACTTGGTGAAATGACTGTCAGTTTAAAGCAAGATCTCCTTACCGTCTATCATACGGGAGTTGAAGCCGAAGGCGAAGGAAAAGGATATGCTAAAAAACTATTGGAGGAAATGACAAGCTATGCACGCAGTAACAAAATGATGGTTCTTCCACTTTGTCCCTATGTTCATGCTCAATTTAAAAGACGTCCGGATGATTATCAGGATATTTGGAAACGCTAATTTGATTTCTTTAGCAACCCGATACATACAAAACTAGATTTATTATTTATCGCTTATCCAAAAAAGTAATCGGCTTTCTACTCATAGGCGGAAAAATAATTTTGTTCAGCAGGTCTTGAGCAACAAATTCAACTTTTGGAGTAACTCTAAGTTTTGCCCTGAAATGGTCCTTGATTTGGTTCATCAATTCTTCGGATGGCTGTTGAGAAGCAATTTTGATCAGGATTTCATCCGTGCCTAAATCATTTGTAGAAATTTCGATCAGATGGCTTTGTATGCCTTCAAAATAGCGCAATAAATCGTGCATGGCCGGCGGATAGAGCGTGGTTCCTTTATATTTTATCATGTGTTGTTTTCGGCCAACGACTGGTCCTACCCGGACAGTATTTCTTCCGCAAGGACATGGTTCTGAATGCAACTTTACGATATCGCCTGTCTTGAAACGCAACAACGGCACTGCCTCAACTCCCAGTGTAGTGATGGTGAGCTCGCCGCTTTCGCCTTCTTTTACGGGCTGGTTCTGCTCGTCTAGGATTTCTGTGATGATCAATTCGGGATGTTGATGGCCGCCCTGAAAATGTTCGCATTCGTTGAAAGCCGTACTCATTTCTGTAGAAGCATAGGTGGAAAAAAGCTTAATGTCCCATTTATCGGTGATTCTTTTTGCCAAGATGGAAGGCGAAAAATCCTGATTACGCAAGGCTTCGCCGATACAGATGACGCTTTCGACACTCGAAGCATTGTAATCAATATTGTTACCCTCAGCGTATTCGATCATTTTCAAAAGAAAAGAAGGAACGGCTATGAGGTGTTTGGGTTTGTATTTTAAAATGGAATCCCACTGCAATTCAGGAATTCCGGCACCCACGCGTATTACACCTGCGCCAAGTTTTCGGAGTCCGAGGAAATAGGCCAATCCGGCCATGAATCTCCGGTCCATCGTTGTCATCAGCTGTACTACATCGCCTTCTTTTATATTGGAACAAACAAATGAAACGGCTTCGTTATAGGCCAATCGATCTAAGTCTTTGTCGGTCAATCCAAATGTTACAGGATCGCCCAATGTTCCGGAAGTAGTGGCATAATCGATGATTTTATGCATCGGTACACAGAAAAACGCATCGTTGTTTTCTTGGATATCGGTTTTGGTGGTGACAGGAAACTGGCGTAAATGTTCGAGTGAAGTGATGGTTTGTATTTCGATGTTCTGTTTTGCGAACATGTCCTTGTAATATGGGGAATGCTCCGATAAATAGACCAGCAATTCTTTCAGTTTTTGTTCCTGAAATTGTTTGATTTCCTGTACGGATGCTTTTTCTATCGCTGGTATCATCATCTTCTTCGTTTTATTTTTTTAAGGTATTTCTCTATCTGAATTTTATCTGGAACGGTTGTAATTTCTTTGGTCAGAGCTTTTTGAAACTCCAATTCTGATGCTTTGTACCAACCTTTATCATAGTAATATTTTCCTGCTTTATAATATACCATCCAATGGTTTGGATTTAGGTTTTGGTAGTTTTTTATTAATGCAACCGTTAGGTTCTTATTTTTTGAAATTGCCTCATCTATAATGCGATCGTTGATTCGATATTGCTCATAATCCTTAAAAGCTTTAGCTTCAAGAAATTTATCTTTTGGAATATTCATAGAATCTGAACTTTGCACTTTTAAATCTTGACTCTTCTTATTGAAAATTTTATTCAAATCATAAGCAACAAATTCACCTAATTGATAAGGATTTGAAGAAACCCAGACGATTTTGCTCTCGGGTTTAAAAATAACGCCGTGATGTGCCAACAATTGATTTAAGGCTTTCTCATTTCCATAGCCGATTTCCTTATCATTCAAACCTTTCTTGTTCCGCAGGATTTCTGCCATCTTCAGCGGATTTAATCTTTGGCTTTCTGCCAAAAGCTCGTTCATCCTATCGAAACGGTATTTACTATGACTCTCTTCAATGTGATTGCTGTTTCTTTTATCTGTTTTATATACTTCACTTTGAAAGTGATTGGTGCAGACCAACTGATTGCTGTTTTGAACCTCGAAAACACCAAAGTTTTCAGGGGAAACCTCTATCAATATAGCCTTTTTATCCTTTGCACTGCCTATCATAATAGATTCTGAAACAAATACTTCGCGTTTTTTTGCTATCGCAATTGCTTGTTCAACATTTGAGGCATACTGCAATATTTCTCTGGCCAAGACGGAAATGGGTGTTTTGGCTACTAAAGGAATTTTTGATTTTCCTGCATTTATAGTTACCGTCAAACCTTCGTTGTTCATTCCGGAAACAGCTCCAATCATTCCTCCCCATGTAACGGTCATAAATGGATGTCCGTCGTTTGGAGTTATAAAAGCCATAATCTTGTCTTCGGCAAATTCATCGCCTGCATAAAAATCGAAGTTCCTTCCTATCAACAATTCACCATCTTCGGTTTTATCACCCCAAGCCGCCACTGATGAGCAACCTACCATGGCCAAATCTTGCAATGCATGCCCAATATCATGAGCGCCGTGAAGGTATAAAGTTCGTAAATACTTAGGAGCCAGATTATTATAATTATCCGAAGTATACTGAGAAATGCCATATATCTCGGTTTTATATTCATCTGGGACATGAAGATACATCTTACGGTTGTACCATTTTAGGAATTGCCTAAGCAGTTTTTGTTTGAATTTGGAAGGAACAATTTCCTGAATTTTCGAAAAGAAAACCCTTTCCTGCTTTTGAACTAAATGCTCAGAAAGGCTTCCGGCCAATAATCCCATCTGGAATGCATCTCCTGAAATATAAAGCTCCCAAAGTTGCTGCTTGTTTTTGATGAGATAATTAGAACCCGAAGAAAATAGAGTGTCCGAATGTTTGACAACAACCGGTTTCGTCTGATTGTATCCATCGATTTTAGGTTGATGATGAATGGATTTGGAAGTTCCGCAAGAGAATATCAAAAATAAAATCCCTATGAAAAATAGTATTTTGACATTCGCTTTCATCATTATTCGGCTAGTTCTCTGTTAATTTTATTGATAAGATAGTCCTTTCCCAAAATTTCAGAACAGGTTACTACGGCCCCAATTGTTACACCTAAAACACCGTGCATGTTGATACTTTGTCCAGTTAGATAAAGGTTATCTAATTTCGTTTTTGGTGAAATAAAAGTTTTCATTGGGTTGTTAGAATCCTTTATATATCCATACAGGTTTCCTTCATGTCCGCCAATGTAATCACGGTAGGATAATGGAGTTGAAGAATGTATGGATTGGATGCTATTGCGGATTCCCGGGAATTTCTTCTCGATTTCCTTTAAAAACAGTTCTGCCTTTTCCGCCTTGTATTTTTCATACGAGTCACCTCTTTCGTTTTTATCCGAAACTGTGTTATGAGTGTTTTCCCATTCTTTGAATTCCTCAAATTTCAAATATGTAATGGCTGTTAAACTTTCGGCCCACACTTGATTTTCTTCGGAAATATTCATAGACGCCATATAGGCCTCCGGCCAAGACTCTTCGGTATAATCATTTGCATTCCAAACCCTTGTGCTATCCCTAAAATGATAATAATTGTGGTTGAGATACTTGAACGATTTAGGTTTAAAAACCAGATACAGGCTGAATGCCGATGGCAACACTTCCAAACTCTGTATCCTACTAAAATAGGATTTCCGGAATCTATCTTCACCAATCATTTTCAAAGTGGTCTTCGGCTCGATATTAGAAATAAACAAATCGCCGAAATACTCCTCTCCGTTATGGGTTTTCACAGAAATGAGTTTATCCTCTTCAAAACCAAAACCGGTAACTTCACGATGCTTATAAACTTCGCCACCGTATTTTCGGAGTTCCTTTATCAATAATTTTGTGATCTGGCTTCCTCCATTAATGCAACGCCAAGAGCTTTGAATATAGGAATTTACCGATAAAGCATGTACATAAAAAGGTGATTTGTCGGCAATTCCTGCATACAAGAAATTAGAACCCGCCAAAACAGCCTTGAGCTTTTCATTATCCGTCAATTCATCAAGATATTGCTTCGCGTTTATGGAAAGAATATCACTGTGATAGCCATCGCCCTTCTTCAGATTGTAAAGCGGAAATGAATCGCAGGTATAAATCAATTGTTTGCAATATTTTCGGATTGTTTCTTCTTCATCAGGGAAATAAACCGTCAATTGCTTGATGAAATTCTCATAACCCTGCGCATGCGGATATTGTGTTTTATCATCGTCAAACGTGATAACATCAAAGGCATCCTCGTCCATCTTTTTAAGTTTAAGATGATCCATAATGCCAATGTATGTGAAATATTTATGAAGATTCTGACCTTCTGCCAATCCGCCGATGTAGTGAATTCCGGTATCAAAAATAGTCTTGTCTCGCACGAATGTCTGCAGGTTGCCGCCGTATTGGTTGTTTTTTTCCAAAACACAAACACTCCTTCCCTCTTTTGCAAGAAGGATAGCCGACACCAATCCGCCCAGACCACTGCCAATAATTACTATGTCGTATTTCTTTTTCACTGTTTTTTCTTTAAAACCAATAAGTCCTTCTCTACTGTATCTTCTTCAAAACCAAGACCTACAAAATGGTTTTTCAACTCCAACTGGCTTATCAGGATGACTTGCTGTACGCTAGCTAGTTTCATTTTTTCCAATGATAAAGCATTTTTATTTGATATTAAAAGCGTTTCATATTGCTTGTCTTCCAGAACATCATCGATGTAAACAATTTTACGTTTTTTTAGCAGATAATTGGCTGCAGCGATGTTTCTTTTTTCTTCATTTTCTATAAATGAAAAAATCTTGCGTTTTGGCTTTTGCAAGGTCAATAAAACATCCAGCTGTCCATAATCATCCGCCAAATGCAAAATCTTTGCATCCTCCTTGATGTATTGATTCAGCTTGAAATATAATGATTTTCTTTGTTGGAAATCTGTTTTTATCTCCTTGACAACTTCATATTCTTTATACAAGAAACTTAAAAACAATTTGTTCTTGAAATAATTTTCATCTTCAAAAGTATTTCGCAACAAACTGAACTGCTGTCTGAAGTAATGGTTGATCTTTTTAGTTCGTTCCGAATAGGCTGTTCCGAAAGAGGCATCATCGGCTTTAATTCTTCTACCGATCACAACGGTGATGTTTTCATCATAGATAATATGATCGCCCTTTGGCAAAACATCTGAATTTCCGTGGATAAAGATCGGCAAGACATCCAAATTGAACTGTTCGGCCAGAAAAAATGCGCCTTTGTGGAAACGCTGAATATTGCCATCCTCTGAGCGTGAGCCTTCTGGAAAAACCATCAATGAAAAGCCTTGCTCTACCTTCTCGCGCAAATGCTCCACGCTTCCTTCCACACCTTGGGAAACTGGATAGAAACCCGCAAGTTTTACTGCTCTTCCGAAAAAAGGAGAATTATAAACCCAGTCGTTCACCAAAAAAATGATTTTTGGACTCAGCATTCCAACTGCAAGCGTGTCCAGGAAGGAAGTATGATTGGAAATGATCACGGATGACTTTTCGAAAGTCTCCTTATAATCGTTGACCACTTTTTTGTTTACAAACGGATTGGAATATAAGACTGATTTCATGAATTTTGACATCGTTCGCCTGAACCACATCATTGTTACTTCTCTTTTTAAAGGAATTATTTTCATGACCAACTCGCCTATCAATGAAAGTAGAAATCCTCCCAATCCATAATAAATAAACGAAAGTGTGGAGTGAATCAATAATCGAAGCGTGATAGGCGATTTTCCTTTCTTGACTCTATTGAAAATACAAATCTTAAAAAGTATCGGATAAAAAATAAACGTGATAAGCAACGCCGCGAAAACACCTATCAACGAAACAGATGAAATGGATTTTAGCGCAGGATGTTCGGCGAAAATCAAGGCACCGATAGCCAAAATCGTGGTCAGTGCGGCTAAAATAATAGAGGCTCTATAAATGGGCATTTCATCTTTTCCTGTGGTATATTCTTTTTGCAAAGCGCTGGTCATAAAAATACTGAAATCTACGCCGTGCCCAAAAATAAGTGTGCAGACAATTGTACTAAAAATATTCAGTTGTATGTCGAAAATACCCATAATTCCAGCTGTCACTAGTCCGGTAATTACAATTGGAATTGTACTGATGATGACCAATTCGATTCTTCGGAAGAAAACAAACAACACCAATATTACGGCAAGCAAGGAATAATTAACCAATTCATTAAAATCGTCCCGAAGCTTTCCTAAAAATATTTCGTTCATCTGCTGACGATCAATGGAAATGACTTTCTCTTCTCTACTTATTTTGTTGACAAATGCATCACGTTGTTCATTGGAAACTTTTACTATCGAAGAAACGGTGTAGAAACCATTTTTTGAAGAAACAAATTCCTCCAGAAAAAATGCCTTTACTTTTGCATATTGATCAAAACCAATTGGAGCAAATTTTGATTCAAGCAAATCATAAAAACGTAGGTGTGATTGCGGTTTAAAACCAAGTGCATTACCACTTGAAATAAGATTGCTTTGAATAAATGCTTTCTTTTCTGGCGTCCAAAATGAGTTCCATTTGTCGATCTTTAGCTGTTGCATTTCCTTTGGCAATACTATTCCGCCTAGCGAGCTGAAATTCAAGATTGCTTTCTCTTTTTTCTTTGCTGAAAGATTTTTAAAAAGTTTATTATTCTGCTGCAAAGCTTCCTCCATTGAATTACCATAGGAAGCCAAGTAGATAGACTTTGAAGTCAGATTTGTTGTTCCTTCGAGTTTGGCTTCTGCCTTTTTTATTTCGGTTGGAATAAAATTCAATTCTGAAAGATTGTTGTTGAATTTTACATTTCCGAAAGTAAAGAAACTAATTACAATCAGTAGAACACTCGAAATGATAAGAAATTTATTGCGTTCAAACGAAAAACCCGCTGCCTTGTCCAAGATTGTTTTCTTATTCGCATCACTTGCTTTAGGCTTATACAAATGCGGCACAATCAACAATGAAAAAAGTGCCGAAACCACTACGCTGATTGCGGCAAAAATCCCCAAATCTTTCAAGGCTTCGGAATTTACAAACAGCAAGCAAAGAAATGCCAAAGCGGTTGTGGTACTGCTCATTATCAACGGCATCGTGATGTCTTTGTAGAACGTCTTCAAGTCGTTGTTGTTCTTATAATGCGTGAGTATATGCAAGGAATAATCAATGGTGACGCCTAAAAGTACCGCACCAACACTAAGTGAGATGGCAGAAATAGTGGTTTTTATAAAATACAAACTGGCAATGGCAAACGCCACACCAAAAATTGTCGGAATGAAAATGATTACTGGGATAAGTAGTTTTCGATAGAATAAAATCAAAATCAACATCAAGGTTCCCAACGATACAAAAATAGTCGTGATGATATCGTGCTTGATTTGTTTTGCATTGGCGACAGCAATCAACGAAGCTCCAAAATAATCAACGGTTGCCTTTCCTTTGAACTGAGCATTCAAATTGTTTTTTACAGCGTTTAAATTCTCTACAAAAACGGTGTTCTTTTCCGTCTCTGTACCGCTTAACTTGGTATTGATGAAAAGCAATAATTTGGATTCATCTTTAGTCACCAAGAAACCGTTTTTAAGTTGGAATTCATCTCCAACGCTTAACTGCTGTAATTTTTTTAGTGCGATAAATGAAATCCCCAAAGGATCATTCAAGATAAAATCTTTGGCGACTATTCCGGTAGGCGAAATCAGTGTTCTATAATTTTTTTCGATTTGAACCGAGATACTGTCCTTATTGAGTTTTTTATCGATTTGAGCATAATCGTCATCGTCAAGAAACAGTGGAAGATTATTATAAACAAAATCAAAGGTTTCCTGTATGTTTTCGTCTTCAACTTTGCCTTGGATGTCTTTTATATATTCGGTACAAGAAGCAATGCTGTCTAAAAATACGGAGGCGGTTTCTGCCAAATCATCTACGGTTCCGTTCTTGTCTTTTTCAATGATGACCGTTATCTTATCAGAGAAATTGAGTTGTTTGAGGACCTTTGCCGTAAGATCCGACTGATCGTTTTTTGGGATAATCCGTGTAATGTCTTCTTCAAATGTAATCTTGGAAGCAAAAAAACCAAAAACCAACAAAAAAGCAAGCGCAATTCCTGTCGCCAGAAGCTTGTTTCGTTGTACGAAAAGATGGATTCGGAGGAAATAATAGTGCATTTATCTTCTTGATGATTTCGATAGCGAAAGTACTAAATAACTTCCAACCCCGAAAAGAATTGCCATAACAGTTGCTAACACGATGCTCCCAATGAGGTATTGAAAAATATGAATTTTAACCTCTTGAAAATTTACCGGAGTGTTCCAATTAAAGGCAACTGGATTGGAAACAAAAAGACTGCCTGTTTCCAATGAACCCCAAATGATAAAAGGAATCATCGGCGGAATACTGATGTTTGAAAAGGCAAAAGCTAACGCTTTATTCAACCGAAACAGCACTGCTAAAGAAATAACTGCCAAAGTTTGGAAGCCCCAAACTGGAGCAATTCCGACAAAAATTCCCAACGCAATCGAAAGTGATTTCTTTAAATTGGAATCTGAACTTGCTAAGACATCTTCGCGGATAAAATCCTTAAAACTTTTTTTTTTGAAACTCCTGAAAAAGTCTCTTGGTTTTATGTACAAAAGGGTAATGATGACCAAAATTGTATTGAGAATACTGATCCTGGTAAAATCTTTAAACGGACGAAAATGGCTGACGCGCTCGTTTGGATCATATAAAATATTGATGGGAATGTTCTTCACCTCTACTACATTCCAAGCCGTTCGGACAATTACTTCTATTTCAAATTCAAACTTATTTGTGTAGAGTCTTTTCGGTATAAATTGCAACGGATACAGTCGATAACCCGATTGGGTATCTTCTAAAGTAATTCCTGTTTCGAACCAAAACCAAAAATTAGAAAATTTGTTTCCAAAACTGCTTTTCTTCGGAATACCATCTTGGTTCATATTGCGATTTCCAATCAACAAAACCTCTTTATCAGACTTTTCAAGATGGTCTATAAAAACAGGAATGTCGTCTGGATAATGCTGTCCGTCAGAATCAATCGTTATGGCATATTGATATTTTAAATCTTTTGCTTTCTTAAAACCTTCCCGCAGTGCATTTCCTTTCCCTTTATTTTTAGGAAGATTGAGTAATGTAATTTGGGGATAGGAACTTAAGATTTCTTCAGTAGCATCGGTTGAACCGTCGTTGACAACAATACAATTTTGGGTATGGCTTAAAACACCATCAATAACACGACGTAGGGTTTTATGGTTATTATAGGTGGGAATAATAACACACAGCTGCAACTTTTGAATTCGCTCGCTAATGGATGGATTTGGATTCATACCTTGCTATTTAAGCAACTGCTGTTTTTCTTTATCAGTGAAAACTTTAGACTGTTTCACGTAGTCCTTTATGTAGGCTTTCAAATCTTGAGGAAGCTTGTCGAATGCATCAACGATGACCTTCTTATCTTCTTCAATATTTGCCTTATATTTTAAAATCTTAGGTGTGTTTTCCTGAATGCTCAAGCGAATCAATCTAATTTCAGCATTTTCGGGACTGTTTTTCACAGCATTTTCTACCAAAGTTGCCCCTTCAATAAACAATTGCTTTTTTTGTTTTATTCCAGATGCAAATTTTGACTGTATCGTAATGGATGCACCCTTGTAAGCCAAGATAATGTTGTTGTTTTTAGAATAATTGGAAAGCAGTTTATGGAATTGTTCTGCATTTTGCTTTGTTTTAGAAGCATCATAGTAATGCTCCCGAATCTCTGGCAATTCTTGGGCTGTTAAAAAAACAAATGAAAATAATATGTGAAAAAATAGTTTCAACTTATGCTTTTTTATAGGTATTGGTAAGCTTCAAGGCTACAGTCTCTTCAAAAAAAGTAGTATTCTTTACTTTTACTTCAGTATTTAAATCTCCAGAAATTTCCAGCTCCAATCGTAGGAGAGGATGAACCTCCGGATTGATAAGTGCCATAAATTTCACATTCGAGGAACTTATCATAAACAAAGAACTTCCAACAATTTCCTGCGAAAGTTCTTTGATTATCTGCATCATACAAACACCTGGCGTTACTGGATTTCCTGGAAAATGACCTTTAAAAATATCGTGCTGCTTGTTTAGATGCACTGTAGCATTGTATTTTCCTTCTGAAACATTTTCTAGCTTTTCAACCGTATAAAAATCCTTAAGTAACATTGTGCTTTTATTTAAATTATTTACTTCCAAAAGTATACGAAATTCCTAATTGAATAACCTGATTTGTGACTATTTCGTCATAATTTCCGTTATTATTTTCGTCCTCGTAAGCGTTATAGTTGTCTCCAAAAATATCAATCAGACCTTGTTTGAAACGTGCTTCAAAGGTTAAACCGTTTGGTAAAGAATAGCCCAAACCGATAGCTAATCCTAAATCTAAACCAATTAGATCGTCGCTAGTTTCACGATCAAAATTATCTGCAACTTGAATGTCAATTGTTGGTCCAACTACTGCTTGGAAACGCTCTGCAAATGTAAATTTGTTGATTGCTCCTAATGAGAGATAGTCTAATGAATATTTCTTTTCAACAGATCCTCCTGAAGGATTTACTGCAAAATCATTATAAGTAATAGTAGCTCCTTGTCTTGAATACACCAATTCTGGCTGCAGCGCATAAAAAGAGGAGAATTTGATTTCTGCCAAACCTCCTACATAAAAATCAGGTCTGAAATCTGAATCACTATTGGTGAATCTTGAAAGGTTCAATCCGGCTTTAACACCCGGCTTGATGGTTACCTGTGCATTCGAAGTCGAGAAAAAGAATAGGTTTAAAGCTGTAAAAAGTAAAATTTTCTTCATTATGTTTAAATTTATTTAGTGTCAAATGTATAAGAAAGTCCCAGTTGAAAAACCATGTTTTCACTATCCCAATCGCCATTTACAGGAATAATTCCTTTTTTAACTCTGGCTTCAAATTCTAAATTTTCTGTAATACTATATCCTGCTCCAATAAAAATAGCCATATCAATACCATTACTATAATCTTCAAAATAATCGTTGTTATAAGTGGTCAGTTCTTTCTTTGCATCGCTCACTTTTATATCGAATGTTGGTCCAACGTGGATATTAAGTTTATCAAATGTAAATTTGTTAGCAAGTCCTAAAGACAAATACGAAATATTTATCTTATCTTTTTGCCTCATATTATTCTCATCTAGATACTCTACGCCAGATCCTTGTCTGGAATACAGTACTTCCGGTTGCATCGTGTAAACTTTTGACAATTTCAATTCTCCCAGAATACCAACATAAAAATCAGTCTTTCCATAAAATCTTTCGTTAGGATTGTCTGTTTGGGTCAAGCGTGCAAAATTGACACCCGCCTTAACTCCCGGTTTAAACGTAACTTGTGCGTTACTTTGAGAAATTCCAAAAACACAAAAAAATGCAAAAACAAATAATTTTTTCATTATCATTTTTATTAATTAGTAATTTGATTCAATGTTATCTTGAGCTTGATATTTTTATGCTGTATGGTGATGTTATGGGCAAAAGTAGCATTTTTTGATTCAAAACCTAATATAATCTTTTCCTTACTTTTAGATGCTGTAATAATCTTTGTCAATCTTTTATCAGTTTTGCTTTCAAAAAAATAATTAAACCACTTTTTATCTGCCGATTTATAAATGATGCTTTCATCGTTTTCAAAAACTTCTTGAACTGGATGGCTTAGCCTCAAAAGCAAACGGAAATCATCTCTTAACGTATTTACAATGATTTTTCGGTTCAAATCTTCTTGGATGTAATTTATTTTAAAATCATTTTCAGATAGCTCAAAATCCAATAATGTATTTCCGAAATCAGTAGAAAAAACAACACGATGAGTAGTATCATTAATCTTTTTGGCGATGAAGATACCACTCAATTGGTTTCCATAAACATCTATCGTTGCCTTGTAAACATAATCGGTTTTAGAATCTGAAAAATAAAGATTCTTATATTCTTTAACGGAAGACTCTTTTGAAACTGCATTTTCAATCTGATAGGATTTGCAGGATAAGAGCAAGAGCGAAAGGAGACTAATTTGTAAAAATCGCATCATCTATTTTTGCATTAAGCTGTTTGTTTTTGAATACAATTCTTGTAAAATCGCCGGAAGGTTCGGTCAATTTCACTTCAGAAACTGTAGTGTCACTCATCGGGAAATGCAAATCAATTTGATTGATGTATTTTTTTATTGCTGCCGTTTTTGGAGTTAATTTAACAATATTAAAATCCTTGTTTTTAAAATAAGTGATTGTAAATTCCTTATCGTCAAACATATTTCCGCTCACACTGCCAACAATTAATTTATTGATTTTTTCAAACATCTTGCTTTTAGCATCCACAGTGCTTTTATTGCCTTGATCGTTTATGTACACTTTATTATTCTTGAAAACGATGCTGTATTGATAGGGCTTTGTATATTGCCAATTCAATAAATTAGGCTGTTTGAAGTACATTTTCCCTGAAGTTTCAATATCTTTCGACAAAAAATCAAGATGCTTGTATTGAACAAAATCAGTTTTTAGTGATTTGATGTTTTTGGCTTCCTTTTCAACAGTGGCTTTAAATGATGCAATCTCCGAGGCTGACATTTTTTGTTCTTGCGAAAAAACACTCAGATTCATCATACAGCACAATAGCAACAAAATTCTAGTTTTCATAAGCAGGTAGGTTTAATAATTCATCAACCGGGACGATTGTATAATTTTCAGATTTTAGAAATAGCAATATCTGTTCCAAAACGTTGGCCGACTTTAAAGAAGTGTCGTGCAACAAGATAATTCCGCCAGGAGCGACTTTGCTTTTTACTCTTTCAAAAATTTTATGTTCTTCTTTGATAACAGTATCCAGCGAACGATTGTTCCATCCAATTACATGATGTTTTGTATTCGAAATTGCCTTCGCTATTCTCGGATTGGTGACGCCAAACGGTGGTCTAAAAAACAAAGCTTTCTTGCCCGAAATTTGTTCTATAATTTTATTCGTGTGTACAATTTCCTCGGTTACTTTTTCGGCAGAAAAGATTCCAAATGAGTTGGAGTGCGAATAACTGTGGTTGCCTACACTATGACCGCTGTCTATAATTCTCTTAAAAATAATGGGGTATTTCTCAATTTGGGTGCCTATGCAAAAAAAAGTTGCCTTTACATTGTGCTTCTGAAGGATATCCAAAACCATTTCTGTCATTGGATGAGGACCATCATCAAAAGTAATTGCAATTCTACGCTCTTTTTCGTGCTGATTATTGCAATAGGTTTTTATAAAATAACCTAGACGGATATCCGATGATCCCCATACTGTCATCACCAACCAAAATAGAAAAAGTGTTAGAAAATACCACCATTTCACTTCAGATAAAAAACTCAAAAAAACCATCATAACCAATATGGAAACACAAATAATGGTTATGTTTTTATGTCTTAGCATTTTTTCAGCAAGATTAAACTATGGTCTTTTCCGCGGTATTGATTGTAGAGAAGAACAGTTTCATATCTTTCTTTATACAAGCCATTCTTGCTTACAATTTCGGGTACTTTTTGTGTTTTAATAATATTGGATGCAACCCAAAAACCAAATGCAGAAGCAGTATTGTATTCGCCACTCAAATGCTTGTAGAAGAGCTGTGGAATTTCATTGAAAATACTATTTGAAACATCATAATACCCATCAAATTCAACATCGCCATTATTGCCTAAAACAATAGCGTCCATATCTGAAATCTTTAAATCATTAGAAGTAAGAAAAGATTCGATATAGTTTTCAACTTCCTCTTTATCTAGTGTATTGAGCATCGATACAGCCTCAACAGAAGCATAACTACTTTCCTTCTTTTCGTTTTCCAAAACAAAAAAACTTGCTCCTTCGCTAAAAACAACGCCTTTAGAAGTAGGATTTAAAACCGAAAAAGGTTGATCGGTATCTTTTTTTATAAGATGGGCAAGCTTGAATAATTCCAAGGTATGCGGACCTGTTTCATCAATTCCACCAATCAAAACAGAATTCGCCACTTCGTTTTCAATCTGCATTTTAGCATCGAGCAAGGCAGTTTCAAAAGATACCGCTCCATTTACATACGTAAAATTATAGGCTTTGCACTGCAATCCCAGAGCAATCTGCCCTCCAACGGTATTGTGTGTGGATTGAATAAATGAAGTTGGCGTTAAAAATTCTTCGTTGTTATCAATAATTGCCTTAAGGAATTTCTCCGAATCTTCCACACATCCCATCCCAGATCCGGTAATAATGGCATCTGGCATTGATACATTGGCTTCTTTTAATGCTTTCGCAGAAGCTGCAATCCCCATCTTGACCCCTTTAGCCATTCGGCGGATTGCTGTTGGGGCAATGAATTCTTTATACGAAGGCTGATTGGCAAACAAAACATTTTCTGTTTCATTCAGTGTCACTTCCGACAAAAAATCTGTATCAAACGTATTTTGAGTTGAAATACAGCTTACTCCATTGATATAGCAAGTCTTCATTAGCTTTTTGAAAATAAGACAGTTGAACAATTTCCTCCAAATCCGAATGAATTGGACAATACGTGGTGGATTGGTTTTTCTTTTAAAGTAGTTTGCGGTACCAAATCAAATTCCTCCATCGGGGTTTCAAAATTCAAATTTGGGAAAACAACATTGTGTTGCAACGCCAAAACGCTATAAACGGCCTCAATTGCGGCAGCGGCAGCCAAAGTATGACCTGTAAACGCTTTTGTAGAGCTAAAATCGGGCACTTTTTCTTCAAAAATTCTCAAAATTGCCCTTCCTTCCGATAAATCATTATTGGGTGTCGCCGTTCCATGGGCATTGATATAATCAATATCCGATGGTTTCAGGTTGGCAACTTTCAAGGCTTTTTGCATCGCCAGAAATGCTCCTTCCCCATTTTCAGAAGAAGCCGTTTGGTGAAAAGCATCATTCGCATTTCCGAAACCGGAAACATACGCCAAAACTTTTCTGTTTTCTTTCTGTACAATTTCTTCAGATTCCAAAACCAAGAAAGCCGCAGCTTCACCTAGATTCAAACCTTTTCGGTTATTGTCAAAAGGTTGATTGTACGTATCCGATAAAATCATTAGGGTTTTAAAGCCATTGATGGTAAATTTCGCCAAAGCATCTGTTCCACCTACAACAACACGATCCAACTGTCCGGATTGGATCATTCGAGCTCCCATCATAATCGCATTTGCAGCTGAGGAACAGGCCGTACTAACCGTAGTTACAAATCCTTTCAAGCAGATATGTGCCGCGATTTTGTGAGTTGTGTCTCCAGCATCATGACTGGTAATGTATTTTTGATGGGCTTCATTTTCAAAATATTCATAATAATATTTCTCCGTCATGTCCATTCCGCCTACACTTGTAGCCGAAATCAATCCGGATCTGTAATCATTTATATTTTGAATTCCAGCATTTTCAACTGCTTGTTGCGCCGCAATGGCACCCAATAGTGAAGTCCTGGAAAAATTATTGTCCGTTGAAATACCAAGTTGTTCCGATAACTGCTGGTTCGTTAGCTTGATTTCGCCTACCTTGATGACATCCTTATGGATTGTTTCAAAGTTTTCAATAAAAGAAATTCCTTTTTCTCCTTTTACCAACGCATTATAATTTTCTTCGACAGAGTTTCCTATCGAAGAAATTATTCCCATTCCTGTTATGGCAACTTTTTTAGACATAAATTATTTTGTTCGGTTTGCTGCAATGAAGTTCGCCATGGTCTCAATCGATACAAAAATTGATTTCCCTTTTTTAGGATCCGTCAATTTGATACCATATTCTTTGTCCAACAATACGATCAATTCCAATGCATCAATAGAATCTAATCCTAATCCATCTCCAAATAGCGTATCATCATCGTTGATGTCTTCAACAGTAATATCTTCCAAGTTTAAAACTTCAATGATTTTTGCCTTTAATTCTTGTTTTAATGCTTCCATAATTAATTATATAAGGTAGTAATTGTTTGTTCGTTATGTATCAATTCGCCTTGTTTTTCTACAAGATAAACAAAGGCTTTAAAATTCTCATTATAGTATTCAACCCAACCGCAAAGTACTTTTTCAGCTTTATTGCTATCTAAAAGCGAGTTGGCATAATTGCTCATAAAAACTGCATTGAAATCTTCAAAAACAAAAAAAGCATTTTCAGATTGCAGTTTGTGTTTGATGCTGATTTCGCCTATGCAAATGTTAGGCAATGTATAGACAAACACAGACGGACTCGGAAAATAAGCCTCTTTATCCGTAATAGATGCCTGATATTTTACATCGGTATCTAAACTCGAAGACCTGTTAGCGAATACCAATGCAATGTCATTTTCTTCTTCGCTATTTACCATTTTGTTCAGAATAATTTCAGATGCCAGAAAGGCCAATTTACTCAAATTGTCCATCTTGAAAAACTTTGGATACTCCATCCCAAAGTGTTTATAAGCCATCTTTGCAAATTCAGAAAAAGATGTATTTTCCAATTCGAATTGCTTTTCACCATCAATCCTAATCGAATTGTTTTCGATTACACAATAGTTTGATATGTAATTATTTGCCTTCAAATCAATGTACTTTTTCAAATAAAACGGCCGTATTGCATCCTCCGAAACCAGAAGCTGTTTTTAGGAAATAATTAATTTCTTGTTCCGAATTTCCATTTATTAAATTGATTGGAGATGTTACGCCTATTTTGGTGAATCCTTTAGAATCGACCAATTGGTTTTTTCGAGCACTTTCAATAGCAATCACAGTTTCCAATAGTCCGGATGCTCCCAGAGTATGTCCGTAAAAACCTTTTAAACTGTTGACAGGAACATCTTGCAAACCCAATCTATTGAATGCTATTGCTTCCATTTCATCATTATACAAAGTTGCCGTTCCGTGGGCCGAAATATAAGACAATTTTTCAGGTTCTAAACCCGATTCCTTAAAAGCACTTTCGATACTTCTGAACAAACCTTCACCTGTTCTGGATGGACCGGAAATATGATTAGCATCGTTTATAGCACCATCACCAATAATTTTTACAGCGCCTTTTTGAACATCATTTTCATTTGAAGTGATATAAACTGCTGCCGTAGCTTCGCCCAATGTTACACCATTCCTGTCTTTGTCGTAAGGCTTGCAAGGCGAATCGCTCATTGCCTGAAAAGAATTAAAGCCTGAAAGAACAAATTCTGAAACCTCATCACCCGCTACCACAAAAGCATCATCATAAACGCCTGCTTGTATCATTCTTTTAGCAACTGCTATTGCCAAAACTCCCGAAACACATGCATTTGAAACCACTATTGGTTCTGTTGAAAATCCGAAAAAGGCACTTATTTTTTTGGCTAATGCCGATAAATGAGCGGTTTCAACAGAAGTTTTTTCATTCTCCAAAAGGCTTATATTACCTTTGGTTGTCGAAAAAATAAAAGCAGTTCTTTCCGTGATTTTTTGCTTCTCGATTAACGGTTTCAAAACCAGAAGCAACATTTTTTCTAATTTTGTAAAATGCGTTTCTTCTGAAATTTTAAAAAAGGCATCATCCAATTTCTCCGAATCTATTATTGAAGCATAAAACGATTCAAGCATTCCCACTTTTTCACTCAACTGAATCCCAGAATCACCTTCGATTAAGGCATTCCAATTTGAAGCTGTATCAAAACCTAGAGGCGTGACACAATTTGTATCGGTGATGTAAACGTTTTTTACCATTATTTCGACAAGCCTACTTTTTTCCTCCATTCCTCAAAAAAGGGTGGAAAATTCAACGATAAAATTCCTGTCGCATCAACAAAAACTTGAACGGTTTCGCCTGTGCAGGCAACTTCGTTATTGGCATCATAAATTTTATACCTGAAAATCATTTTAGCGGCAGGTGAATCTACAATTGTAGTTTCAATACGCGCCACATCGCCATAGCGCAATGATAACTTATGTTCGCAGGTTGATTTTACAATTGGCGTGGTGTAACCATATTGATGGACATCAAGATAGGAAATCCCATGTTCGCGACCAAAAGCTTCACGACCGTCTTCAAAATATGTTATGTAATAGCCGTGCCAAACGATACCCAATGGGTCGGTTTCATTAAAGCGAACCCTAATTTCTTGGCTGACGGTAAGTGCTTCCACTTCGTTATACTGCTCTTTTCTTTTTATCATAGCCAATTGCAAGGGTTATTGTACCTATAAAGAACAAAAGTAATAAATTAATTTCGGGAAGGATTTCCAATAGGCTTCCGTTACGTAAAAGCACATCGTAAAAGGCATTCAATCCCCAGTTCATTGGTGAAATCTGCGATATATGTTGCATGATTTTCGGCATAGCAAAAACAGGAACCCAAACTCCTCCAACAGCAGCTAAAATTACAACCGAAGTTGCTCCAAATGGCGCTGATTGTTCCTGCGTTTTGGCAATCGTACCCAACAAAATTCCAAATCCTATTGCAGCCAATCCTGAAAACAGGGCCACAATGCTCATCAATAGTAATTTCCCTTGAACGTCCAAAACCGGAAGTCCAAGATAGGGGAAAAGATAAACGCCAACCGCAACCATAAGGAAAAACTGTATCATGCAAATTACAAGATAGGTCGCTGTTTTTCCTGCTATAATTACCGCATACGGAACTGGATTTGTAATCAATCGGATTTGTGTTCCCTGTCCTTTTTCCTTTACAATATTGATGGAAAGCGGCACAACGATAAAAAATATGGCAAACAAAGCCCAAGCAGGAACATTGTGCTGGACTGAATTAGGTAATATTTCTTTGTCGTTTACTTTTGGCATGATTTCCTTGAAGACAATAAAACTTTCCTGTTCAAATATCGGTTCATTCCCTTCACCCAATTGATCTTGGAATGCGGCATAGATAGACTTGGTTTCGATTTGAGAAATCATTTTATCGATGGCGCTTTTCACCGCATTTTTAAACGTAAGCTGTGTGGCGGGATCAAAATATAATTTGACTTCCTTTGTACCAACTTTCTTATCTTCGACAACAATAGAAGTTTCTTCCATTCCTAAATTGTTGACTATTTTTAATACATTCTGATTTACTTTCAGTTGCAAATCACTGCTCAAATTTTCAGGAATGATGATGGCCAGTTGGTATTTTCCTTTAAAAACTGCCTCTTTCGCAACAGTCTCATTAACAACATCACCGTCAATTTTAGTCACTATTTCAAAAGAACCGCTTTCCTCCAAATTCTCTTTCACCGTTTTTGAAATAGCCCCTTTATCATTATCAACCAAAAGAATCGGAATGCTACTTTCTGTTACCGATTTGAAGGTGCTGTCTTGGATCAAGGTTATGGTTACGATGAGTACCAATGGCATCACAAACAGAATGACAAGTCCGCCAAAATCTCTTTTAAGCAAGAGCATTTCTTTATAAACCGACATGAAAAATTTATACAACATCACGAAGCTCCTTTCCTGTTAGTGAGATGAAAACGTCTTCCAAATTATGAGCCCTTTCCGTATTGGAAATCAGTGCTTTTGGAGTTCCTTCCGCATAAATTTTACCTTGATCGATAATGGCTATTTTAGTACAAAAATCCTGTGCCTCTAAAAGATGGTGTGAAGTATAAATGATTGTTGTTCCCTTAGCATTAAGCGATTTCAGATAATCGATGATCACGTTTTTTGACTGAACATCCACGCCAACGGTTGGTTCATCCAGAAACAAAACAGCCGGCTGGTGCAAGATTCCTGCAATGAGGTTTATTCGGCGTTTCATTCCGCCAGAAAAGGTTTCGATTCTTTTATCGGCAAATTTCAAAAGTCCCAAGTGCTCCAACGCGTCATCCACTTTTTGATGCAATTCTTTACCTTTCAAACCATACATACTGCCAAAATAACGAAGATTTTCTCGGGCAGTTAAAGTTGGGTACAGAGCATATTCTTGAGGAACGACTCCAATTGTTTTCTTTATCTGAGTTGCGTTTTTATCATAAGAAAGTCCATTGATGGTAAACTTGCCAGAAGTAGGTTTTATCAATCCGCACAAAATTGAAATCAACGTGGTTTTCCCGGCTCCATTCGGACCAAGAAGCCCAAATATTTCGTTCTTTTCAATCGACAAGCTTAAGCTGTTGACTGAAAAAAAATCGGCATCTTTATATTTTTTATAAAGTTCGTTGATTTGAATAATTGGTGCACTCATGGTCTAGATTGCTTTTTTAAGTTTTTTAAAGAAAGCTTCTTCTAAATCGGCTAATTTGGAGAGTTCATCGGCCAGACTGTTATAAACATCTGTCTGATTACTTCTTTTTTTGTAAACCCGTGCAACATTTACGGCAAAATCACGCCATAAATCGCCGATGTTGGTCATTTCCAAAGATAGTTCATTCAGTTTTTCATTTTTTAAAATAACAGACGCTTCTTGAAGAAAGGCGGCATATATAAAACGAAAACCTCCACCGCCTGTACCAATTTCCTCTTGCATTCGAACCATTTGTGCTAGATAGTGATTGGCAACTTTAACCCCTTTTTTAACGGGCCATTTTCGGATGCTTCTAGACAAATAACGCATTCCGGCAACACCAATGATCGGCAATGGAGCCAACATATCGTTGCAGGTATTTTTAATTCCTTTTTTTATAGCTGTTTCCCAATCGATGTTCGATGGAATTTCAATTGGATAATACATTTGTCCTTTTGGCGCAAGTGCTCCTTTTGCAAAGCGCACCTTTTCTAATTCTTTATCAGTCAACACTGTAACCGTTTCCATTACAGGATCACTGATGAGAAAATTATTTTCCTTTTTTCCGTACACCACTAAATTGTGTGCATTGAAATGAAAGCGATATTCATCTGGAAAATACGTCAGGTTGTAAACGCCAACCTGCAGTCCCGAAGGGATATTTTTTGCTAAATTTTCTTCCAAAGCCTTTTGAGCGCTTTCTGGATTGGAAAACTTTATACGTTTGACTTTAATGCCTAAACGTTTTGCTGCTTTATTAAAAATGGAACCCGGCATTGGTCTGTAGCTGATTGCTGGTGCATGGTTTACTTTTAATAATGGTAAGTAAAAAAAGAAAAGTCCAGAGCCGATTCCAAAAACCATTGGCTCGCTAATATTTATTCCGTGGTGCTTCAATAAGTTCGAAGCAACACCGTTCTCGCAATGTGCAGACTGATGGTGAATAAAATTAGTTTCCATTAATTGCCTTTAAAGTTTTTTAATTCTTCGACCGAAATTTCGAATGCTTCGGCATATTTTGACAAAATCTTATCGTTTAGAGTTTTGAATACAGAAGCTTTTCCATGTCTTTTCACGCGCCATTGCCACATGCCTACATAACTTGAAAGTGTCAGCCAATCCATCTTATGCACTTCCATAAAATAAACAATCGGGCTTGCTTTTCCGTTTTTTACATTTCGATTAGCTTCTTCGATCCTTTCATTTACATCTTGGATTGAATTTTCTAATGCTATGGTCTTCGGCTCCCAACCTGTACTCAAGGCGGTTGTATAATTTCCCTTTTCGTCGGTAGCATAGCACAATTCTTTCATCTTTATGGATGAAAGGCTGCTTTTGTCCTGTGGTACTTCCTCTTTCTTCATTTATCTTTTCTCTTGAATGAATAAATTTATTTCTGCTTCAAAAATTTTCTTCTCATTGCAAAACGTATTGCAAATCATTGTGCAAACAATGTAATCATCGGTATCAAAACGAGAGGATAGAATTGCATTGGTATGTATAGCGTTTCCCACTTGAGGCAACTCCAATACGCGTACTTTTTTTATACCGCTTATAAATCCAATCACTTCAACATCGCTTCTTTCCTGATAATTGCCTTCTAGAAAAAAAGACTGTCCGACGATCGACGAACAGGTTTGTGCCGCGTTTTCGATAAGTCCAACTTCTGCAAAGAAATTATCTTCAACAAAAATATTATCTTCTTTGATTTCAAAAACCGTTTTCACTTCTTCATTGCTTATTTCCAAAATCCAATCCACCATCAGCATCGGTTTTCGATGGGGCAGATAATGCTGGATTTCGATATTGTTTTGGGCAGATTGCATATCTTAACTCGCAAGGACGGTTTTCATTTGACCTCGTGCAATTTCTACATTGTTTAATTTTGAAACGATATCTACCAGTGTTACACCCATAAATTCATGAAGTACGTTTACGGTTGTCACCACCTTATCCCCCAATTTTGGCAAAGTTGTGATGGCAATCGATTTTATCGAACCAATATATCCTGTTGGAGCGGGTTCTTCTTTCAAATAGAATTGATATCCTGTAAAAAGTGCCACCGATTGTGCCATGTGTTCAATCAATCCCGACTCTTGAAATATTCCTGCCTCACAAAAAATATTGTCTTCGGTTACTGTCAAACCCGCTACGACTTCATTTTCAGAAAATGAAAGCAGCTTATCGACCATTACAAAGGGAGCTTTTTGAGGAATAAGATTTCCAACAAAATTTTTATCTAATATGGGTAATTGTTTTTCCATTAGCAAACAGTTAAAAAGGCATAAGAATAGGAGAATCGTCCACTTTCTGGAACCGAAAGCATCACTTTGTCTCCTTTTTTTAATTTTCCTGAATTCATTAATTCTTCCAACATCAAATAAATAGAAGCTGAACCAACATTTCCAACCTTGTCTAAATTCATAAACCATCTTTCCATCGGAATCACAACGCCTAAAGCCGATAATTCTTTGTTTAATCCCGCTACAAAATAATGAGACGAAACATGCGGAAGGAAATAAGTAATATCTTCTGCTTTGACATTGTTCTTATCCATTGCCGTCTTCATACTTTCGGCTCCTTTGACAAGTATATATTGATCCAGAATTTTCACATCCTGCTTTATCGAAAAAACAGATTCCGTCAGCCATTCATTTGATTTATAATCGCTCCACGGTTTTATCTCGCCGTTTTCCAATTTATCGCCACCTGCATACATGCAAGCTTCAAGTTCAAAAGCATACGAAAATGCTTCCATCCAATCCATGCGGAGTGGAGTTTTGCCATTTGGCTTGTTTTCCAATAAAAAAGCGGCCGCCCCATCAGATAGCATCCAGCGAAGAAAATCTTTCTTGAAAGCGATAATGGGCTGTTCCTCTAGCGTTTTTAGATTTTCGACTTCATTTTCATATTTATCGGCAAGCATCCAAGTTGAAACGCGTTCTGATCCCGTACATACAGCATTGTTTGTACTTCCTGATTTTACAGATAGGTAGCCAAATTTCAAGGCATTCATCCCGGCATTGCAAACTCCTGAAGAGGAATTCAATTCTACCGACTGGTTTTTCATCAATCCGTGCACCATTGCCGCATGTGACGGCAATAAATGATCGGGTGTTGAAGTGCCACACGATAGCAATTCGATATCTTTTGAAGTGAAACTTTCATCAAACAGTTGCTCGATTGCGTTATGTGTTAAAACTGCATTTGTATGAGTTGGATTTCCGTCCTTGCTTAAAGCATAGTACCGAGACGTAATTCCATTGTTTCGAAGGATAATCCTGCGTGCTTTTGAAGCGGCATCGTTTATCAATCCTAGGAATGATTCCATTTCATCATTAGAAACGGGTTCGTTTGGCAAATATTTTCCAGATCTCGTTATATAAACTTCAGACATGTCTTATAAAATCTTTAAACTCCTTTATAGTATTTTTTTTCTTTTTTTATCCTAGCGTATTTCAATGGAAATGTAAGAAGGTGCAATATATAGACTATTGGTGACATTATCCAAATTGCAATCAACAAATAAACATAAAATCCTTTCAACCAGTTTGGTCTAGAATTAGTCTTTTTTATGACTGTATTCGCCCAAATCTTAAACATTTTATTAGCCTTTTTATCCATTTCTATTAAAAAAGGACGGATTTCTACAGCATCGTTTGCAACTAATTCAGCTTGCATGTTTGTGTAGGAATCTTTTTTCAAATAGTTAAGAATAATGTTTCCGAATTTGGTTGACCCTATAATTTCATCATCTGAAACACCTGGCTTAGGGAAAATTCCCAAATATTTTTCTTTTTTACCCGTAAACATCCATTCAACTATGGTAATCACACTGATGTGGTTGATGTGTCTGTCGACTAAAGCAATATTACCAACGAGATTTGCATTGACCTCTTTCAAAAGCTTTTTTACTTTTTCCTGTGCCAAAGCCCACATATTTCTACAGCCAATAACCGTCACAACCGGAGTATTGTTAAGCAATCGTTTTCCAAATTCACTTTTTAGGAAAGAGGTAATTGGAATGGATGGCGAAAGGTACCAAACTTGATAGGCTAAAATAATGAGGTCGTATTTTTGCTCAAGAATGTCTTGTGAAGGATTTTGGATTTCAGATGGAATTTGAAGAAATGACTCTGGAAAAACATCAAAAAATTGTGCTGGTTTCCAAGGAAACGGAAAAGGCTTTACCATTTCTATATTAAAAAAGGTAACCGAAACCTCAGGATCTTGCAGAAGTGGCTTTGCAATATTCCTTGCAATTTCTTCCAGTTGTCCTGATTGTGTATAATAAACTATTAATACGTTCTTCATTTCCAATTTTTATGATGCAACGAATATAAGATTTCTAAAATTTCTTTAGAAAGAGTTTATGTTAATTCCTTACACGGGCTTAAAAGTGCGTTTTTTATCTTCTCTTTTTTTATGTATGAAATCACTCCAAGTAGAAGGATCTTCGGCATCAAAAATATTGATTTTCTGGGTTGGATCTTCTAGTAACAAATCATCCGATTTACAGTTTAAGATGGTCGCCGCTGTTGCCAATCCAGAATAAGTAGCTCCTGTTACGCCATGAGACAATGTGCTTGCTCCGCAAAGAAATAGATTTTCAAATTCTGTTTTGTTCTTATACGAAAATGGACCAACTTGACGCAAGGTTTTTTCGGTTCCGTAAACGTTTCCTCTTGTAGAATTAATGTAGAACTGGTTTGTTTTTGGCGTACCTAATTCGGCCTGAACAATATGTTCTCGGGCATTTGGTATGATTTTCTCAACACTGTTGAGGAATTTATCGATGATTTTATTCTTAAAAGCTTCGTATTTTGGACAATGATAGTCATCGCCATCAAACTCATTGAAACTTTCATAATCAACATACGTAACCACTTCAAAATTATGATACCGTCCGTTGAAACTAACCGGATCTTTTATAGTGGTACAGCTCATAAAAAAAGCAGGAAATTCTTCTCCTTGAGTTACATCGCCATTCATCAAGGTATCAAAATGATCGTCAACATTCTCGTCCTTGAAATTCCAGATGTTTCCTGAATCAATGCCAAATTGCGTTACATCCATATCCAATGTGAGGAATAAAATCAGGGAAGTAACCGAATATTTTGTCTTCTCCAGTTTCATGGTGAGTTTCTTGAAGATGTTTTCCTTGCCAATCAATTTAAGATAGGTTGTAGAGGGATCAGCATTAGAGATGATGTTCTTGGCATATATTTTTTCTCCAGAAATCAACTCCACTCCAAGGGCTTTCTTGTTTTCAATTAAAATCTTTGCAACAGATTGCTGTGTCCGAACAGCGCCACCATAACTTTTTATCTTGTTGGTCATGGCTTTTACGATGCCGCCACCGCCACCCATTGGATAAAATCCACCTTCAAAATAATGATTCATTACCGAGCAATGTACGGGGAAGCTGGCTTTGTTGGGAGGCAAACCGTGATCACCACATTGTGCATTCAAAACTGCTTTTAGTATAGGATCTTTCACATGCCAGTTCACCACTCTTTTCAGGCTGAAAAGTGCAAATTTTCCGAAATGCTTCGTTCTGAAAGGCACCGTTAAGTTTTGCCAAATACCTTTTAATTTTGGAATGAGTTGGAGTTCATCACTGACTTTTTTCACAAGACCTAAATACTCCTTAATGTTTTTTTCTTCTTTCGGAAAATGTTCTATCAGGCTTTTTTCTAGGTTTTCAATTCCTGCAGGAAAATCAAATTTCTTTCCGTTGATGATACAATGGTCATACGCTTTTGTATTCATCCGAAAAAAAACAATGTCATTGGCAACGCCCAAACCTTTGTATAAATCGTTTGTAGATTGACCTTCATCGAGAAGACCTATGTAATGCACTCCAGGGCTAAATCGCTGGCCGTTTAAGGTAAAACTGTGACACCAACCTCCAGGAACGGAATGTTGTTCTAAGACTAAAACTTTTTGTCCAGCCCTTGATAGGCAAAGTGCCGTTGCCAATCCGCCTGCTCCTGAACCGATAATGATTGCATCAAATTCTTCCATAAATTATCATTTTTAGCTAAAATTGGAATGAAACTGATATCAATTTTCGCAGTAAACTTTTTTATTTTTCTGATTTATGCCAAAACATAAAGTAATTGAACCACTGTAAAGGGTATTTTTCCAACATCGCTTCAACACTTTGCGTATAGGCTTTTAAAAGTCCTTTTTCGTCGCGCTGCTTCACTTCGGCCATTCTTGCATATAAATGATAATGCAATTTTGGTTCTTTCATCACATAAACAAAAACCACTGGAACTTTTAATCTTGAAGCAATCAAAAAAGGACCTGCAGGAAAATGGGCTTCTTCCCCAAGCAATGATTCGGTCATGCTTTTTGTTCCTTCAAAATAACGATCACCTGTAAAACAAATCAGTTCGTTATTGGACAAGGCATTGTTAATCTCAAAAATATGAGACATATCGTCTCGAACAATAATAAATTTTATGGATGATTTCTGGGTTACACTTTCCAGATATTCCTTGATAACGGAATGCTCCAAATCAGTAGTCACCAAATTAATCTGGCATTCCAGATCGATATCTGCAAAAAAATGTTCGGCTATTTCAAAATTCCCGATATGGGCACTAATCAGAACACCTCCCCTTTTTTCTGCCAAAAGCTGTTTGAGGACGTCAATTCCATCAAACTCATAAGTAAATTTACTTCTCAATCCTGCCGATATAGCCGTCTTGTCGAGTATAATTTGTCCGAAAGTAAAATAACTTTTATAAAGCATCGCTACCGACTTGAAATACGAATATTTAAGCCTTTCTCGTAAATAATACCAAGTTGCTTTATTGGATTTCCTTGCAAACATAAAATAATAAAAAGCTACAAAAACCAAAACCGTATAGGCTGTTTTGATTCCTAGCTTTTTTATACAGAATACAAATATCTTATATCCTAAAAGAGTCCCTTTAGACTTACCATCCCATTGACTCATAGTTTTTTAATTCTTGCTCTCTAATTTTCGCTCTATTAAATTATAGAAATCTTGAAAAGTAGCAATTCCAACAAAATCAGGTTCACTCAATTTCACACCAAAATTGGCTTCAATGGTTACCACTAAATCTACATAATCCAAGCTGTCCAATCCTAAGGTATCTTTAAGATTAGATTCAGGAGAGATCACCTCTGCATCGACTTCAAATTCGTCTACTAAAATTTCATTAATCTTCTCTAAAATCTCTTCTGTATTCATATTTATTGTTTAAATTTCTTCACTACCACTGCTGAGTTTGTTCCTCCAAACCCGAATGAATTCGACAAATATATATCAAATTTTTTATTTACTGTTGTAGTCGCAATATTTAACTTCTTAGAATCCTCATCAGGGTTTTCTAAATTTATATTGGGTGCGATAAAATCATTTTGCATCATAATAGTCGAGTAGATAATCTCACTTGCACCGGCCATCCAACATTCATGTCCCGTCATTGATTTGGTGGAACTTACATAAGGATTGCTTTCGCCAAAAACTTCGAATATGGCTTTGGCCTCATTAGAATCTCCAACGGGCGTTGATGTAGCATGTGCATTGATGTAGTCCACTTCACTAGGATCAATTCCGGCTTGTTCTAAAGCGCGTCGCATGGCTGTTGCCGGACCTTCAACATTTGGTGTTGAAATATGGCCACCATTGGAAGAAAAACCATATCCTATAATTTCTGCAAGAATTGGTGCTCCTCTCTTTACTGCTGATTCGTAGCTTTCAATAATCAATGTGGCTCCTCCGCCACTTGGCACCAAGCCATCACGGCTAGCATCAAAAGGTCGTGAGGCTTTTGCAGGGTCTTTTTCATTTGGTGAAAAAACGCCTAAGCCGTCAAAACTCGCCATTGCATATTTATTGATTTCTTGGGCTCCGCCGCAAATAATCATGTCCTGCATACCACTTTTGATCAGTAAAAATCCTAATCCTATGGCATGCGAACCACTTGCGCAAGCCGCACTGATGGTCATGTTAACTCCTCGCAACCTGAAAATAGTAGAAAGATTCATCGTTACGGTTGAGTTCATGGATTTGAAAATGGCTCCAGAACCAATCAAGGCAGTGTCTTTCTTTTCACGGATGATATCGGTAGCATCAATAATTGCTTTGGAAACGCTGTCATTTCCATAAAGAATTCCTACTTCATTTTCATCAAAATAACTGTCGTCAATCTTAGCATTCTTTAATGCTTCAAGAGTAGCCATATAGGCATACTCCGTCTCTTCACCAATACTGATGCGCTGACGACGGCTCAACAAATTTTTCAAGTCCGGTCTTGGAACCGTACCAGTTATTGCGGATTGAAACCCGAATTCTTTTCGTTCCTCATCATACACTATTCCTGATTTCCCTTCATAAAGTGACTCCTTCACCTCTTCAATTGAAGTTCCTATACAGGAATAAATTCCCATTCCGGTAATTACTACCCTTTTGTCCATTGCTTAAAAAGTACTTTTATGAATAAATCCCTCCATTTATATTAACCACCTCACCGGTAATATATCCTGCTTTTCTTGATGCTAAGAATCCGACTAATTCGGCAACTTCTTCGGCTTCTCCAAATCGGTTGGCCGGTACCATCTTGATCAATTCTTTTTCATCCAATTCACTTGTCATATCCGTTCTGATAAATCCTGGGGCTACAGCATTCACTGTGATGTTTCGTTTTGCAACTTCCTGTGCCAAAGCTTTGGTTGCAGCCACAACAGCTCCCTTTGCGGCAGAATAGTTGGTTTGTCCTGCTGTTCCTTTTACGCCTGAAAGCGAAACCATATTGACGATTCGTCCGTATTTGTTTCGAAGCATTTTCTGCATAAAGAAATTTGTCACATTGAAAAATCCGTTCAAGCTGGTATTGATGACATTGCTCCAGTCTTCGTGCGTCATCCACATGAAAAGACCATCGCGGGTAATTCCAGCGTTGTTGACAATTACTTCTACCAATGCCTGCGGATTGGTTTCTTGCCAAGCTGTCAATACCGATTTTACTTCATCGGCATTTGCAACATCAAATTTAATTATCTCTCCCGTTGCACCTCTTTTGATAACTTCTTCCAAAGTCTTTTCGGCGGCTTCTTTATTGGATTGATAATTAATCAATATATGATAAATTTTATCTTCTGCTAATCGTTGACAGATGGCACTTCCGATTCCGCGGGATCCCCCTGTTATTAAGGCACATTTCATATTCTATTTCTTAAATAATTCGGCATTTTTATACCATTTTCCACCTAAAATCTCACCATTGGTTTTGATGAAACCCCATTGATCACCTGATTTAACACGAGCCAAACCATTGATGAATCCCTTTTCTGTTTTCTTAAACATGGATGTCAAACTTGCCGCTGTAATATCATATTTGGCAGGAATTACCAGCTTTCCGGTAACATCAATGAATCCCCACTTCTTTTCCTTTACGGGAGCCAATCCATCCGGACCAAAAACTTCAGCATCATCGTATGTAGGCTGAATTACATAATCTCCTTTAAGATTGATATAACCCCATTTTCCATTTTCATCAACTGGTGCTAGATTTTTAAAAAATGCTTTTACTTTTTTAAATTTTGGTTCGATAATCCAATTTCCTTTTAAATCGATAAATCCTATTTTTCCTCCTTTTCGAGCAAATGTATTATCCTCGGTATTGAAATCCCAAATTTTATCCACCCCTTCAATGGCTGTAAATTTATTTGCTGTAACCAAGCCAAACTGTTCGCCTTTTCGTGCCCAAGTTATATTTTTGAAAAACTCTCCAATCTCATCGTATTCATTATTTACAACAAGTTTTCCTTTTTTATCGATGACGCCCCACTTTTCGTTGCTTTTTACTCTTGCAAAATCACCGTCAAATGGCTTGATGATGTCATATGTTGGTTGAAGGACAATCTCCCCTTTTGGATTGATCAGGCCTACTTTTCCATTTTGTCTTATGAAGGCAACACCTTCATCAAATTCAAACAATTTTTCTGAAGTTGGCATTTTCAATACCTCCCCTTTTTTATTAATGTAAACCCATTGCTTGTCTTTTTCAACCATGCAAACGCCACTGTTGAAGCATTTAACTTTAGAAAAACTTGGCTCAATTATCCAATTTCCTTTTGGACCTATAAAACCCCATTTTCCGTTTTCTTGCACTCCTGCCATTCCATCAGAAAAACTTTCGGCTTCCTTGAATGTAGGTTGAATTGCAAATTCTCCAGTTTTGGATAAATAGCCGAACTTTCCGTCGTGCTTTACCAATGCCAATTCTTGTGCTCCAACAAATTGAAAAAACAATACTAATAAAAAAGCTGCATTTTTCATAATTTAAAAAGATAAAAATTAGTAGATTATTATTCTGCCATCAAATAGTCTTTCACTTTTTGAACAAATGGATACATTACTTGATCCTGCTGGAATGTAGGAATGATATTTCGGACTTCATCATACATTTTTCTCGTGACTGAGGACACGGCTTCTTTTTGTTCCAAGGCATCAATCGCCTGAACAATCGTAATCAATTCTATTGCCAAAACTTCAAAAGCATTTTCAATTACTTTTCCGGTAATGACGGCCGCATTTGTTCCCATACTCACGATATCTTGATTATCGTTGTTGTTTGGAATACTGTGGATATACATGGAAGTCGACAAAGTCTGACATTCGGCTGTTGTTGATGTTGCCGTAAACTGGACGCCTTGCATTCCAAAATTGAATCCTAAGGTTCCCAAATTAACAAACGGTGGCAACAATTCATTTATTTTGGAATTCAGCAAGTAATTCAATTGACGTTCGGAAAGCATTGCCAGTTTGGTTACAACCAATTTCAATTTATCCATTTCCAATGAGATATAATCACCATGGAAATTTCCTCCGTGATAAACGTGTTGGTTTTTTACATCCACAATTGGATTATCGTTAGCCGAATTGATTTCGTTTTCCAATACCAAAGCGGTATTTTTTATCGTATCGAGGACAGGACCTAAAATTTGAGGCACACAACGCAAAGAATAATATTCCTGCACTTTTTCCTTAAACACATCTTCCTTGTTTTCACCTGTGTAAAGATGCTCCTCACGTTTTCTGACCAACTTGCTGTCGGCAAGATTTTCGCGCATTTTTTTTGCTATTTCCTGTTGCCCAAAATGATGCTTGGTATTGTTTAAGGCCGCCGAAAGATGGTCGTCATAGGCCTGTACAATTTCATTTATCGCGCACGAACATTTTACCGCCCAATCCAACAGTTTTTCTGCATTGTGAACATTTACAATTCCTATTCCTGTCATTACGGAAGTACCGTTCATTAAGGCCAGTCCTTCGCGAATTGCAACGGTTATCGGCTGTAGGTTTTCAATTTCAAAAACGTCTTTTGTAGCCCTTCTTTCGCCTTTATAGAATACTTCGCCTTCTCCAATCAAAGTCAGGGCTAAATGTGCCAATTGAACCAAATCACCACTTGCCCCAACGCCTCCGTGCTCAAAAATAAGCGGCGTAATATCTCTATTGATAAATTCTTTCATCAAGTGGATAACCGAAGGATGAACTCCTGAATTTCCTAATGAAAGTGTATTCAATCGCGCCAACATCGCTGATTTTACGCAAACCGCACTCAACGGTTTTCCCGTTCCAGATGAATGACTTCTGATTAAATTATATTGCAACTGTAACCTGTCTTCGTCTTTGATACGGTACTGAGCCATTGGTCCGAAACCAGTGTTTACACCGTAAATTACTTTATTTTTGGAAAATTTATCTAAAAAGTCAAAGCTCTCCTCTACCCTATTCAAAACGCCTTGGCTAAGCTCAACATTATTTTTATGGAATACGATTGCCGTAAAATCGGCCAAGCTTAAATATTCGTTTATGGTACTCATCAAATTTGTTTTTTCTTAAAAATATATAAGCTATTTTATGTAAATTAGATTTTATGTCTTTACATTTGGACGGCACAAAGTTAAGACATTATTAATAAGAAAAAAGAAAAATATGACTGTGGAATTTGTTGATGTGTTAGTAATTGGGGCGGGGCCATCAGGCTGTGTCTCATCATCATATTTACATAATAATGGGATAAAAGTCAAGGTGGTTGAAAAAACAAAATTCCCTCGTTTGGTAGTGGGCGAAAGCCTTATTCCGCGTGTGATGGACCACTTTGCAGAGGCTGGACTTTTTGAAGCGCTTGACGCTATGAATTTTGAAAAAAAACTGGGTGCACGTTTTATCCGAGGCGAAGAAATATGTCTGTTCGATTTCAGCAATAAATTCTCCGAAGGTTGGGATTGGACCTGGCAGGTTCCAAGGGCTGATTTCGACCATACTTTGGCTCAAGAAGTAATCCGAAAAGGAATAGATTTGGTGTTTGAAAGCGAGGTTACGGCGGTAGAATTCAACGGAAGCGACTCCATTACCACAATAAAGGACAAGGACGGAAACATAAAGCAGATACATGCAAAATTCATCATAGACTCTAGCGGATATGGTCGTGTATTGCCTCGATTGTTGGATTTGGACACGCCTTCAAAGTTAGATCCACATTCTTCTATATTTACCCATGTAAAAGATGTCAACCGTCCGGAAGGTCAGGAAGGAACGCTTATTTCATTTGATATTTTAGAAACCGAAGTTTGGCTCTGGGTGATTCCTTTCTCCAACGGAAATACAAGTCTTGGTGTTGTTGGACCTACTACATTCATTAATTCGCTTTCTGAAAATAAGGACAATGCCGAGGCGTTGAAAAATGCTATCCAATTATCGGATTACTACATAAAGCGTTTTGGAGGAGGTGAGTTTTTATTCGAACCCGTTAAATTGGAAAACTACTCAAGAGCAGTTAAGAAAATGTACGGCGATGGATTTGCCCTAACTGGAAACAGTTCTGAATTTTTAGATCCCGTTTTCTCTTCGGGAGTGGCTTTTGCAACTGAGTCGGGAATGCTTTCGGCTAAATTGATTCACCGTCAATTGAATGGAGAGAAAATAGATTGGGAAGTTGAATTTGCTCAATATATGAAAAGTGGTATCGGCGTTTTTACGACTTACGTAAAAGAATGGTACACCGGAAATCTGCAAACCTTATTTTTCCACCAACCCGAAAACCCAGACGTTAAAAGGAAAATCTGTGCGGTTTTGGCCGGTTATGTGTGGGATCAGGATAATCCATTTGTTAAGAAACACGACAATGTAATCAAGAATATGGCCCATCTTCTAAATCTTGAAAAAAGCAAATAACAAAAAAGCCGGAATTGAAATTCCGGCTTTTTTTTATTCAATCTTTACAAAACTAGTATGCTTTTTTCAAGATCATTTTGCTCATTGTCTTGGCTGTTTTTGCAAAGCCTTCGCCAATTCTTGATTCGTTACTGTAATTATTTCCCCATTGATCCCCAGGAGCTTTATCAGTATTAAGTTGCAACACAACATTGTTTCTGTTTGCCGTTTCAACAAATTTCAAAACAGTACTCACTTTTGCTGCTTGTTTCATAACACCTGCATCCCAACCTGGATAAATCCAAACTACATCTACGATAAGTGTATATTTTGCATTAGTCGCACCTTCTTGAAAAACAAGGTCTTTCTTGTCTTTTGAAAGCACTACGTTTGCAAGCTCTAAAAACTTAAGATTCCAGATTAATTCTTTACTTCCTTCCCATTTTTTCTTCCAGATATCACCTTTGCCTTTTGATTTTTCATTCAATTCGGCTGATCTTTCTTTTACATATTGTTCCTCTGTCATTTCTTCTTTCATCAACTTTAAATTGCTGTAAACAAATTCAATATTGACCTCTTTTTGACTTGAAAGAAATTTAAAATCTCCTTTAACAACTTCTACATCTTGTGCCATTATTATTCCAGAAAAGAACAATAAGGAAAGAATTGCGATTTTTTTCATTTTATTTATGTTTTTATAATTGGTTAGGTGGTAAAAATAGTATTTAATTTTGAAAAATTAATAAAAAACTCACTAATACCATTTAGTACTTAATGCATATTTAAAAGCAGATACCAAAAAACTAAAACCTGCTAAGGACATTAAATAGAAAACACCAATTGAAAGATTCCAATTGGTGTTTTACATTTGACCAAAAAAGTCTATAATTCTCTTTTGATGATGTTCAGCTCGTTATTTACAACATCATACAATTTCTCTCCAGATGGCTTCTTATTAAAGTTGAGCACAATTTTCAATTTGGTCTCATCATCCAAAAGCGAATGCCTTACAGTAACGGACGCACTCAGTAATGGCACTTGTTTCAATTCTAATATTACATCCGTAAAGGTAGGATTTCTTCTTAGCAAATCTTCCTCACAACGCTTCAAGATGTTATACAATGCCGTCTTTTCTTCCAAAGGAAGCACAGTAGTAAAAGGTTGAATAGTAATTTTCATGATTGCTTTAATGTTGGTTTTGGGTTCTACTTATAAGATTTATGGGGTTTTTATTATTATATGAAATTACTTAAACTATCAGTACTCAGTCTTATAAGATTCCCAAACAGGATTATATAATTCAAATTAAAGAAGACTATCTCTTTGTAATAAAATAAAAAACCGCTTGAATATACATCCAAGCGGTTTGCTATTGTTCTTTGATCGAAAGCCTAAAAGTAAATTATTGCTTTATAACTTTTATCGTTTTGGTTTCACTACCAGATTTTAGTTTCACAAAGTAAGACCCACTTTGAAGGCTTGATAAATCCAATTGCCCTTCTGTTGTGTTCAAAGATTTCGTCAAGACATTCTGTCCCAAAAGATTAAACACTGCTACATTAGAAATGTTTTCTGTGTAAGAAATATTTAAAACGTCTTTTACAGGATTTGGATAAGTTTTAAAATTTTTGAATTCGTTACCGCTATTTCCCAAATCTCCTGAACTGGTTAGTTGGATGGAAAAATTACCTTCCGGTACATCATCAAAAGAGTCATAATGTCCGATATTGATGTAATAAACAATTCCTATCTCTGAAGAGGCAACTAAAATTGTTTCGTCTCCAGAAACTGTATCATCAACCGTTTCTACACATTCCAATGCATCACAGCTTCCTTTAAAAATGCCCAAGGAAATATCATATTCCTCTCCTGTGGTTACGGTTACTTGAATATCACTTCCATCTCCTATGAAAGTATACCAAAGTCCGTCGTTCATTTCCCAATTTTCGCAAGCCGTTACAAAACCGTCGCTTGATGCATTGATCCCATCGGTTTGTTCATTGGTATAGGGAAATGAGGTAATTTCGACAGCTCCAACACAATTGTCGTTTACAGGAGCTGTAACACTATTTACATCAATTGTAAAATTGCCTTCCGCTTCGTCAATGATTGGATTGTAGTGACCAACATTGATGTAATAAGTAGTGCCAATTTCAGAATTTCCAATGACATAAGTTTCTGCATCTCCTTCATAGCCATCGTCCTTAATGCCTACACAGGCCAAACCTTCACAGCTGCCGCTAAAAATCCCAAGCTGAAGATCATACGCCTCATCTTCGGGAGTAACGCTGATTACGATATTGTTACCGTTTCCTTCAACGGTAAACCAAAGTCCATCGTTCATGGCATTTAAACAAGTGGTCGAAAGACCATCGTTTGCAGCATCAACACCATCTGCCTGATAGAAGTTGAAAGGAAAATTGGTGATTGCCACAGCAGTCGAGCAATTGTCGTTTGCCGTTGCAAAAGTAGTTGCTTGCTTTTTTAATGGCTTAGTGGGATCTGTTTCTAAGGCATAAGATTGATTGGTTGCGGCAAGGAAACTGCATCCTAGCAACAACGCTTGAGTAATTTTTTTCATGTGTATTTGGGTTTATTTAGGTTGTGCGAACTTACAAAATTTGAACTTATAAGTAAGCATATCATTGTTAATTAATTATCATTTGAGCCCGATCATCCATAACAACCCAGAAAAAAAGCCAATCCTGCAAAAACAAGATTGGCTTTGAATATATCATTTAGAAAATAAATTCTACAAAGGAATATTTCCGTGTTTCCTTTTCGGCAACTCGCTCACTTTGTTTTCGAGCATGCTAAAGGCCTTGATCAATTTTCGTCTCGTGTCTTGTGGTAAAATCACTTCGTCGATAAATCCACGTTCTGCTGCACGATAAGGCGTTGCAAATTTCTCCGCATATTCCGCTTCTTTTTCCAAAAGTTTTGCCGTTGAATCCTCCGCCGCTGCGATTTCTTTTTTGAAGATGATTTCACTAGCTCCTTTCGCACCCATCACCGCAATTTCTGCCGATGGCCAAGCAAAATTCATATCGGCCCCGATGTGTTTGGAGTTCATCACATCATAAGCGCCACCATATGCTTTTCTTGTAATTACTGTTACCCTTGGAACCGTGGCTTCGCTTAAAGCGTATAACAATTTGGCACCGTGAACAATGATTCCGTTCCATTCCTGGTCGGTTCCCGGCAAGAAGCCCGGTACATCGACCAAAACTAAAAGCGGAATGTTGAAACAATCGCAGAATCTGGTGAAACGTGCCGCTTTTACGGAACTGTTTACGTCCAAAACGCCTGCCAGAAACATCGGCTGATTGGCTACAATTCCGATGCTTCTTCCTCCTATTCTTGCAAATCCTACTAATATATTTTCGGCAAAATTCTTATGCACTTCATAAAAAGAATCTTCATCGATGATTCCTTTGATGACATCGTGCATATCATAAGGTTTGTTCGCATTTTCTGGAATAATTCCGTTTAACTGTTCACGAATTTCATCACCCAATTCAAACGGAACTTTTGGTGTGGTTTCTAAATTGCTTTGAGGTAAATAACTGAGCAGTTTTTTAATGTCTTCCAAGCATTCCACATCGTTTGCCGATGTAATATGAGCTACTCCTGATTTAGTTGAATGCGTACTTGCTCCACCCAATTCTTCGGAAGTAACGGTTTCATTTGTTACGGTTTTCACGACATTCGGACCAGTAACAAACATATAGCTCGTATTTTCCACCATCATCGTAAAATCAGTCATGGCCGGAGAATAAACAGCTCCACCTGCACAAGGTCCCATTATCGCAGAAATCTGCGGGATGATGCCCGAAGCTTTTACATTTCTAAAGAAAATATCTGCATAACCTCCCAAAGAACGCACACCTTCTTGAATTCTTGCTCCACCAGAGTCGTTAAGACCAATCATTGGTGTTCCGGTTTTCAAGGCCATATCCATTACTTTACAGATTTTCTCGGCATGTGTTTCCGATAAAGCGCCTCCAAAAACAGTAAAATCTTGAGCAAATACATACACCATTCTTCCGTTGATAGTACCATAACCTGTGATAACACCGTCACCTAAATAAACTTCTTTCTCCATTCCGAAGTCGGTCGTTCTGTGGGTTACAAGCATCCCAATTTCCTCAAAAGAACCTTCGTCCATCAGGTATTCTACCCTTTCTCTGGCCGTTAGTTTTTTCTTTTCGTGCTGTTTTTCTATTCTGTTTTGACCTCCGCCCAAATGTGCCAAGGCAATTTTATCTTCTAATACTTTTATTTTGTCTTTCATAATTATTGTATTGGCAAACGAAGGATTTTTTGATCTTTTAAATACTGTTGTAGCGCAATCATCGCGGCAACTTCCGCTTCCTTGTCTTGTTGGGCTTTTAGATGTTCAGCATCGTAATATTTTTTTACAAAATGCGTATCAAAATCACCTGAACGAAATGCTTCGTGTTCCATCACAAATTTTCCGAAAGGCAAAGTCGTACTGACACCTTCCACCTGATAGCTTTCAATTGCTTTTATCATTAATTGGATGGATTCTTCTCTGGTTTTTCCGTAAGTAATCAATTTCGCCAGCATTGGGTCATAATAAATCGGGACATCCATGCCTTGTTCAAAACCATTATCTACTCGAATGCCTTCGCCGACAGGCAAAGTATAAACCTCTAAATTACCCACACTTGGCAGAAAATCATTTAATGGGTCTTCGGCATAAACACGCAATTCCATCGCATGCCCTTTAATGTGTAAATCTTCTTGTTTGATGGAAAGTGCTTCGCCTCTAGCCACTCGGATTTGCATTTCGACCAAATCTAAACCCGTAATCATTTCCGTTACCGGATGTTCTACTTGCAGACGCGTATTCATCTCAAGGAAATAGAAATTCAGATTTTCATCTAATAAAAATTCTACTGTTCCCGCTCCAAGATAATCACAGGCTTTAGCGACTTTCACCGCCGCTTCGCCCATTTGTTTTCTCAATTCTGGTGTCAGAACAGATGACGGTGCTTCCTCGACAACTTTTTGGTGGCGACGTTGAATACTGCATTCTCGTTCGAACAAATACAAGATGTTTCCATGACTGTCCGCCATCACTTGGATTTCGATATGCCTTGGCGAGGCCACATATTTCTCGATAAAAACCGAACCGTCGCCAAAAGCAGAAGTTGCCTCGCTGATGGCACGTGTCATTTGGGATTCTAAATCTTCTTCTTTTTCTACAACACGCATTCCTTTTCCACCTCCTCCGGCAGAAGCCTTGATTAAGATAGGAAAACCGATTTCAGTAGCAACTTTTTTTGCTTTAGCAATATCGGCGATGGCTTCATCAATACCGGGAACCATTGGAATATCGTATGCTTTTACAGCTTCTTTGGCCGCCAATTTACTTCCCATCATGTGGATGGCTTTGGATTTCGGACCGATAAACGTGATGCCGTTGGCGATGGCTTCTTCCGCAAAAGCAGCATTCTCACTTAAAAATCCATAACCAGGATGGATCCCGTCAACATTTAATTGTTTCGCAACTTCAATAATTTTGCTTGCTAATAAATACGATTGGTTCGAAGGTGATTCTCCAATCCAAACGGCTTCGTCGGCAAACTTTACGTGAGGTGCATTTCTATCGGCTGTTGAATAAACGGCAACGGTTTTGATGCCCATCTTTTGAGCCGTTTTCATCACTCTTATGGCTATTTCGCCTCTGTTGGCTACTAATATTTTTTTCATAATTTACTCGAATTCAATTAACAACTGTCCTTTTTCTACGGCATCGCCTTTATTGGCTGAAATGGATTTGATGATTCCTGCCCTTGGCGAAAGGAAACTGTTTTCCATTTTCATCGCTTCCAAAATAAGCAAACAGTCGTTTTGTTTGACTTCCTGTCCTACAGAAACACTCATTTCCAATATCAAGCCCGGCATTGGCGCCTTGATAACGTTGACTTGCTTGGAAGCACCAACCTCAAATCCCATGTCCTTGATGAGGATGTCAAGCGGACTCGAAATGGCAACGGTATAAAGATTTCCGTTGACTTTTACGCTATAGGTTTTGGCCAGGAAATCAGCATGGACAATTTCGGCCGTGTAGGGCTGATTGTCTTTTAGGATGTGAAATTCAGAGGGGGTAATTACTACGGCATCAAGTGCGGTACTTTCGGATGCTTTTAGGTTATAAACGGTGGTGTTGTTTACGGTGAGTCGGTAACTTTTATCCATATCATAATTTTGATGACGGTAAAAATAAGGAAAAAGAAAACGTTTGCGAAAGGAAATATGAAGAAGAATTTGCCAATCTTTTTGGAGTGAATTGGTTTCTTTTTGACAAAAGCAATAGTCAAATGCTATCTCATCAAAGTGAAATGTCCTTTGAAGGTTTTGCCGCTTTTTCGTTCTACTACAAACCAATAATCATCGGATGGAAGCTTTTGATTGTTAAAGGTGCCGTCCCAACCATCGCTTCTTCCGTCAAGAAAAGTAATTAGTTTTCCGCTAAAGTCAAAAATAAATACTTTTAACTCTGGTTCTAAAACTGAAGGCTTTATTTGCCATTTTTCATTATATCCATCTCCATTTGGCGTAAAGAATTTTGGGTAAATCAAGAAATAGGTTTGCTGACTGACAACGCCACATCCATTGATGTCTTTTACATAAACGATGTATTCGCCTACTTCTAATCCATTAAATTTTGGACTGCTCTGATAGTTTTCTCCGTCGATTGAATATTCGTAATTTCCAGCGCCCTCTACAATAATTTCAATACTGTTTTCGCTGTCCGTCCAATCGCTTACGCGTAATTCTCTTATAACCGCAACAGAAGAAGTAATTACATTAATGACCAAACTTTCTGAACAAGTTACTCCTTGGTAAATATTTCCAACAGTAAGGGTTATAGCTCCTGGTGTTGAAACAAATATAGAACGTGTGGTAGCTCCTGTTGACCAACTGTAATAATCAAATCCGGGTGGAGCAACTATTTCAATTGTATTGTCTTTATTTTCACACAATGTAAACTGTGTTTTCATATTGATAACAGGCTTTGGATAGACGCTTATATCAAAATCAACAACTATATAGCAGGAAGGATTATTAACGTTTTCTACTCTGACATGCAAGGTATGATTTCCTATAGCTGCTTCATACAAATAAGGTAAAGCTCCTCTTCCGAGCTGTGCTTCTGATAGAGACTCATGAAAAGTAACTGTAAAATCTGTTGTTGATTGACCAGCTAAAACTTCTTCAATTAATGATTCTAAATCAATTGTGGCAGACATATCTGCCTGATCACTGCAAAGGTAGATGTCATCTGGAGTAATTGCAGTTGGTTGTTTGTTAACAGCTATTGTAAATGGCCGAATTTCAAAACAGGAAGGATCTGCACCGCTTGTGACACGTGAAAAAATGGTTTGAGGATTTGAAGTATTGCTAAAATCATTGATAGAGTTACTGCCAACAATAGCTTCTGCTTCTGAAGTATGATAGGTAATTTCAACCGTTCCTAACGGCTGGCCATCAAGTAAATATGTTGTCTGTTCTTCAAAATCAAAAACAGCAACACCATCATTACTGAGATCATCACAAACATTAATTGATTTTGGAAGTGCGGTAGGCAATGCTGGCAATACCGTTAAATTAAAACTGCTGATGGCTTTGCAACCGGAAATATTTATGTTTTGAACTGCTACATAGATCGTCTGATTGGTGAGATTTGTAAAATAAGGCATGATGATAGCACTACTACCTTCTAATGCTTGTTGCTCTGTATGATAATATTTTACTGAGAACGCATTTGGCGACAGGCCACCAAGGACTTCCGCATTTTTATCTGTCAAATCAAAAAAAGAAGCATTTGCACCACAATCTATTAAATTGGTCAGTGGTCCGATGACAGGCTGTTCCCCTACCACAATTTTAAAAGATGTAATTGCAAAACAATTAGCATTCAACTTGCTTTCCAATCGTGCAAATATTGTTTCCTGCATAGTTGTATTTGTATACAAAATAGGCAATGATCCAGTAGCCGAAACAGCATTATCAAAATGATTGTAATATGTAACTCCGTATTGGCTTGAATCTAATCCATTTAAGACTTCATTATCCTTTAGAGCAAAATTAAAATTGGCAACACCATCATATGGACTCTCACAAATTACATAATCAACTGGCTGTCCTGCAATAATTGGGTTCAGGAGTATAACTTTAAAGCTTGTGACAGAGGCACAATTAATGTTTTCATTGTTGTAAATCTTCGCAAAAAAAGTATTTGTTCCGGGAGTGAGTGTGTGAGGACTCTGTAAAATATTGTTGTGGGCGATAGCATTTTCTTCAGAAGCGAAATAGGCTACTTTAAATAATGAATTGTTTTGCAATCCTTTTACCTCATTGTCATGCTGTGTCAAATTATAAGGAATAGTTGAGTCGCAGACCGCGGTATTCTTTATTGAATGAGCTACTGGTATTGTTGCAATCACAACTTTTGAAGTTTGACTGATGATAGTACCCGAATTACTTTGAGCATTTACGGTCACAGTATAGGTTCCAGGAGTGGTATAGGTATGTGAAGGAGAAAGTACGCTAGAGAAAGTTCCATCGCCAAAATCCCAATTTGCAGAAACAACAGTTTGATTCCCCGTTATACTAAATTGGGTAGGACTACCCAGGCAAACACTTCGTGATGCAATAAAGATATTAAAGCCAATAGGCAATGATTGGGGTAAACCAAAGACACACATTCCTTGGTTTAAGAACAATCCATTTTTTTCAAAATTGCATGTTTGTCCTAAATTTTCCGGTTGATGGATAATACCAAGGTATTTGGAATTAGCTAATGAAACATAAATCTTTCCATCATTGGCCAATTGCAGAGCTCCAAATTGCGAATTTGTGGTATTAAGTAATGTTGACGATGTAGAAACATTTGGAGACATCAAATCATATTGCACAATTTCTTGAATATAATTATTGCTTCCAGTAGTTACGTAAAGATAATTGCCAGATGGAGAAAATTCAGCTCCATAATTAGAAGATTTTGAATTGATGATCTTCGCATTGCTGAGTTTTCCTGTTGAAGCATCAAAATCATAGAGCTCAAGATTCTTTTGATAGTTACAACTCGCCATCTTCGAACCGTCTAACGAAGCTTTTAAGGAACCTACGGTTTCTCCAGGGGAAGTAATAGAAATTCCAACAGCACTCACCACTGGAGTAGGATTTACCCCAAGATTTGTTACAGAATATGACATGAATTTATTACTTCCAAAATTATGTGTAACAATCCAGTAATCACTATTGTTTGAATGTTTAACAGCTGTAAGCTTTTCGCAAGTAGGACTTGCCAGCAGAATATTTTTATTTGTAGTTATATTACCAAGACCATTTTCAAGTGAAATATCTACTTCCGAGTATCTCAATCCTTTTGAATTACCAAATTCATCGGTTGTGAAAATATAATAAAGGTTGGGGGAATCTGGTTTAGGAATAATAATACACGCTTGCGAACTTGATGAACTTCCCATCAAATCAGTTCCATTAGACATAAGTTGATGATTTCTGTTCCAAACCTTTTCTCCATTTGTATAAAACAACAACTGGCCTGAGGCATCTGAGATGGTAGCACTTCCTTCAAAAGTATCCATCGCTCCGTCATCTAGAACTATTGGACTACTTGTATTGAAATTCAATCCGGCTTGGCGTCCAAAATACCAAATACTAGATTCCTTCTGGGCATAGATAAATTGCCCAAAACAAATCAGTAAAAGGATTAGTAGTTTTTTTGCCAAAATTGATTGTTTTTAGAAGGTAAATATATAAAACAAAAATAATATTATCGACAAAATTTTGAATTTACACAAATTGCTATAATTGTATAACTTTTTCGATAATTCATTGATTCGTAATGATTTTTATTCTTTTCCTAATCAATCTCAAATGATCAAAACAATAACTGTTTCCCAAGTAATGTTATTTTTTACTCCTAAATTTCTTCTAAAATTGGAGTTTCTTTTTCTGTCTTAGATGCCTTCAGTGTATTGAATCTTTCCAATGCTTCCGATTCGGCTTCATCACCACTGAAATATGGAAAAACATCCATGATTGGCGATTCTGAAATTGCAGTTATGGTATAATCTCCCATCGTATTTTTCATCACTGTAACCGTATTATCGAATGCCTCTCTTACATCATTTGCTTGAACCAAAATATTCATTCCTGTTTTGCGCTCCTTGCCGCTTTCTTCATCGTATGCAAGCAAGACGACTCTTGTTTTAAACCAACGATCTGCATTTTCAAACGGATGTATCTCGGCATAATTGCCGTACTTTATCCCTGTAATTTTAAATTCTTCGCTGATGTAGGCAGACATTTCTTCACTAATCCTGCTTTCTGCCTCGGTATAGGACAATGCGTCTACCAAATAAGGTTCGGTAGTAACTTTTTGAATTCCAGTTGCATCATCAATTTTTCTATATTTTACTTTACATTCATACCAAATTGCACTCATATCTTTTTTTTTTAAGGATGTCAAAGATAGATTTTATAGCAGATGAAAAGAGCTTCTCTAAAAATAGATATTCACAATTTAAAACGCTTTGTTTAGAAGAAAAGTGAACGAAATATTTTTAGATTCTTGATCATTCTCAAAAGAATAAAAAACCCGCTTCAACAGGATCTAAGCCCCTAAATCCTGTTTGCCACGGGTTGGGTTACGAATATTCTAACTTACTTACAAAGCTAGTTTGCAACAAGATTTGTACAATAGTCAAACAACCAGAAAAAAAATAGGGTTTCCCCTATCGGATATCTTTTTAAAATGAACAACCTTTGAAACTGAATCCAAAAACCTACAAAATGAAAAAATTTATTCTCCTCCTGATTGTGGCTAGCAGTAGTGTTTCTTTCAATTTTCCAGCTAAGAAAAAGACACCTCAAGAAACAGAAACGAAGAAAGAAAACCTTAACATGCTTTTAATCAGCTATAAAATTGCAAAATAATAGCCCTGTCTTTTTTTAAACAATTAAAAAACAAATCTAAAGAATGAAGAGAAGAACTCTTGTAGTTATACTACTATCATTGCTACTGCTCATATTGGCTATCATCTGCTACAAATGTTGTGATGAAGATGGAGCCGAAAATTGCGACAATCTTATTTTTGTTGCCGTAAACAGAATCCCTGAAGATGATTATAACGATTGGCAGGAACAGAATCAAGAATACATGTACGATGTGCCTACTCGTGAAAAAAAGATTAATGCGGGTGAAGGCGTTGTTGCAATTGATGCTTCAAAGATCAAAGAAACTGATTATGCTGCCTGGTTGAGACAAAATGGCAATTATATCTTTTTTGAAGAAACTTACCCTTACATTGAATGTGCTCACAACATTAGCATAAGTAGTGTTAGTGATATTGGGCCGTATATTAATTTGACGCTCTCTCAAATCAAAACTCAGATTAGCTCAAACGGTGGAAATTTCCTCACTACTAATTACAATAAATATACCTCAATAAATATAAACAGTAGCAATGTTTTGACTTTTTCCATGGTGGATAATTTCGTGTTCAATCAAAACTGTTTTTCTGTTCCCCTTTTCAGAAGCATCGTAGACAAATACAATTTAAAAAACAGTTCGGTTTTCCAGTTTGCAACAGCAACGATAAAGCAAAAAAACATCATCATCTTTAGGATAAAATCTGATGGAATGTTTCATTACTATAATCTATCTCAAACTCCACCTTGATTTGGAACTAATTTTCTTCATAATTAATTAATTTTTGTAATTTCACGCCTATTTTCTTAACCCCAAAAGAAACTGCGTGAAATTATGATTAAAACCCTGCTACCATTCATGAACTTTACGCAATTATGGGTAATAATTTCTTTCTTTATTGTTTTGGTTACCTACAACCGCAACAACAAATTGCACAGAATATTACTTGGCATACTTTCAATAAATCTGATTAATGAGATTGTTTGCTTAATTCTTTTATATCTGAAAGTAAACATTAGTTTGGCGTATAACATCAATACGTTTTTCCATCACTCGCTTTGGCTTATCATCCTTTTCAGCATCATCAAGCGTAAAAAAGTTTTAAACATTGTTCTTCCTATCTTCCTTGCTTACGGAATCGTTAATCTTTTTTTATTCGAAGGAATTCAAAAGTTTAACTACTACACTTTTATTTTTGGATCATTTCTTTACCTCATTTTTTTTATTTGGGAAAGTTTCTACAGACTCAAAATAGAAGACTTAGAATTCTTTTTATCAAATAGTTACATATTGATCTTTGCCCCTGTCTTGTTCTTTTTTGGACTAAGTGTTGTATTTGGATTCAAAAGCAAGGAACTCTCTGACACCATTATCTTTGGAAACACTAGGCTCTATACTGTTATTGGCTATTTTGTGAATTTTGTTTACTATGGTTTGATAAACGTATACATATACCGCGAAAAAAAAATAAAATATGAACACTAATCTCGCTTTTGGTATTGTAATAGGTGTATTATTCGCTAGTCTTGTAGTACTTTTTTGTATCCTTTTAGGCAAGCTTTACATCAATAAAATAAAAAATTACACAAAGGTCATCTACCAAAAAGACATCGATTTTCAAAAAACACTCAACAGCACTATCATTGAAACACAGGAACAGGTCCTGAATAACATCTCCCAGGATTTACACGACGATGCGGGCCAACAGTTGACCTACATTAATTTCCAGATAGAAAACCTCAAATTAGATTCGCCTTTGCTCAAGGAAACGTTGGAACCCTTATCAGAATCTGTTAGTAATTTATCCAAATCCATTCGAAGTATTAGCCATTCCTTGAACAATCAATTTATCACCAAACAGGATTTGCTGAAAGTAATAGAATCTGAAGTAGAACGATTGCAAAAAAACCCTTTCATTGCTTTAACATTCATCAAGAAAGACAAAATTGAAAAGGCTTTTACGATCAATGAGAAAATCGTTATTTACAGGATTTTTCAAGAAACCATCAATAATGCGTTCAAACATTCCAAAGCAACTGAAATAGCAATTACAATTCAAAACAACAGGGGTTTTGTCATGACCATCAGCGATAATGGCAAAGGATTCGATTATGAATTGATTAAGGAAAATGCAACTAACTTGGGACTTAAAAACCTTATTGCAAGGGCTTCAATCATCAATTATACAGTTGAAATTCAATCTAAAAAGGAAAAAGGCACAAGCATAATCCTTTCAGAAAAAGACACTTAATTATGGATAAAATAACCATCGGAATCATAGACGATCACAAGATTGTAAGACAAGGGCTAAAGGAATTATTGCAAAAAATCGACAATTATTTGGTGACATATGAATTTGATAGCGGTGTTGACTTTCTAGAGGCATTGCCTTTGGAAACTCCACCTGATATTTTTATTCTAGATTATTCAATGCCGAATATGAATGGTATAGAAGTTCTTAAAAAACTGGAAGAAAATAAAATAGAATACAAAGTTTTACTCTTAACTCAACATTTCGACGAACAGATTATTGATGATGCATATCACCATGGAGCACGTGGTTTTTTGCATAAAAACTGTACAGCCCAAGATTTAAAATCAGCAATTGACAACATTGTAAAAATTGGCTACACGAACGTTGTAGAAATCCTAAAACGTATTCGACAATATGATGCTCAAGGCGGAAAACACATTGAAGAATCTGTACAACTTTCCAAAAGAGAAAAGGAATTTTTGACCCTAGTATGTGACGAAAGAGAACTCACATACGATCAGATGGCCGAAATAATGCATTTGTCTGTTAAATCCATAGAATCTTATAGAACGGCACTGTTCGATCGGTTCAATATTAAATCAAAAGTTGGTTTGGTTCTATTTTCGTATAAATACAAAATCACTGCTCCTTTTATTTAGAAGGCAAAGCCATTTTCATATCCTTTTATTTTAATTGCCATCAGAGGGGCAAGAATGTTTCTCTCAAAATTTCCCCAAATCCTAAAAAAGAACCCAATAATTCAAAACCCCTCTCTGACAATTTTTAGCAATTTCCCCCATCAAACAGAAAACAAAGTCCTGTTTCCCTATATTATCTATAATCCTTTTTTACAATTCAATTATAATAAATTCACTTCTTCTATTGAGTTGATGTTCTTCTTCGGAACATTCTATGTTGTCGCTGCATTTGTTAATCAATTGCATTTCTCCATATCCTTTTCCGCTCAACCTCTCAACTTCAATTCCCTACGAAACCATCCAAGCAATTGTAGATTTTGCTCTTTTATCCGATAATGTTTCGTTATACTTGTGCGTCTGACGGCTATCTGTATGGGAACGAACATCAATTTTCATGGTCGGATTATCCTTCATCACATCTACAATCTTTGCAAGATCAATAGCGGCATCCTGACGTATGTTCCATTTATCCAAATCAAAATAGATAATCTTAATTTTGAAAATCTTGGCCAGATCATCTCCCACTTTTACAGGAATTATGGACTGTTCCAGAGTAATCAACAACTCAGTTTTACCATCTTCTTTGCTTATTGCAACCATTTCCTCAACGGTATTATAGTCACGCTTTTCTGCTCGTACATAATACACCTTGCCGCATTCAACCTCATCAAAAGTGTAGATCCCCTCTTGATCAGTATAGGTTTCCTTGATGTTTTTCATTTTCTCATCAAACAAGGTAACTTTGACATTTGCTAAAACCTCACCCGTTTTCAAGTCGGTTATCACTCCTGCTAGCAGTTGCTCACAGTTTAGTTTCTTGACTTCCTTGAATTTGTAAATATCATCATAGCCCAAGCCTCCCTGTCTGTTTGAAGTGAAGAATCCTACTTGGGTCTTGGTATCAATCAGAAATGAGAAATCGTCCATTGGCCCGTTTATGGGAGTCCCGACGTTTACTACATCCTTGAATCCTTTGTCTTGAATCTTTGAAACGAAAACATCCAAACCTCCTAACCCCGGATGTCCATCCGAAGAAAAATAGAGTTCGTTGTCATTCGAAATAAATGGAAATGTCTCTTTACCTTCGGTATTGATTTCCTTCCCGAGATTTTCAGGAGTTCCAAATGTTCCATCTGCATTGATGCTGACCCTGTAAAGATCAGATTGTCCATAGCTGCCAGGCATGTCTGAGGCAAAATATAGGGTTTTCTCATCTGGGCTCAGCGCAGGATGTGCGGTACTGTATTGATTACTACTAAAAGGAAGCTCCATCACGTTGATGAAATTTCCGCTTTCATTCAAGGTAGCCTTATACAATTTCAAAAGTGTTATTCTATCGTCGCTTTTGCGTTTTTTGCCATCCGTATAATTGCTTCTGGTAAAATAGATGGTACGACCATCATTCGTAAAAACAGGTGTAGCCTCATCAAACTTTGTATCAATATCCGGTTGAAATCTAACAGGTTCCTGCAAGTTCCCATCACCATCAACCGCAGCAGCATAAAGACTTGTAAAGGATTGATTGTTCCATTTGTGTACCATCTTGCTTAATCCTTTTGTAACTCTAGAACTTGCAAATACTAATTGATTATTGAAGAAGGCAGTGCCATAGTCCTGATATTCAGAATTGATGCCGGCATTTTCTGTTATATATCGCCCTGAATTCTCTTCAATAATTTTCAGGTAATTTTTCTGCTTGCTGTATAATTTGGCTCGGGAATCATTACCACTCTTTTCATTAAAGATTTCCAACATTCCATTAGCCTCATCATATTTTCCAACAGATTTCAATGCTTGTGAATAGCGGTAATAGTACTCAGGTTCCACTTCTTTGTCCATTGAAAATAGTGCAGTATACCATTTTTCAGCCTTATTCAGCTCTGCATTAAAATAATAGGCATTACCCAACTTCTTGAACATTTCAGCATCCTTGTACCCTTTTTCGGCTACACGTTCATACGTTTTAATGGCATCTACATAGGCAAAATTTTCATAATCTCTGTCTGCCTTTTTAATTTTTGTTTTCTGGGCTTGAACAGTAATTGTGACGGCTGTTAATATTGCTATGTATATATATTGATATTTCATATTTGCTTTTTTAGAAGAATCTTGGAGAAATTATCTTGTCATAGTTCTTGAACAGTTCAAATCTCAGGAATATTTCATGCGAACCTGAGTTGTAGTTGGCTAGTTTTGTAGTTTCGGCATCATAAGCATAACCCGCCAGCAATCCATCGGTTATTTGAAACCCTACCATAGCACTCAATGCCGCACTCCATCTGTAAGCCACTCCAATTGTAAATTTCTCATTGTATAGGAAATTGGCAGAAACATCGGCTTGCAAAGGAGCATTTTCTACAGCTTTGATTAAAAAAGAGGGCTTAAATTTTAGGTCCGGACTTAAGTCAAAAACATATCCTCCTATAAAATGGTAGTGCATTCGCTCTTTGGCAACCGAGTTGTTCATTCCATCAAAATGTTTGGTCTCAAGAAAATTAGGAACTGAAAGCCCTAAATAAGAGTGATCTGAATACCAAAACACACCCGCACCAATGTTAGGGCTAAACCTATTGTCAATATTATACTGTAGTTCTGGGTCGCCTTCTTGTTGCTTTAACTTGGTATAATCTACATTCAGTAAATTGGCAGTAGTTTTGAGTCCAAATGCCAATTTATAATAATCAGAAGTTGGAACTGTATAGGAAACATCAATAGAAATTGTATTCTCATCCGATGGTCCTATTCTATCGTTTACAAATGATGCACCTATTCCTACAGATCTGTTTTCGATAGGAGTATGTACCGAAACGGTATTTGTCACCGGAGCACCATCTAAGCCAACCCATTGGGTGCGGTGCATCGCAAAAACACTCATCACCTCTCTTGATCCTGCGTAAGCTGGATTAAAGTTTACTGGATTATACATATATTGTGTAAATTGAGAATCCTGTTGCGCAAATGCCCCTCCGGATATCAACATCAAAGTCAAGTAATAGACTTGCTTTACCATATTTTTTTTCATTTTCTTGCTTTTATCCTAGTTTATTCGGCTTGCAGATACAGATATCCTGCTCTTTTATGGGTTTTGGAACTTGCTGTATCCTCATAGGTAAGTATGTAGAAATAGGTTCCTGTAGGCAATTTATCACTTCCATCAATAGTAGTTCTTCCGTGAGAATAACCTCTAAATACATTGCCATTGGTATCATAACCTTTTGTACCGAATACTTTTACTCCCCAACGGTTGAAAACCTCTACGGTATTGTTTGGATAATTCTCCAAACAATCTATAAAGAAGTAGTCATTTTTATTATCTATATTGTTTGGCGTAACGGCATTATAGATTTCTACACAAGTGGGATCGTTATTTTTAACACGACCAAGCGTAAAAACGCCATATCCGGAAACTGCCACTGTGGTAGTTACGGTTCTGGAAGCAACATCTGCAACTCCACCCTCATCTACCCATTTTTGTAACCCTTCATCCCATCTCACAATATGGATGTCACTTTCGGGAGAGGCAATAACGTCTGTTGGGGTCGTCGTCAATTCGTCCCAACTTAGGGTCAAAAGAATATCAGCAGTACCACCATCCTTAGTGATAGTCCAATATTCTTTGTTATTGATGTGTTCTATCTCTTTTTGCTTGCTTGTATGCGGATACAATGGAGCAGAATTTTCAAAGAAATATTTCCCTGTAAAGGTTGAAGCCACTTCCGTTGGAGCTGATATCCTCGCAAAACGGTACAGATTTTTATCTCCAATAGGATAAATAAAGTCAGTGCTTCCGTTCTTGATCACTTTTCCATCCACATGACTTCCGTTCCAGGTATTGGTGTGTGTGGCATCCTGCTCGAAAGAAATACTCCCTCCGTGATTGTCGTTGTCAACAACACCTTGGTTGAATTCTGCATTGCCCGAAATACTGATGGTATTGGAGAGTTGGAACGCAGGCTGTGTCGATTGGTTGTAAAAAAGCACGTCCTGAAATTCACTCGGAGACTGCCCCGATATTTTCTGTACCGAATTCCCTTGGAAGCGTGTGTATCCTTCGGACGCAGGGCCTGGTGTGAAGGTAACAAGTCCCTCGTTGTTGAAATTGGCATACACGTAGAACGCTCCATCATTTACGAAGTCTCCGCTCTGCTTATTGTCAAAATCGAAAAGCGTGCTGACAACTGTTCCAGGCATCACCACCATTGTACCTTGGTTGACCGTCTGGGCTTCTGCCTGAAAAGTCAGCAAGTACAGAACTATTGAACCTATTAGCGTTTTCATATATTTTATATTCTTTATTTCGTTTTTCTAAATTCTAAAAAAGTAAGGACGACGGCATACGACCCTGATTTGAAAGATTTACATGGAACCCCAATCCAATACTTGTAGTCGTAAATCATTACAGTATGCCGTCTGCTCCTTGATGGAATACCAAATTATATTTCCCCAAATATAAACAGCTAGGAAACGGGCGTTTCCTCCAAATCGCTGAAAGGTATTCTTGTATTTTTCATTATTGATTATTTTTTATCTTCTCGTTTTCAACTAAACCTTTTTATTTTCCTCCTTTAACATTCCAATTCAATCTCAAATAAGCTTCCGTCCTTGTCCGTATGTACTACAACAAAACAACCTTTCAAATCATGCCCGATGGCATAATCAAAGCTCATCTCTAAATCGCTATCGTTCAAAAAGAAACCGATTCTTTTCAATTGCAACTTCCCTGCAATGTTTTCATCTACTTCTAAAAATACTTCTTTGGAATTGATTGGTGTTATTGCGGTCTTTTCTATATAATTTTTTATCTGCTTGCCAATATTGTTCTCTGTTTTACTGTTACAGTTTTGGCTGATGTACATTCTATTCTTTTCATCAAATGTTGCTATGGTATCGAAAATTTTCTCAACAGAATTGATTTTTGATGCATCGATTGTTTTATTTTCAAAATTCAAATCCATCTGAATCATTTCGCCATTAAGCATCATGAATCCTTCATAATACTCGTTAAGAGCTTTTAAATCAAGTCGTCCAAACCCTTTTAGCAAAACATCCATCTTCATCATTTTACTCCGACTACTCTATTTTTTTGCTCTCATTCTTAGAGAAGGATTGCTTCTGCTACAATTCTCCAAGACCACCGTTACCGGAACACGATCACTTTCGCAACCACCTGCTACAGTCTGTGTGGCATAATAGGTAGTGCCGCTCATCAACAAAGTGGTGCTTGGTAATACCGTTGGAGTTACTAAATCCGCATACCATTTAATATCGGTACCAGTAATAGTTAGGTTGGCCAACGATGTATGTACGGTAGCACAAATCTTTTGATTAGGTGCAACTGTTGGCGAAACCTTTGCCCTAACCGTTAAAACAATGTTTCTGGTACTGTAACAGCCAGTAGCAGTTTCCACCACCCTCACATAAATAGTTCCGCTGGCACTGTTGTAAGGCGAAGTCAATGGATTGCTATTTGCTATAGCATCTGTAGACGTTGCGTGATAGCTAAAAGTATAATCTGCAGGAGTGCTTACCAATATGGCGTTAGCATCAGTTAAATTAAAATCTCCTATTGCTGCACCTGCAGTAGTTTCACAAGCATAGATGGTTGCGGCATTTAGTACAGGGTTTGGTGTTAAACCTAAGGTGATGGCATCTGTCAAGTTACAACCTGCACCATAAGTTACGGTTACGCTATATGTACCAGGACCGGTTACTGTAATGTCTGGTGTAGTGGCACCATTGCTCCATAAAATTGAAGTCGCGTCTTGATTAAAACTAGCTGTACTTAAAGTGTAAGGATACTCATTGCATTTCAACACTTTATCTGCACCTAAGTACTCGAAACCAGCAACTGTTGAAAATGTCCAGTTGCTATTACCTCCGGCATCATCTCCTACTACCTTATTTTGTGCAATTGTACAAGTGCCACCCGCTCTAATATCAGTTAAACGAGCAAACTTAATATCAAAATTGCATAAAGTTGATATAAATGTTGCTGGTGTACCTGGAGTAGTTGCACGAAACCTAATTGGGTTGCAAGGTGTTCCATTTGCGGTTAAAAAATTATTAACCGTTATTGTACTGCCTGACCCTATACTGTTATCGGAAGAATTGGTATAGCGTAGATGATCAACAATAAATCTTCCAGACATGCTACTAGTAGCTCTCAAGAAATTAAGATTGGTAAATTTTACTGTACCAGATCCACCATTTAAAGTAGCCAAAATACTCTGGTTCACATTCATCGTACCATATTCAATGGTTACGCCTGTAGGTGTATTAATGCTAATACCCCTTACATTAATATTTATAGTACTTCCTGTTGCATTCCAATTGGCTAAATTAGTACTATGGTTACCTGCGTATGTCGTTGTATTATCTACTCCATTTAGCGTAATTACCGAATTTGAAATATCAGCCTTATTATTACCTGTAACCTGTAAATTTAAAGATGCAGAAGTAATATTATTACTATTAGTGTAAAACTGACCAGAACTAAATCTAATATTACTGGTAGAAATAAAATTATCTAAGAAATCGTACCTACCACCTCCGTTAAGTGTTAATATGCTTCTTACTACCACTCCATTTGTAGTAATAGCGTTAGAATTAGCGATCAACGAATTTCCTCTCATATTCCAATTGCCGGCAAAAGGGAAGGTCATGTTTGGCGCCAGCCTTACGAATCCATAAGTGTTTAAATTAAGTCCCGTAATACCTGCAAAAATTGGGGTGCGACTGCTTACTGCACTATCCCACGTCATATTACGGCAACTTGCATCAATATCAATAGTTATCGTTTGGTTGTTTCCAGTAAATGAATTTCCGTCAAAAAACACATTATCATTTAAACTTGGAACACAATTATTTGTATTAGTGGTTGCTGGGTTACCACCCGAAACAGCAATACTCCAATGCGAGGCATCGTTCCAATTTCCAGTGCCACCTACCCAATAAAAATCTTGTGATGGATTTGAAGTAATATTTACGTTTAGATTATTCCCCAAATCTTCACCACCTGGTACCGTTATAATAGCACCTGTGGCATTAATATCTTTCATAATGGCATTACTTACCTCAAATGGTAAGCTTGCTTTATAGATTTTTGCTCTATAACCTGCCGAACTAGACTGTATAGTCACTTTAGGAGAGCAACTGCCAATACTATTGGTATTAATGCTATTAACGACAGTATAGACAGGTGCAGTAGATGCGTTTGATGATGTGTAAAACGAATAAACCTTACCAGGACTGAAATTATAGGTATTTACTCGATGCGTTGGAGCTGCACCAAGAATTTGTTGAATAGTAGCATTGCTATTAAATCTAATATTGTTAGCTACAAAGTTGAGCACCCCTGAATTTACAAATAGAGCGCTATTTGTATTTGACGTAAAATTAATATCGTTAAAAGTTATTGTACTTAAAAGCACATCTGCGTTATGCCCGTTTACATAAAACTGTGGCTGCGTTGCTGTGCAATTAATCGTAGACCCTGTTGCATTAAAAGAACCTAGGAAAGGAGTATTAAGCGCAAAAGCACTACTCCCTGACCCAACTGAACTTTCGCTAAAAATTAATATTGAGTTTGAAATATTAATATGGCGTATATTATCTGTTGAATAAGGTATTGATGAGCTAACAAATCGCCTAGCTGTAATATTTTTACCATTGCTGTTAAAAGTACCTGCACTTATTTGCAACAAAGCTGAAGTTACAGTTAAATCATCTGTTAAAGTATAAATACCAGTACCAAAAAATTGTATAGAACCAGATGTGTAAGCTGTGCTTCCCGATTTTACGGTATGGTTTCCCGAGCCTACATATACTAATGCAGATGCTACACCTGTACTGCCAGAAAAATCGGCACTGCCATTAATGTTTAGTCCGCCGCCTGTAAGCCTTCCTCTCCTGCTTGAGTCTGTCCAATACACATTACGCGCATAAGCCATGTTAGTAGTACTAGCACTGCTGCCAATAGTAACAATTTGTGCAGAGGATGTAAACGAGTTGGCATCAAAATACACATCATCGTTATAATTTGGTATACAACCTGTAGACGCTTGCGTAGCACCGCCACTGCCAATTACAGACCATTTGGTAGGATCGTTCCAATTACCTGTACCGCCAACCCAATAAAATGAACGCGAAGTTGAAGCTGTACTTGTAGCGTAAGTTCCTGTATTTAAACCTAAATCGTTATTTACAGGAATTGTAACTGTACTGCCTAAAAAAGTAATGCTTTTAAAACCTATGTTTGAGGTGGATATTGGAACCGTTGCATTAAAAGAGATTGGTGTACCACCTTCTGAACGGATGCTCGACTGCCCTATGCAACTTACCGCTTCATTAATAGTACCTAAATTTAATTTTAAGAGTGCTGTTGAAGTAATATCTACTGGCTTCAGCAAGTTAAGATTAGTGATATTTAAATTGATTAGAGAACCAGATGTAAAATTGAATGCTGAAACATTAATATCAAAATCGGTAACTCCTAAGGTAAAATTTGGTGCATTACTACGAATTTGTTCCGCTGTTACACCTGGCGTAGTTTCTGTAAAAGTTATAGATTTAATTCCTGTAATACTAGTGCCATCTGCATCACCTCCCAGTTGAATAAATGTACTATTTGTACTTTGATTTATATAAATCTCCGCATTGGTCCAATCATAACTTGTAGTTGTTGGCCTTGCCGCAATTACAATTGCCCCACTATTAGCTGCTCCTCGATTAACAGACAACTTGCTGTTGGCTAAGTTTACTGTTTTGGTGCCGGTAACTGTATTGCCAATACTAAAAGAACCCACTTGCACCCAAAAACCATTGGCTATAAAGGTGGAATTGCTAATGCCAATCGATTTAAGCGGTAAGTTTAAATCACTCAATAAAGTATAAGTTCCTGTACCAGAAAACAAAAAATCACCACCGGTTGTACCGCTAGTATGCGGAAGATTATCTCCCATATCTATGGTATGACTTCCTGTTCCCAAAAAAGTCATACCACTAGAGAACAAATGTTTCCCGTTTGAAGTGAAATTGCCATAAACGTTTACAGTACCTAAAGTAATTATCCCAGTAGAAAGCACATTGAAATTTCTTGCCGCCGCACCTGAAGATATAGTAATAGTCTGGGTTAAATTTCCCACCGGAAAGTAAACATCATCAATAGAAGACGGCGCCAAAGAACCATTGGCAGGCGTGCCAGAGCCCGGAGCACTTTCCCAGTTGGCTGCATTGGTATAAATCTGGTCGGCACGGCCGGTGCTTTTCCAGTAGAAATCTACGGCGAAAGCATTTGCGGTACAAATGAAGGCTATTAATAATAGTAGTATTTTTTTCATTGTTTACAAATTTCATTAACAGAGCTGTTTTCCTACCTTGTTAATTTGTTTTAATTAGCTACACAGCACTTATAAATAATATCCCTGGTAACAACTATTTTTTTTACTGTTTTAGGTTTCTAACCTATGCAACTGGGTTAAATAATAATTGGTTAGGATTGTGCAATGCTTTGCCGGGGTCATTTAATGCTTTCCCGAGGTTATTTAATGATGTGTTAAGGTAATATCAATACTATTTTGAGGTTGTTTAACCCATTTTTGAGGCTTTAAAATAGTCTGTCGGGGTTGGTATACCCCAACAGATTATTTATTTACCTCAAGGTATGTGTATCTAACCTAGCGAGAGCAGTATTTTGATGCGCCGTACTAGTAAATCAATACACAGTATGGGTATTTTAGTCTTCTGCAGGTGTATTTTTAGATGCCGTCTTGGTAAAAAACTGTTTCAGTTCGGCTTGTTTGGTTTCAAAACCTGCTGCACCCGTACCTGCCATAAAATTAGTATAGGCATAATCTATCAAAGCTGCTTGAAAGTTGTCAAAATCGTGCAGGGTTTTGGCATTTTTTAGCTTGATGGTTAGGTTTTCTAATCGGGTAATGATTTTTTCCAAGTTTAAACGGCTGTCATGGTCGTTGTTAAACTCCTTCCAATCTACCTCAGTAGTGCTTAAGGAAGGTTGACTTTTGTTATAATCGTACACCTTGTTTACAAACAATTTGTTTTGTTCGTGAATACTGCCGTAGCGTTGACGCTCTTCGGCGGTAAGTTTGATGTTTGTACCAGCAAGCGTGTTTTCTAAATCAGTTAGGGTATTGTTCGCCTCTGTTATAGTCGTTGCTGAGAAATGAACGTTGTTTAAATTTGTAAGTGCCATAAGAATAAAATTTTGATGAGTTATTTTAAAAGATCTAGTAGTTATTTTACTTTAAAAGTGATGTTCATGTACGTTTTTTCAGTAACCACTGCTCCAGGCAAGATTTCATAAGTCAATATACCCGCATTTGTCAACTGTATCGTGTCAGGATTAAAAACCGTATTGTCAAAATAGGTAACAAAATACTCCAGATTGACAGCAGGAACAACAGGAAGCGTAGTGGCGCTTGGACTCTTTAATGCAGTTCTTGTAGGTCCAGCCACATTGCCAGTCATTCCATATTGGTTGCTGTAAACCGCATGCAAATCAACCGTAAAAACGCCTCCTGCATAGCTTACGTGTGCTGGTAATCCGCCAGTTGTGCTGGTAGGCATTACCATTGATGGCGCGTAGAAGAATTTAGGAATTGCATCTGCCCAAACAACTGAATTGCCTGTACTTCTAGTCATCACCTGGCCGTTTGTTCCATTTGTTTTTGGAAATGTATAGGATCCGCTTAGAGTACCTGAAGCATCATGATGATGGAAGGTAACTCCGTCTGCTTTTTTAACAACAACTTCGGTTCTGTTTTTCAAGCTCACATTGTCACCAGCTTCAGAATTGGCGTGATACAATAACAAGCCATCTTCTCCAGCGGATTTAACCATTGCTCCAAACTTGTTGTGTTCGTTGGCATACAAGGCAAAATAACCATTGGCTCCGTTTACTTCCAATGTTCCCTGTTTTGCTTCTCCATTATGCTTAGAATATACATTTACAGCATTCAAATCAAGTATAAAATTGGAAACTTTCCCTGGTACAGCCGCTGCATAATCATCAATGACGGTTGCACTTGCTCCAAATTGGCCAACACTCATAGAATGCGCTTCACGTGTAGTGGGATTAATCCAATACGTTCCTGCACCCTGTGTCACTAAAGGACTATTCACCTCCATTCCAACTAGATTACCCCCTACAATAGTTTCAGATTTAAAGTCTCCTTTTACTTCTAATTTCTTTGGAGTGTATCCTACTGGGAATGCCATACTAAAATCACCTACACCTACTCTACCAGTCTGATAAATATGATCTGCATTTGCAGTAGCGTTATTGGTTGTAGTTTGGACTCTCCATGGCTCGGTTGGCAAAATAGTAGCTACCTCTTTTACTTTTAAAACACCATTGGCATCGGCTACTACCAATCTGTCGTTAGCATCGGTACTGATGTAATTTGGTCGTTCTGCGATTTCGGCAACTCTCCAGGCCGCTAACGGCCCATAGCCTAATGCACCAATACGCATACCTCCCAAAATTAAATCCAGACGCTCGCTAGGACTTCTCCAAAAGTTATCAAAGTTAGGATCTGATCCAAAGGCCCAGTTTCCTTTTTGATCCATCACGGCACGGTATTTAACTCCTGCAGCATTCACTAAAGTTTTACCTCCATCACCAGCAGAAGCTCCTGAAACTCCAAACCAAATCTCTCCTCCTAGATCATTGTACTTACCTGTTCTAAGAACCATCCCAGCACGTTGCTGAGTAACTCCCAAACTTGATAATCCGTAGCCTCTGTTTTGTACAGAGGTATGCCCTTCGAAGGCAGCAATTGAAGTACCCGTTGGTCTAGCTGTTCGTGTTTCAATTGTTCCGCTGGAAATTATATTACGATGAACGATAGCCTGTCCATTATCGGTCGTAGCTAAACTGTAATTCAAATCCAAATCGTCATTGGCTTGAAAGGTAACTTTATCGTCAAATTGACCAGACGCATTAAACACATCACTTGGATAGTAACCAAAACCAAACCTGCCTCGGTCGGAAGTGATAAAATCATCTAGGACATTTGTTGCTGTAGGTGTTCCAGTTGCAGGATTATCTTTAGCGGTGTCAATGTGAAAAGTACCAAGGCCATTTTGAGTACCAATAGCGACATTCCCTTTTTGATAAATATTTTGAGCATTATCCGTTGCTTTTGTAGTTGCCGTTCCTCTTACATTCCATGGCTCTACCGCTAAACTAGATGGAGCAACCGTTTTCAATACACCTGTATTATCAGCTACCACTACATCATCTGTAGCAACTCCTGTTTGCAGTCCTTCAAAACGAACAGGATTACCTGATGCATTTCTAACATGTAACATATTGCTTGGATTCCCCGGATAAGTCAATCCTATACCAACATTACCATTATTTTTTATAACCAATCGCTCTACATCTGCTTTACTATTAGCTGGAGTTGTCCAAAACGTAATTTTAGTAGGTAAGCTGGTCGCGGTTGGCGTTCCGTCAGCATGCATACGCATACGGGCAACTTTTATAAAGTTGGTACCATCGTATAGCATTCCATTAACGGTACTCATTAAAGCACCTGTATCAGGTATTCCCGGTGCTGCTGGGGTACCGCTTGCTGCACCACTGTTCCATCCATAAGATTGTCCTGTTTCAGAAAAATTATAAATTGAGTGTTCCCCATTAAAGGTAGTAAAACCTCCAAAGTATTTACCTGTCAAAGGATTTGATAAATAACTATTCAACATAGATGGTGCACCAGAAAGCAAATACATGTTGGAACTTTTTGGACCAATAAGCCTGATACTATTGTTCACTTTAAAGATCAAATCTTGGTTGTCAGTAGTACCTAAAAAATTATTGGCAGGATCAGTTCCTGCATTTCCTACCAAAGACCAATAAGGTGTCGGAGTAGCTCCGTCTGTTAATCGTACCCATGTACTGTTGGCAGGAATAATTTCATCTTTTTTCCAATAGTAATAACCCGGTGTAACATCGTTTGGGGCAGTACCTGCTGTTGCAGTATTAAAAACCGTAAGAGCATTAGCCGCATTGGCTATAGTGGTTGCATCCTTAAGATCGGTCAACGCTATACGTGGCAATAAGGCTCCTTTATCAGTACTTTCTACCTCCAAAACTGCACTGGAATTGATGGTAGTGGGATTATCCCCTATTTTTTGATGGGTAATCTGTGCAGTTCCTATGGTCGTACTTCCAATACCAAGTGCAATAAGGGCTGCTATATTTTTTGTTATTTTTTTCATAACGCTATTAATTTTATTTTAGAAAACAGTTTTGCAATTCAAAAGAGTAAGAGCCGAGGCTATACCTTTCACGCTCTTTTCAATTAGTCAATTTTATACCAATCAGTTCCATCACTTTGTATACGTATCGTACTGTTTATATTAAATGTCGTAAAGCTCACTGTTTCAGAAATCCTAACTGGCTGGCTCAAGGTTACGGTATTACCACTTGTGTCTGTTTTACGCAATACCAATATTCTTCCCTCATTGGCTGTTGCGGCAGGAATAGCGATAGATACACCTCCAGCTGAAGTATTGATCAATATCGTATTGTCATCATCCAAAACAGAATAAGCTGTCGCCGTTTTCACAACCTTGTTCTCGGCTTTATAGAAAGCACCACCATCAGTACCCACTTTTATCTGGTTACCTGCATCCGTACTCACTACATCAGCAGTATGCAGATCATTGTTTTCATCCTTATAGGTGATAATTCCGGTAGCATTATCCTGAACAAACGTGGTCAGATTAGTAGCCACTTTATAAGGATCTGCATCGGTTCCAGAACCTGTCACGGTTACCCCCGGTGTACCAGTAGCAACTGCCACCCCTTCGGTTTTTCCTCCTACACCCGCGTTACCATCTGGTCCTTGGTTACCTACAGGTCCTTGTGGTCCTATCGGTCCCTGATTTCCTATCGGTCCTTGGTTACCATCCGGTCCCTGATTTCCTATCGGTCCTTGATTACCATCCGGTCCTTGATTACCTATCGGTCCTTGATTACCGTCTGGTCCCTGATTTCCTATTGGTCCTTGATTACCTATCGGTCCTTGGTTTCCTATCGGTCCTTGGTTACCATCTGGTCCTTGGTTACCATCCGGTCCCTGATTTCCTATCGGTCCTTGGTTACC